>CALHMG010000359.1 GCA_938034705.1 uncultured Gammaproteobacteria bacterium
CCCGGCCACAGAACTTTGGGGTCAGCATTGGTGTTCGTGCCCGTGACACGCCAGAAGATGCTGGTCGTATCCGTCGCATTGTTCGAGTCGGTTACGGTGATCTGTACCGGATAGTTTCCGGGCGTTGTCGTCGACCCGGTGATCTGTCCACTTGAAGCGTCGATCTCGGTGCCCGGTGGAAGACTGGTTGCGCTGAAGACCAGCGGGTCATTGTCAGGGTCCTGCGCGACAACATCAATCGAGACGGTTTCGCCGACGGAGGTTGTCTGGTTTCCGGGCCAGAAAATTTTTGGTGCCTGATTGCTTGCCGAATAACTCGCGGTCAGCGTCTGGTCCGTGCTCGCGATCACGATATCGTGGGTCAAGGCGCCACCGTCAGACCATGACGTGAACGCGTTGCCCGACGCCGTCGTCGCAGGCGCGGTCACCGTTCGCTGCCCACCCACGATCGTGGTGACCGAGAACGGTGCAGGCCCTGAAAGTCCCGAGATCGCAAGCGGCACACCCGCAGGTGAAGAGTCGAGCGTGTAGGTGACTTCTCTTGGGGACAGATTCTGACAAGTCGTATCCGATGAGCCTGCGCTGTCGGTTGCCGTGAGACACAGTCTCAGAAAAGTGTTGTCGCCGTGATCCTCGTACGCGAAAGAGCCGCTGGCGCCTGTCGCTGCGTAGTAGTCCGGATGCGAGTGCTGGTTGTGGAACAAAACGGCACTCCATGTAAGGTCTGCACCCGTCAGCGTGCCGTCCTCGGCATCGGTTGCGCTGCCTGAATAGCTCACCGTTGCCCCGGCCGAATAAAGTGAACCGGGATTGGGTGAGTTAATCACTGCCACCGGTGGCGTATTGCCGACGGTTACCGTCCGGGTTGCGCTGGCAGTGGCGCTGGACGGGTCACTTACGGTGAGCGTGATTTCGCGAGTGCCCCCGGACGAGTAGGTATGGGAGGTTGTAACTCCCGAGCCCGTTGCTCCGTCTCCGAATGTCCAGGAATAGGTCAGGGGATCTGAATCCGGGTCGCTCGATGTACTGGCGTCCACCGTCACGGTGAGCAGCCCGGGTCCGCTCGGTGTTCCCACGACAAAATCCGCGATTGGCGGTTCATTGTTGCTCGTGTATTCGAGTTCCTGAAGGGTTCCGAAGATGATATTCAGAAACCAGAGCTTGTTATTCGGCGCTCGGGAAATCTGGGTAATTCCCGAGATGCCGCTCTCGAATGTTGTCGAAGAAACGCTGCCGCCCGCACCGGTGGTTAACGTCTCGACGACACCGCGGTTGTAGTCACTGATAAACAGGGCGCCGTCGTACTCCGTTGGGTAATTGTTGTTTATCGAATAGTCACCCATTTGAATAGATGCACCCAGGCCGTTGTGGTTGTACGAGAAAAACGGTGCCTCAACGGATCCCGGGTTGGCGTACAGCGCCTGGCAGACGTCAAAGTTCTGGTACGAGCTCAACACGGCGCTGGTACCGTTGGCTCCCTCATAACACGGCCAGCCGAAATTTTTGGCGCTGCCGTAGTTGGCTTCTTCCCATTGCGTCCAGCCCACATCACCGATCACCGGCTCGTTGGTTGAGTAATGCAACGTGAATCGAAAAGGATTTCGGAGTCCGTAGCTGTAAACGCGTGAACGATTCGACGTCGTATTGCCACCCACAACATAAGGGTTGTCGGCGAGTCCTTGTCCGGTGTCCGGATCGATGCGAAGAATTTTGCCGCCAAGACTGTCGAGGTTCTGGGCTCGCAGTACAAATTCGGAAACACCGCGATAGCTGCCGCCGTCGCCGCTGCTGACGAGGAGTGTTCTGTCCGGTAAAAAGCGCAGCGAGCCGATGGTGTGTGATTCCTCGTCTATAGGAATGCAGTCAACAACGGGCGCGCCAAACGGCTGGTTACGTCCCCAGTCATTGCACGATGGGGTTGTGGCCTGGGGCCCACCGCCGGGTTCGCCGATGTTTTCGTAGGTGCTGTTGGTGCCAAGCAGGATCTCTTCAGATCCCGCGACCGCCGACCGATAGCCGTCTGCGGCACTAGCGCGAACACGAATCAGTCGTGAGACCCGATTGCCGGCTCCGTCGGGTGCGGCGCGGCCGGTAAGGCCCAGCGACGCGAGTTCCGGTGGATCGTAGGTGAACAGTAGATATACCCACGGTCTCGCCGGAAAGTCAGGATCTACTGCAATACCCAGCAGCCCACGATCGCGTGAGCTGTTGACCTGGGACGAGATGTCGATAAACGGCGAATTGAGCAGACTGCCGTTGTCGATCACCCGTACGCGGCCACCTTTCTCGGCAACGTAAACCAGATCATCAGGTGCAAATGCGAAACCAACACCCTGATTAAGGTTGGTCGCGATATTGGTAAAAGAAAACCCTGGTGGCAGAGCATACGCTCTGGCCGCTACGAGTAGCGCCGACACCACCAGGCATAAAAGTACAAATTGAGTGCGAGCAAATAGCTGCCGCGACAACGCGCGGTTCCCTGCAGGACTATTCAATGTCCATCCTCCCAATGCGATCCGCAGGGCTCTCCCTCCTTGCGTTCGCGATCATCTGGCTTCGCGATCCTTCGCAAAATCCGTTACCAGAAACACGCGGCGAGTGTACCGGTCCAGATCATCTCGATGTGCAAGGCGGGCGCAATCGCCTAAATAGACGTCACTGTCTCTCTGAGGTGTAGCATCACCGTGACACTCGAGGCGCAATCGGCGCCAACTTTGTCAAGATGATGTCGACGTTCTCGCACGCATGCGGGCAATGGATTCATCAGTACCGTCGTTATCGGTGTTGAGCCAGCGATCCCAGGGCATGAACGGGTTGCCGTAGTTGCAGTTGAAAAAACGGTGATGAAGCTGATGATGGAATGAGCCCAGCGCGAAAACATTTCGGCCGCGAATTCTGATCGCCTCGAAGCCCGCGTGAGAACTTGCAGCGCCCAGAGTGTTCCAGTGCAGGTGAAAAAGAATATGCAGCGGATGCGACAGAACGACCGTATGGACGAGAATGCTGCTCAGGTAGATCAGATGTTCAACAGGATGCATCGAGAGACCGGACCAGGGGCCAAGATTGTCGTTGCGGTGATGTAAGGCATGGGCGACTCGATACAGAGGTGGCCAGTGCAGGAGACGGTGTACGAAATAAAAATGCATCGACGTAAAGAACGGGATCAATACAAACATTGCGACAAACAGCACCGGGTGTTCATGCCAGTTCATAAATCCCGGGAAGTAACCATTGGCGATTCCCCAGAACAGAAATGTTTCATACAGCGTCCAGACTGTTACGCCACTGGCCAGAGTCCAGAACATGTTGTCGATGAGCTGTCTTCCTGCGAGAAATCGACGATTGATGCGAATGTCGCGAGTGTCGAATCGGCGATCATCGCCCTGGAGTCTGGCGACATAGAAAAATAGATGCAGTCCGCCCGCAAACAGCGTCATGAGGCCGACGTTGCGTATCCACAGCTGAATCACCAGCGAGCCGTCGACAGTGATGAAGCGCGTTATCGGGGGTGTCGTCCAGAACCAGACAATCGCAGCCGTAATGACAAAAGGCACGATGATCCCGCCGAGAAATGTGCCACCCAGCAGGTAGCGGACCATTGCACTGAAGTTCGGCGGCCACATGAACACGGGTATGCGTTGCAGCGGTAGAGGCGGGTGCCATGCCCAGAACCGATTGGCTCTGGTCGTTTCGGGACTGCCTGAATCAGAAGCGTCGTGGTCCATGCTGTGTGCGCGTGCTGGAGAGTGTTCCGAGAATACGCTTGTGTGACACACCCGCGTCAACCGGGCAGTCGGAACTGACGCGGAAAGTGTCGTGATCGATGTCGAAATCGGGGGAAAACAGCTTACAATCGTGGAATGACGCCGATGACTCCTGAAGAAAGAGAAGCCATTCTCGAACGCGAAAAGCGCAAGTTCCGCCAGCTCAAGGTAGTGGTTGCGGCGGTTCTTATTCCGCTTGTTGTTGGCTATCTGCTGCTGCGCGTTCAGGTCAGCAGTCAGCAACTAACAGGCGTGATGGAATCAGTATCGGTGAAGCACAAGCCTACGGGGACCGAGGTGCTGGCGCAGGTAAAGCTGGAACGCGGCGACATGGCCGAAGTGCTTCTGCCACAGACCATCCAGTTTGAAGAGGGGCGCAAGCTGCAGGTGACAGAGTCGACGTCAATTCTTGGCAAACGTACCTATATCTATCCAAGAGCCCTGTAGAGGACGATCGAGTGACTGCGTGGCGCGCAATTCGTTTGGACATGAGCCTGCCGGTGTCGTCGATCCGGCTGGTAGCAGGCGGTTTGGCGCTGGTTACAACGTTGTTGATGAGCGATGCGGTTGCCAACGGTGAATCGATCTTGCTTCAGTCAACGACGTCTACCCGTAATTCTGGTCTGTACGACCACCTGTTGCCCAAGCTCAAAGCGGCGACCGGACTCAATGCGAACGTTGTAGCGGTGGGAACCGGGCAGGCAATTCGCAACGCCCGTAACTGTGACGCCGATCTGCTGCTTGTCCACGCAAAATCTGCCGAGGAAAAGTTCGTCGCTGATGGTTATGGCGTTGAGCGACTGGACCTGATGTACAACGACTTTGTGATCGTTGGCCCCGCTGACGATCCCGCTGAAATTTCGGCGGCGGCTGATGTGAAACAGGCGATGCGGGCGATCCATTCAACCCAGTCACTTTTCGCTTCACGAGGCGACGACTCCGGCACACACAAAAAAGAGCTGGCTCTCTGGGAACACGCTGGCGTGGATCCAGGACCGGCTTCGGGTCGCTGGTACCTGGAGACAGGTTCCGGCATGGGGGCGACCTTGAATATCGGTACGGGTAAGGGGGCCTACGTGCTCACCGATCGAGCGACGTGGATCGCTTTTCAGAACAAAGGGAACTCGCGTGTGCTGCTCGAAGGTTCGGACATGCTCTTCAACCAGTATGGTGTAATTCTGGTCTCGCAGAACAAATGTCCGAACGTGAACACGAGCAGTGGACAGCGGGTGATCGACTGGCTTGTATCAGATGATGGTCAGCAGGCGATTGCTTCGTTCAAGCAGCAGGGGAAGCAACTCTTTTTTCCCAACGCGCAACGCTAAATCAAATCGCAGAGGACTTTGAATCGCGTCGTTAAAACCCGATTTTCAAAGACAGCCAGAGCAACCCACCGATTACCAGCGCGCTGATGACCCAGCCAATGATCTCGCGAAGGCGATTAGACGACTTTTTGCTCTCGTACTCTGCGCGTGACTCCGAAATCATCTGCGCCTGATATTCATCAATCAGCGCTCGCGCGCGGTCCCGCTCCGCCTCTGTCTCGACCATGAAATCGCTACCGGGTCCGCGCGAACCGAAACGAAAGAGGGTGCCGATCAGCCGAGGACGCTCGGTGTAGAGCACATCATTGTCCTGCAGCAGGCGAACAATCTGCAGGTGTTCCTCAAGCGGAACGGAGTCGTCGCTGACGTAAATTCTATGCATGGGACACAACGTTTTCGGGTAAGTAGCCGGAGATCGCACGGTGCGCGATCGTTGCAGGTGCGTTGCGCAGAACGCGAGTCGACAATACATGAATTTGCATCTTAAATAACACTTCAGGCTGGCTTTGAGAATTCAAGACTAATGACGACGCACTCGAACACCCAACGACGAGAACCGATTGTCGAGCCATCTGCGTGGCTGCCGCAGCAACTTGAGCAGGACACATCGTGGCGACACCGCTTGACCGAGGCCGAGCTCGATGAGCTGTTATCGGCGACACGCGCCGCCTGTGAACGCGGCCTCAAGGTTGGCGAGTTTGGGCGCGAGGATTTTCCGCTGCCCACGGTCGGGCCCATCATTGAACGTCTGGTCGACAATGTAGAGAACGGTCGCGGGATCGCGCTGCTCAGCGGCATTCCGGTTGATACGCTTGACCGGGCGACTCTCGGAGTCCTGTACTGGGGGTTCGGCGGCTATGCCGGGGATCTCATCTCGCAGAACTCTAAAGGACAATTGCTTGCCGAGGTTACGGACAAAGGTAACTCGTATGCTGATCGCAACACGCGTGGTTTTGCGACTAATGCCGAGCTTCTGCCTCATGTCGACACATCTGACATGACAACCTTGCTGTGTGTACGGCAGGCGAAAAGTGGTGGGCGCAGTCGAGTGGTGAGTTCGACTACGGTGTACAACACAATTCTTGAAGAAGCTCCGGAGCACCTCGATGTTCTGTATCGCGGCTTTTATAACGACCTTCGAGGTGAAGGTCCTACCGGCGACATCAATGAGCTTACGAATCGTCGTATTCCTATCTACAGCTATTTTGCGAACCGCGTGAGCTGTTCGTTCAACGCTCGAATGATCGAAAACGCGATCAACAAACTTGGTGAGCCGATGACAGGTGAAGAACGCGCGGCTTTTGATTTCATGCGTGCGGTGACGCTTCGCGAAGATCTTTGCTACTGGTTCCAGCTGCAGCCTGGCGACATCCAGATGATCAGCAATCACAGTCTCTTTCATTCAAGAACCAACTTTGAAGATTTTGAAGACGTCGACAAGCGACGTTGTCTTTATCGTTTCTGGGTAAATATCCGGGACGGCCGGCCGCTGGCCGATAACTTTGCCGATCGCTATAACACCGGCTCGCGCGGTGGTGTTGCCGTAGGTGACGGAGCGCGCTACGAGTTCTAGACGTCAGGGTGCACGGCATCCGTCTGGCTGCCGCGACACATCCAATACGCCGGTCAATTTGACAACTTGAACTCGGCATGTCGTCCTCGCAATGGCGCGGTGCCAGGGCGGATCGTGCGAGCAGACTTGCGTTGCCCCATCGCGTTGTCTGACCAGATACGAAACGTGGTCGCCGCGATGCGGGAGCGATTTTTACGACAAAATACGCCAGTCTGTGAGGTTTTCAGCGCCCGAGTCCGTTTGTGGTCGAACGGATACCTTCTGTGACGGGGCATGGCACAATCGAGCGATAACGCCAATCACCTGACTTTTTCGGAGGACGGTATGGAAGCCAACGCAGATGAATCCAGGCTCTGGATTATCAGTGCGTTTGACAAGCCCGGCCAGCTGCCTGTTCGCATGGACAACTACGACGCGCACCGTGCCCACCTGAATGCGGCGACGATCGATATTGTAATGGCTGGGCCCACAGTCGCCGATGATGGTGAGACACCAACCGGCAGTTTCTTTGTGGTACGTGGCAGCCGGGCTGCAGCCGAGGCGTTTCATCAGGCCGATCCGTTTTTCAAGGCGGGAGTATGGGGGCGGATCGAGATTAATCAGTTTCTTCATCGCCGCGGCAGTGCGGTTGTTGAACAGGTTTGACCACAACGCAAGAGAAAAGAAAAAATATGACCAGCCCATTCGAAGAGGTCATGAGTGTACGCGGGCAAGGAATGCCGGCTCCGGGTGAGATGTCAATTAGTGGCGCCGACCCGGTACTTTCCACCCGTTTCAAAATCGGTGAAGTCTGCGCGTCAGTGGTCGCAGGAGTGGGCGTTGCCGTCAATGATATCTGGCAGCAAAAAACAAGCCGGCGACAGGTTGCAACCGTAGACGTCAAACACGCTGCGGCCGCGCTTAACAGCACCCGATTCATGCGCGAGCGACAGGCCGACGGGTCGTTCGAGCGTATCGTCAACCCTGGGCATGAGCGCATGATTCAGATCACGCAGCCCTGGCCCACCAAGGATGGGAAATGGTTTTTGCCGCACTTTGGTTTGCCCAACCTGAGAGATCGGGTTCTCGGTGTTCTCAAGTGCGAGTTCTCACCAGAATCTGTGCGCGACGCTGTCGCGACCTGGGATGCACTGGAACTTGAGGCCGCAATTGACGAAGCACGGGCCTGTGGTGCGATGGTGCGAAGCAATGATGAATGGCTCGAACATCCCCATGGGCAAGTTCTGGCCGCCAAACCTATTGTTGAGATCATCAAGATCGGCGAAAGCGCTCCCGAGCCATTTGAAACCAGTGGACGACCTCTGACAGGTATACGTGCACTGGACCTGACCCGTATTCTCGCCGG
>CALHMG010000360.1 GCA_938034705.1 uncultured Gammaproteobacteria bacterium
CGATGCGCAAGCCAGGAATTTCGGTCTTCAGAACCTGTGGCACGGCCACGCCCAGGCTCTCGACCTGCCGAACCAGCGGGCCGCGAAAAAAATAGATCGCAAACAGCAGAGCCAGCAACAGTAACAACAGAATCAGCCAGCCAAGTCCAGCCCCTCGCTTGCGACGACGTGCAGGAGGCGGACGCCGGTTAGGGGCGTCCAGCGTCTGGATGTTGCCTACGGCTCGTTCGGAATCGGAACGCTGAAGCGCGTCAAGAATATAGGACATCGTCTAAAAACGCGTAAGTCGCGGCATGCCGCTCTGGACAATTGAATTCAGCGTAATCAATGTTTCAGCGCCTACGACGCCACGCTCGGACAGCGCATTGAGTTTCTGAAATTGCTCCACACGCTCGCGCAAAGTGGCGTCAAATTCCTCGCTTTCGATGTCGCCCGGAGTGATGTTGCCATCGTTGAGGGCGACAAAATTGAGTGCCCGACGTAACCAGAGCACATCTTCGCCGCGCGCGCCCTGTTCGAGCACCGTGCGCGAAACCGCGGGACGCCAGAGCATCACAAAGTCGCCACTCCAGACTGATTCAATATCACTGAGGGGGTAGCTCACGCCACGCCCACCGATAACAACCTGACCGTCAAGATCATCCAGGTTGCGCACCACCATATAACGCTGGCCGGCATCTGCGGGTGTTTTGAGTCGCAGCAGCACCGGGCGGTCGAATCGCCGCAGACTGTCCCAGTCACCGTTGGCGTTAATGCATTTAAGCCCATGCGTGTCCGCCGCTGCGCAAACCGAACCGTCGGCGCCGTCGATAGACACACCCCAGAGTCCAGCGAGCCGGCTGAAAGCCTGATTGAGACGGGAATCATCGCCGGTCGCCAGAACGGAATCGAGAATTTCCTTACCGGCCGCGGTCGCTCCCGCTGCCGGTGTCGCGTCCACGGGTTTGGCGGATGTGCTGTCCCGGGGCGCTGCCATGGCGACCGTGAGCGCTGCCGGGGCTTCAGAGCTGGCTGCGGTTTCGGCAGCGTCGTCAGTCTCGGAGCTGGAAGCTGACGGGGTTTCGGGGGTTTCGATCAATACGGGACTGGCAGTATCCGCATCGGCCTTTGGGGCAAGCTCCGTCATGCCCGGCGGCACCGGCGCACCTTCAGCCTGGGCGTCCGTTGCGGCGGGCGTCAGTGCCACGGCGGGTGCTTCAACCGAATTGTCCGTAGCCGGCTGCTCGGCGCCAGCGGCTTCTTCAGTGACTGGTGACGTCTCCGGGACCTGCCCGGCAACAGCCTCGGACGTGACGCTGGTCTCACTTTGAGCAACAGACTTGTCTGACTTTTCCGGTGTGGTGATCTCGCTGGCGGTAGTCGATCTGGCCGCGTCCGTGGACGGACCGGAGACGCCCAGCAGCCACCCCACAAAACCTGCCGCAGCAAGGGCACCGACACCGAGAGCCCCGTATCGTAACCACGAACGCATGCCGCCGGAGTCGGATGTTTCGTCGCCGTACAGTTCGTAGATCGCCTGCTTGACCGTCGCTGTATCGACCTCGGAGATATTGGACGCGTAAGCGCCTAACAGCGCCCGGTCGCACACCACGTTGATAATGCGAGGCACACCCTTGGAACGTTTGAATATCTTTTTGATTGCGCCACGGGTGAACACCTTGCGATGACACCCTGCAACGGCGAGGCGGTGAGCGATGTATTCGCCCGTTTCCCGCGCGGACAGCGGCACCAGGCTGTAGCGCGCGGTGATGCGCTGGGCAAGCTGACGCAGGTCAGGTCGATCAAGCGTTTCAGCAAGTTCAGGCTGACCGATCAGAATAATCTGCAGAAGCTTTTCTTTAGCGGTCTCCAGATTGGTCAACAGGCGCACGCGCTCGAGAACCTGACGCGAGAGGTTCTGTGCTTCGTCGATAATCAGAACCGTGCGCCGGCCGGCAGCGTGTGATGCAAGTAAACGCTGATTCAGGCGATCCAGCAGAATCTTGGAAGTGGCAGGCTCGGGGTACTCAATGCGCAGCTCATCACAGAGCGTCGCGAGGAGCTCGAGCTCGCTGATTCGCGGATTGGTGATCAACGCAACGTCGATTGACTCGGGAAGCTGGGTCAGCATGCAGCGACAGATTGTCGTTTTGCCGGTACCCACTTCACCGGTGAGCTGAACGAACCCACCACCCTGCGTCACGCCAAACGTCAGGTGCGCCATCGCCTCGCGGTGGCGATCACTCATGAAGAGATAGCGCGGGTCCGGTGTAATCGTGAAAGGCGCTTCGGTCAGTCCGAAGTGCGCTAGATACATGCTCAAGGGCTACAGGGTCGCTCGCCGTGATCCGTTGCTGTCAGGTCCGGAGCGGCTTGTCCGGACCAGCGGGTATTCGGGTTGTCCCCAGTATATAACGATCGGCTTGCCGGGTCGGGGTTACGCGTAAGTCGATAGTGCTTGTCGTCCGACAGCAATGCACAACTTCGCGGGTTTCGGGGCGGCTTTGTCAGCCGAATGACGCCGCCTGCCGCAGCCGGTCGGCAAAACCACTGCCAAGGTTGTACCGGTCGATCAGCAGCCCCAGGTGCGTCCAGTCCGGGTCGCGACGCGCAATGCCATCCGGGTCGGTCAGCGGAGCATCGGTGTGCAGACGGGTCAGTTGCCGGAACAAAAACGCGTTCTCACGCCCCTCCTCCAGTGCCCGCATGACTCGGCTCGCACCACGCACCTCCATCGCCTCGACCTGGGCGAGGTTGGTGTACAGGTCTTCAAGATCATCAAATTTTGACAAAAGCGCGGCTGCAGACTTGGCGCCCACCCCTTTGACGCCTGGAATGTTGTCAACGGCGTCCCCCATCAGTGCGAGGTAGTCGGGTACCTGCTCACACCGTATACCCACATCCTGAAGATGCGTATCACGGGTGATCAGGCGCCGCCTCGCAAAATCCCAGATCACGTCATCACCCTCAAGCAGTTGCGCAATGTCCTTGTCAGCCGTGAGGAAGCAGCTTCTGAAGCCATCCTCGCGCATACGATGAGACACCGTGGCCATCAGATCATCTGCCTCGTAGGTTTCGCTCGCCGCACTGTGAAGACCGAGCGCTTCACTGAACTCTCGCGCGGCTTTGAACTGAGCGCTCAGCTCCGGTGGCGCCTTTTCGCGATTGGCTTTGTACTCGGGATATATTTCGTTTCTGAAGGACGAAGTCAGTGAAGTATCAAAGGCTACCGACACGTGAGCCGCTCTGGACTGCTCGAGAATCTCGCAGAGCGTGCGTACAAACCCGAACAGTGCGTTAACCGGCTGACCGTCACGACCAACGATGTCGTCCGGGAGCGAGAACCACGCCCGAAATATATAGATGCTCGCATCTATCAAATAGACCGTAGGGGTGTCCTGACCGGGCAGCTTCATAGCGTCAAAATTTTCCAGAACAAAAAAGCCGGGCTTAAAGCCCGGCCTAGTATGCCCTTTCAGGATACTTTCGTCGTACTAGTTAAGACCGAGACTGGTCTCCTCTTCCGTCAGGTTCTTCTTGATCTCTTTGTAACGGTCGATATCGTCCTGGAACTGGTCCTCGATGTCCTTTCGATCGGACATCCGCGAGGCCAGGGACTTCTCGTAAGCGGAAATCTGCTCTTCTGTCGTGGCAATTTCGGCCAGTAGTTTCTGGTTATTTGGATCAGACACCCGCCGCGCCTCGAGGCCGACGTACTGGTCCTGGAGACGCTTCAGAAACTCTTCGTCGACGCGGATGAAAC
>CALHMG010000361.1 GCA_938034705.1 uncultured Gammaproteobacteria bacterium
TACCCGATGGCGAGAGCGCTGACTGGCCGCTACTCGTCACCGCGACGGCATTTCCACCCGGTAACGTCCGCATCATCGAGGCTGTCGAGCAGCGCGAAACGAACGCGCAAGTGCCGGCACCAGATGGTACCCACGTGCCAATGATGCAGCATCCGGGGTTTGATAAACGCGATGTCATCGCGCGTAGCGAACACTTTGTAGAATATGCATTCCAACACGCGCTGTATGCCGCCGGTGCGTCTGACGTACAGGGTGTCGCCCCAAAAGTATTGCTTAACGAGGCCAAAGACGGCAGCTATCACGCCGAGGGCCGGCTCGAAGAAAGCGACATCGGTGGCCACTGGCTGCTGAAACGCCCGCGTGGCTCAACCAAAACTGATCGACAGATTCTTCGGACTGAAGCTGGGTACATGGACGTCGCTGACCGCCTCGGACTCGACGTGCATGCGCCTTTGTACTGGGAGGCAGACACATTATTCGTGCCCCGCTTTGACCGAGAGATCCGCGGTGATTCCGTGCACTACTTCGGGCTTGAGAGCCTGACCTCACTCGCCGGTGTCAGTGACTACGGATCGTCGATTGCCCAGGAGGATCTTGTCGACGCGATCATGCGCTTTTCAACCAACCCCGAAGCTGACGTTGTTGAATACATCAAGCGCGACATTGCGAATGTTGTTTTGGGAAATACCGATAACCACGCGCGCAATACAGCAGTGCTTCGCGACGAAGATGGCACCACTCGGCTGTCGCCGCTATTTGATTTTGCGCCGATGTATCTGGATCCGGAAGGGATTTCGCGCGTCTGTCGCTGGTCACGTGATATTGATAACGGCGGACAGCCTCAGTGGGATGTTGTTGTCGACAAATACGAAGGACAATTCCCGACACTTCGCGGTGCGCTGAAAGACTTTGCTGACAATGTCGGCAACCTCGCACAACTGTTAGTGGACGCCGGGGTCGATGATTCAGTGATCGAGGCCCGCAGAGTGCGTATCGATGCGAATGCGGCGCGTCTGTCAAACCTGTAAAGAGAGCAATGATGACCAAGTCCCGGGATGACCGAAGCGCAAGGGAAAAGCGCGAAGCTTTGATCGAGCAGATCCAAAGTGGTGCCCTCACCATTGGCGAGGCGGTACGCGCGATGCGCAAGACCACGGGCCTGAATCAGCGCGACTACGCCCAGAAAATTCTGGCGATTCCCGTCAGAACGCTCTCTGAAATTGAACGTGATCTTGCAAACCCGACTGTTGAGACCCTGAATCGTGTCGGCCGCCCCTTTGGCTTACAGGCAGGCTTCATACCCAAACGAGCGACGGCTTCTCAGCAAGCAAAAACTGCACAACCGGCACCACCCATCCGCGCCGAGATACCTGAATCCTCCGTATCCAATGACGACGCTGTGTCTTCGATCGAGACGGCATCTGGATCCACGTCTGAACCTGAACCCGACTGGATCACAAGCTTTAAACAATCACTGACCGTTCCCCGATCGCCGGAAGAACTGGATCAATTTATCAAGGACTCAGTGCAGACGCTCAAGGAAGAGCAAAGTGATGAAGCCTCAGATTTTTTGAAGCGAAAAAGACCTTATAAAGACTTTCGTGATGAGGTCGTTCTGCTGAGCCATTACGCGCAGACCCAGTCCTTCGACAGTGAGGTGTCGGTGCAGTGGCTGGCTGGTGACGGCGTTTACGACGGGCAGATTGTTGAACGCGCCAACAACGATGCCGTGCTCGAAGACGTTCAATTGACCGTTACCGAAGACCAGGCATTCTGGAGTCTTCTGGATCGTACGACCGCCGAGGTCTATGACGAACCCTACGATAAGCAAACGCATCTTGAAAACTTCCAGCGTCGTATTCAGATGCAGGCCCAGCACGCTGGTGTCATGTCGGGCAATGAAGCAGCGCTGACGGCAGCGCCACTGTTGGTTTGCGCCGCAACCCGAAAATTCCTGGCAGATTATTCATCCACTGACGCGACGGCGGTACTCGCGGTTGGATTTGAGTCGCTCCCGCCACCGGGGCAAGCTCGCACAGAGTTCATCGAATCGATTGAGGCTGTGGCCTGGTCGATATCGTTCATGGAGCACCGATTTGACAAGATCGCGTTGGTGTTTTCGTTTGGCGACGTCGCCAGCGTGATGGTGCCGATGCAATCTGATCCACTGAGCGCCATCCAGGACCGCCTGCAACGCAAGTTGACAAAATTACAGCCTGGCCTTCAGAAAGACGACGAGTCGCTGGACTGGGGCTCGAACCCATCAGGTGCCAGACAGTCCGGATCGAATCGCTGGACATTCACTCTTCGCACCTTGGGCGAGCATCTGTTTAATACTGGCGGTAATGAATACGCAACCCGGGACGATGGGTTGTCCTATCCCGAATTTCACTGGCAGGTTCCGAGTTTTGATTCCAGGACCAAGAAAACTGACGGCCTGCGGCCCGGGTTCGTGATCAGGCCCACTGCCCGCTTACTGCATCGATTGGCGTTCTCGGAGGATTGGAAAGACGACACACGTGAACTTGCGATCGCCGTTGAGGCGCTGGTGTTTCGTTACTACGGTCAACTCGTCAAAGATTCCGCCATGGACGCGGTCGACGTTTCGCTGGATGCGGACGTCCTGGATCACTGATCCATACGAGAGCGTCACGTGAGCCCAAGCGTATCGATACAGCCTGTCTGATGCGCGCAGTTCAGGTCGTTAGTGCATCTGTCGGTAGCAGATCACAACGAACAATTCGCAACCGGTGAGCGTCAACTCACCAACGTAGGCATGGACAGGATGTCTTGTCGACGACGCATCGTGACTGTGCCCGGATTCGATGGTGTAGGTGTCTGGGCAACACCGGTTATCGAATCTCTTTGGTTGGTTGCCTACCCCCACCACGACGAGCCCAAACCTGGTTCGGTGTTCGTGTCAGCTCATGGCGAAGACCAGCGTGACGACGCCCGATTCGGGCCCCGGTCCCCTTCAGCTCCTAGATCTGCCGCTCGTGTGCCACCGTGTCGTCAACTGAATGTGCGCCCAGATTGCGGGCGAGACGTTCGAATTCAACACTGGTGACGCTACCAATCCCCAACCCCTTGTAGCTCTCTCTGGGATCGCCCATCTGTTCAGGGGTCACCGACGCCGTGAGTGGGTGCCGCCTTACTTGGTGCGCGCGAAGTCAACCAATCTATAATCTCACTTTCTCGCCAGGCGACAGCTCTCGCTGAAATACGAACTGATTGTGGGAAGGTACCGTTGTTCATTTTCCGGTAAATCTGTGCGCGGCACATGCCGACAACGGTAATGACTTCGGGAAGGCGCATGACGCGGGCGTCTTTCAGTGAATCCATCGGATGACCTCTTGAGGATTAATTGGCGTTTTTGCTGCAATCGTTTGATTCCATAGATTCAAACAGAATCCGAAAGCCCGTGTTGCCGATAACGTGCCGGCCCAAAGGCACGCTATCGCTTGCCAGAAACGACAACACGTTTTCTTGGCGACAAACGCGAGAAAACCACCGCCACCGGTGATAAGCGGCCATATGCTTGCCGAGCGATTTTTTATTGGCGGTTAAATCAAGGTCCATCTAATGATCCTCCCGTCGCCGCTCGGCCGCTGTAACCGACGACGGCACAAGGCCCCGTCGGGCGTTTCGGGGCGAAGCGTGGTGGGCAAAGCGCATTGCCTGTGCAAGGCCGGTCGGCTTGCGAGTGATACCGACGCAAACGGTATTGCAACGTCCTTGCCAGCAATCGCCAGTCTCAAAACGTCTGTTCAGATAAGCTCAATCGATAGATCGTATTTTGACAATCACTGGAGATGCCTGTTTTGATGATGCTTTCAGGTGACTGTCAACCACCTCAATCTGGTCTGGACTCACACTTGGCGCTCTACGGCGCTGTCCACCGAATGTGCTGAAACTTAGGGATTTAAGACGTGCTGGCAACGACTACCCGTGCCGATGCTGTCGTTGGTTGTCG
>CALHMG010000362.1 GCA_938034705.1 uncultured Gammaproteobacteria bacterium
CAGTCATCACGACGCTTCTCGTCGCAGAAGACGAGCTTCGCGCCGCAGTCGCGCAGGATGTAGTGAATGAGTTGCCGCGGGAACTTGAAGTTGACGGGCACCGAAACCAGCCCGGCTCGCATCGTCCCATAGTAAGCGGCCAGATGTTCGAAGCGGTTGGCCGACAGTATCGCCACCCGCTCGCCCCGTTGCAGGCCGCGTGCAAGCAACGCTCTGGCAACGCCTTTGGCAGCCTCATCGAGATCCCCGAACGTGAACTCACGAGGACTTGATTCACCACCCAGGTCGACAACAGCGACCTTGTCGAGGTCGCGATCGCGGCAAATCAGATCGCCCAGATTGTGAAAGCGAGTGTTTGCTGCCACGTTTGCGCCTGTCGTTACTTCTTGACGAACGTTGAGTATGAGCCGCGACCGCTTGCGATCAACTTGCCAGACTCGTCCGATACGGTTGCCTCGCAGCAGGACACCCGACTCCCGAGCCGGATTATCCTGCCACGCACGGTGAGGTCACCTTTCATTGCGGGCGCGTGGTAGTCGACGCGCAGATCGATGGTCGGAAACGGACGACCCGATTTGATCACCATGGCCCAGTCGGCGGTCAAGTCCACCAGAGCTGCGAGGATGCCGCCGTGGGTGTATCCGCCGTCAGGGTTCACAACCCATTCCTCACGCCATTTGGCCTTGAGCTCGATGCCATCATCATGCAGTGCGATCACCTCCAATCCCAGCCACTGATGGTATGGTCCGCGTGAGATCATTTTCTGAACACGCTCAACCGTCATTGTTTCGTCAGACATTCACAACCCTTTTTGATGCTCGCCCGCACTGCGGGCTGGTTAACGATACGTTACTGCGGGAATCACCGACGGAGGCTTTTTAAGGTGTTACGACAACTTTGCCGATCACCTTGCGATCCTGAATCAACGCCAGCCCCTCTGCAGCCTTTTCCAGAGGAAACACCTCGTCAATGACGGGCTTGATCTTCCCTGCCTTGACCATCTCCAGCAGACCGTTCAGATCGTCATCGTAAAAACTGTTCGAGCCTTTGACATCAAGCTCAAAACTCCAGATGTAACGCAGGTCCTCTTTGGGGTCATGCCCGGCTGTTGCGCCACAAACCAGAATCTTTCCGCCACGCTTCACGCATTTCAGAGACGGCGCCCAGGTGTCCCCGCCGGTGTAGTTAATCAGCACATCAACTCCGCCTTCATAGCTTCGCCGCTGGGGCTTGCCGTACTTGCCGATTGCCCACTTGTGAAACTCGACTTCGTTGATGTTAATCACGTGGTCGGCGCCAAATTTCTTCAACGCATCAACCTTCTCTTCGCTTGAGGTGCATGCGATAACCTCGGCGCCCAGCATTTTGGCAATGAGTATGCAGCCCGTGCCGACGCCTCCAGAGGCCCCGAGAATCATGACCTTGTCGCCCGCTTTGACGGTGTCGTGGGTAATCAGCATGCGATGCGCGGTGCCGTAAGCCACCGGCAGCGACGCGGCGTCTTCATAGGAGACGCCATCTGGCATCCTGATGAGCTGGTCCGCGGACACCAGACAGTATTCGGCCATACCGCCGTCGAGCATCTCGCCCATCAGTCCTTTCTTCTTGTTGACCGGATTCACCAGAACCCGGTCTCCGGGCTTCCAGCCGTCGACGTCGGCGCCGACCTCGGTGACCTCACCCGCCATATCCAGGCCGATAATCACGGGGAACGGCACCTTGATACCGGGCATACCTTTTACGGTGAAGACATCGTGGTAGTTGAACGATGACGCCCCGACCCGGATGACCACATGCCCCGGCTGGGCCTCTGGAACGGGATAGTCCGTCGCAACCTGCAGCTCATCCAGATCTCCATGTTGTTTGAGCACCAGCGCTTTCATCGTCTTGGCCACGAGACTTTTCCTTTAGATTTGATTGTTCGATGTGGTTCGCCCTGTTCAGAGCGCCAAAAAGAGGTTGCCAATTTGAACGTGCGCGCGCAATCGCGCATGTCGTGGCTCAGGATCAGAATCGAATTATTCGACGGGTTTCACTGACCGCCTGCCAAAGCACTCGATTTTGCTCAGGAATTTAAAGGTCGGTGTCGTGAGACATCGCTTTATCAGACCGTCTGAAGACGGACATGATGTCGTGACTGACCTCTGGGCCGGCCCAGGACGAATGCTGAGCTTGAATCGGCCACAGGATCACCCGCAATCGTGCCAAACGGGGCTATGAATGCGACAGACCCATCAACAGGTAGGCGCGCTGTGGTCTCGGCCAAGTCACTCTCACATGCGATCGACATCCGCTCGGACGACGAATGGCACCGCGAATGCGTGATGAATACGAGTAGCTCCCCAAGTGCCCCTGCGCCCTCGTGGGGAAATGTCCCAGAAAGCACCACTGTCTTTCACGTTGGCTACAGGATTCTCTGGCGCTAAACGGCTCGAGCTTGTCAAAGCCGCGGAAAACCAAAACTAGCGCGACTATCTTGTCAGTAGACGACGAATTCTTCGCAATTTTTTCGAACCAGGCTGACCGGGGCTCTATCTCAACAATGATTACCCACGCAAAATTTATTGCTATCGGAGTGGTGCTTCTATTCGCGTGCTACCTGTCTGTGAATTGGCTGACCGTGTTTGTGCTCGATGGGAGCAATGAACCTGGTCGTATCGGCACTATCATGATGTTTCTACTGTTCTTTACCCCAATCCTTCCGCATACATTGTGGGTCGACTCTCGGGGCGAAATGGGCTGGCTTACGGCGCCCTGATAGTCCTGTTTATGGTTGGCATCCAAGCCCTAGTTTACTGGTCAACTTCATTCCTGGCTCCCGGCGAAAACAACGCTGCGATCCAATTGGCCAGCCTCGTCATGGGCTGGGCACCAGCCATCCTTTTCGGCGCGCTGGCAGGCGCATGGGGCGAGTACAGCCATAGGTTGAGATACTCGACCGCAGATTCAGAGTTCGAGGCATAGATGTCTGACACCTCGATCGAAAAACTACCCGCGCATCTATTCTTTCGACCACTCCTCTTAGTCATCGTTGCGGCTGTGATAGTGACAGTGCCCGGTGGTTTTTGGTTCACCGATATCTGGTGCACCTTCGCGATTGGGGGATTTTTGAGTGTTCTGATATCTTTTGTCTGGAACAACCCGGTTACGGTCGAACCCATTAATTCGAGAAATTTTCGACTGCATTCACTAACCGTACTAGTAGCCTCAGGCTTGTTTTCATTGGTCGCACTAATCGGATTACTTCCTAGCCAAGTCGCAGACTGGCAAGAAGAAAAGACCCTGACAAATCTCACACCAAACGGCGTCGACATCTATTTCTGCACCGACAACGGGCTGGTCAAATCACCAGCGACCGACCTGCTGTCTAATTTGGTTGAACCGCTGCGAAACGCACACGTCCACCAATACAGTCATGAGGGACCTACCGTCCAATTCGTCCTGTCGATTTCGTCGCCACAAGGCCGATATACCTACAAAGCTGACATACCCGAGCGGAGTCGAAACGACGTCCGAATCTCGTTTAAGCGCTGGATGCACGTGAGCCACATATCGATACCCGGCTTAGGGCAGCGGCTTAAGGATGTTGGGTTCCGTGACATCGCTCTAACATCCAAAACCTTCTCGCTCCGTTACTGTAGAGACGACAAGCTTCACCGTTCGGCAATCGGCGAGTTTCGGTAGAGGGTGCGCTCTAAACATCCGTAGCTTCAATCGTAGCCACAGGTGTGCTGCCATCATCACCGCAAAGACAAGCTTTGGTGACCCCTGTAAGTCATTCCCCACATTACAGGTGCGCTCTCATTCATAAGGACATGGGGAACGGCGGGGAAAGTGGG
>CALHMG010000363.1 GCA_938034705.1 uncultured Gammaproteobacteria bacterium
CGTCCCTGATCTTTCGCATCACTCATTGCTATGACCTCCTGTTGTTTTGTTCGGGCGTAGCCCGAACGAACCTTTCAACCTTTTGGTTCGGGCTTAGCCCGAATTCCTAAATGCTGTGCAACTCCTTCTCCAGCTCAACGAACTGGGCACCAAACTGACCTACGGGTCGATAAAAATCTGCTTTCTTTGCGGCAGCGACATCATGGAAGAACCGCGCCATCCACGGCTCAAGATGACGCATGAAAAACGTGTGCTCGGCCTTGGCGCTGATATCGTCGGTGCTGATGATCATGGCCATGATTTCGCACAGAGCGCCGGCGTGATCCTCGGGTTCTTTAACGTCGTCAGCGCGCTCGAACCCCAGCGCGTCAAGATCCGTGCGCAACTTTGCCAGCGGCTTGTCCATCAGAAATCCGGTGACGTACCAGGATCCATAGGGCAGCAGCTCACCGCGCCCGACGCCAACGAACAGATCGTGATACTCGTCGTTGAGTGAAGCGAGGGAACAGGTGTCGTCATCGGGGTCGTCGACACGAAGGGCGGCTGCACGCAAGGCCTGCCATGAGGGCGCCAGCGGCGCGTTACTGTCACTTTGATCCGCAATCGCGGTCAGCGCATCGACAACTTCCTGCTCGGGCGGTCTCGTCAGCATGGCGCCGAGCAGACTCCACGTCCACGCCCGCTGCACCGAGTCGTCCGCGACGAGGTTTTCCGTCACGGATTTCTCCTCCGAAATTTTTCGTGCCAGTGCCATCAAGTCCTGGGGTCCTCTGTGTGGTCCCTTGCGATTCGCCGGCTGATCTCTGTCAGCTCCTGATTGCGAAACGTCGTACTTCTTTGCGCTGATTTTTTTATGCAGGTTGCTCTTTCACCGCAACTCTATTGGCCAGATCTATTGTCTGGACATGGCGTGAGCGGAGCCTCTGCGTGTATTCGTTTTACCTGTTACTCAACCCTGACGAACTTATTACTTACCGCTGCACTCGCGCGTTGCGGCTTCACCCGCGCGAAATGCACGCCTCAAGACCCTACGCCGATAATTGCGCTGTTTCCACACGTTTTCCGGGGAAGAAAAATTCAGCGCCCTGGATCTCAAACAGACGAGAACCGTTCTCATTCAAACCATTCGTATAGCGAAAATGAGCACTGCAGAACAACTGTGGAATCGGTTCCGCTGCAAAACAATGCGTGATGTCAGCGCGGTTAACTCACCGAAATCATTAGCTTTCGCGCGAACTCGGTGACAGGCCGCCTTCGGACATCAGCATATCTTTGACACGACAGTCCTCGCACATCTCCAGTCGCCGCATCTGTTCCGGCTTTTGGAACATCCAGTGCCCTGCCAGTTTTTCGCGCATCCGCGACATCACACTTTCGGTTGCGAAGGGCTTGCCACAACTCACGCAATTGAAAGGGGCTTCTTCATGCAGCGTGCGCGTCGACATGCGCGCATCGTTATCAAAGAGATAGCGCGGCGACAGCGTAATCGCGTGTTCCGGACAAGCAACCTCACACGTGCCGCACTGCACGCAGCTGAACTCGCTGAAACGCAGCGCGGGAAGATCGCCTCCGGGCGTAATCGCGTCGACGGGACAGACACTGGCGCACGACATGCACAACGTACACGCCTGGGCATCAACAATGATCTCTCCAAACGGCGACCCGGCAGGCAGTTCGACCTGATCCTTGGAGACCCCGCCAGTTCGAGCAAGATGATCGAGCGCGACCCGGATCGCATTACGTTTGCCGGAAACATGTGCATGACCCGACGTTGTGGCCCCGTCCACTGACTGCACGTCGGTGATCGAATGAGTCAGTTCATCGACAAAAGACTCAGCCGTCGAAGGCTGAATTACTGCGATACGGTTCTCACCCGCACCCGTCGCCTGAAGAAAATGCTGACCAACCTTGATCTGATGGTTCAGCTCCTGTGCGACCGATGGCGGCACATTGTCGCCCGCAAGAATTCGCACCGTCGCGGCGCCCCAGCTCAAAGCCGACAGCCACAGGTCCAGGCCCGCTGACCCGACCTCCTCCACGCCCAGAGGCACGACGTTTTCGGGTAACGATTCGCACGCAGCCTCGGTGAGCTCTTTCCCCCGAGTGTCGTCATGTATCAGCACACACAGATCCTGAACGCCTGCGTCGACCAGAGAACGAATCCCCGCTCGCAGCGAAGTCATGACGTCGTCAACGGGTGGGTACGCGTACGTCATTGCACCTGTCGGGCAGGCTGTCGCACAGACGCCGCCACCCTGACACAGGAACGGATTGACCTCGACCTGTTCGCCGATGCTGATGATGGCATCGGCAGGACACGCATCAATACATCGAGTGCATCCGGTAATGCCACTGCGACCGTGGGCACAGATGTCGGCGTCGTAGGCGAAGTATCTGGGTTTCTGAAATTCACCGACGAGATCAGCGGCCGCCACCACGGCCGCTGTTTCAGCCACGGAATCACCGGGCGAAAAATATCCAACCGCGTTTATCTGGGCGTTGATGACCGGCGGCTGATGCAGATCGAAGACAATATCGAAAAACGGAGAGTCTTCGCCAAAACACAACTCGCCAAGATCAAATTCACGCCCGTCACGTTCTACATCAACTTTGAATTGACCCAGGTAGCCTGTCAGCGCGTCGATTGAGGCGAGATAGATGTCTGCCGCAACGTCGGCCGCGGTGTCCGCGGTGTCGATCGCGGTTTCGCGAGATTGATCCATTGCATCGCGCGAGCCATCAGTGATTAACGCAAAGGCCTTCAGCGTACGATCCGGCATTCGCGCCAGCATTGCGGCGACTCGCTCACCCGGTCCGGTCACCAGCACTCGTCCAAGAGAGTGATAGTCGACCGATCGGAACATGAAATCCTGATTCGCCTGGTCGAGCAGATCCAGCGCTTCGCGCCTTGCGATGCCTGCAGGCGTATGAGACGGCCAGTTGATATCACTCATCCCAGCGCTTCCTCATCGGTTTCGCCATCTTCGTCATCATCTTCGTCTTCGTCGTCATGACCGTTCGCTATTCGTTCGGCGTTCCTCGAGTCTGGTTCGAGGACCTCGGCATCATCCGGCATCGCGGCCCTGCCCGCCTCGCTGACCAGCTGTTCTTCGGTATCTTCGTCAATTTCCTCGCCGGCGAGGCGACGCTTTTCGATCTGCTCGCGCATTCGTTCCTCGAATCGCTGTTTTTCAAACCGCATGTCTGCCGTGATGATATTGCCAAGTGCCGCAAACGAGCGAAAATCCTCATCGTAGTCGTCAAGGCCATCACGCAGCCCAAACACGGGCAGCCGAAAGAGTTTTCGTAGCGCTGCTTTTCGCAGCACATCAGATACACCAGGTGACATGAACTGGCCGAAATCGCTGGCTTCGTTAAGACTCTCAAGTGGCGGCATGTCACTGTCGACAAGAACCGGCTTACCGGATTGAACGTCATCGGACTGATCAACCCCGTCCATTTCGGACGCCGCCGATTCGGCGCCTTCTGACACAGCAGGTACGTTCGTGAGCGAATCGACTGGCGCTTCGACCGGTGAATCAATCTGATGTCGGGCGGCTCGGCTTTGCTCAAACGACGACGGCGTATCGAGCCCGGAGGACTGCTGCTGTTCCTTGCGACGCATCCACCGTGACAGAAATGTCGGATCGTCAGACCCCGGATCGTGTTTGCTCATGACTTCGATCGTTTTTCGCTGGGGTTACCGGTGTCACCATCCGACCAGTTTCTGCGGCGTCGCTTCTTTTTAACGAACGGCTCGTAGGTCGCGACGACAAACCTTTCAACGTTGACGGCGATTTCCGGCGGCATGGGCCAGGACAGAACGACATCATCGGTCTCAATATGACTCATGGCCTCGTCCTGGCTGCAGGTGACGAGCATCGGTTTCAGCTCACCTTCCTCAAACCCCTCGTCATCCTCACCGTCTACAACCTCACACACTATAAAGATGCGTGGCTTCTCGCTCTGCAGGTTGTACCAGTAGCTTTCACCGGCATCTTTGAACAGGCCAACGCTGAATCCCTTCCAGACCCACCGCTGTTCGATGTCCGGATCCGTGACGGAGTCAATCAATCCCGGCTCGCGCGAGGGTGCACCCGGCGTTCCCGCCACCACAACAGAATCAAGCGCCCACTCACCCGTATCCCATCGGCTGTCGGGCCTGGATGCGGTGCGCGACAGAACAAAAGTCAGCGGGATCTGCGTGACGTAGCCGAGGTCTGATTCGGTGACCGTCGTCGCGGAAACCTTGTCGGAGTTATTCAAGTGCGATGTCATCTTCGATGGTCACCTTCAGGTCGACTTCGCCGACCTCCAGAATGACGCGGGCGCTGAGCTTCTCGTTGCCCGACAGCTTGCCACTGTCCAATGCCGACCGAACGGCTGCCTCGATTTCCCGCTGGGCGTTGATGCCTACCTTCTTGAGGAATTTCCTCGTCTGGATATTAAATGTGTCGTCGTTCATCGCTTAAGATTCTCCCTTTGATCCCGGCCCACCCGGCAGTCGACCCACGCTCTCTCCCGGGGATCTACAGGCACCGCGCGTGTCTGCGCGCTTACAGCATACCGAGGTTCCTGGCGCTGGACCTAACGGCGGGTTTCGCTCACCGATTTGCTACATCGCACCAGCCGCAGCGGTATACTGATCGCGACGACTCACTCTGAGGCTTCCGTTCCGCAATCCTTGCGGATGGAGCGTTTGGAAGCGTTGAGTTGAGTTGAGTTGATGCGAATCAGGATCATGTGCATTCGATGAACCAATCGAACCTGACAAAACCGGACTGCTTCGATGTGCCCGAGGAGCTCACCGCACTCTCGCTCGCGCGTGCGCACATCCTCGACGCGCTGACGGTTCGGCCGGCGACGGCGAAAGTGAATCTGCACGAGGCGCACGGCCGAATCCTTGCGCAAAATCTGCTCGCGCCGGCTGATGTACCACCGGTAAACAACGCAGCAATGGACGGATTCGCCGTACGCAGCGCTGACCTTCCCGAACACGGCGAGCGTTCACTCGCTGTTGCCGGCATCGCTCTGGCCGGAAAGCCCTTCGACGGGAACGTGGAGTCCGGCAGCTGCGTTCGAATCATGACCGGCGCCGCCATTCCCGATGGCGCCGACACCGTCATTGCACAGGAGCACGTGATCGGTGACATGGAAGCGAACCCGATCGTCATCGACGCCGGGCACAAGGCCGGTCAGAACATGCGCCCTCGCGGCGAAGACCTGGCTGCCGGTGACGTCGTGCTCAAAGCCGGAAAGCGGATAGGCGCCGCAGAACTTGGTGTTCTGTCGTCGATGGGATTTGATCGCGTCCCGGTATTTGAACAACTGCGGGTTGCCGTATTTTCAACCGGTGATGAACTACGCGAGCCCGACGTTACTCTGGATCACGGCCTCATCCACGACTGCAACCGCCCGATTCTCAGAGCACTGGTAACGCAGTTGGGATGCTCGCTGACTGATCTCGGCATCCTCCCCGATCAGTACGAAGTTGTCCGCGACGCCTTGGCGGAAGCCGCCACCGATCACGACGTGATCATCACCTCCGGCGGTGTATCGACGGGTGTCGCCGACTACGTCACGCGCGCGCTTCAGGAACTCGGGGATCTTGGCGTCTGGCGAATCGCCCTGCGCCCGGGCCGACCTTTTGCGCACGGCCGTATCGGCGCCTGTGAGTTTTTCGGTTTGCCCGGTAACCCGGTGGCCGTGATGGTGACTTTCGATCAGCTGGTGAATCCGGCGCTAGGCACGCTGGCGGGGCTGTCGCCCGTAGACTCCCCTTTCAGGTTCCGACTGCCATGCACCGAGGCACTGCGAAAGAAGACCGGCCGCACCGAGGTCTATCGCGCGATCATGTATCGCGAGGCCAATGGCACGCTGAGCGTAAAGAGCACGGGCAAACAGAGTTCGGGGCTGCTCAAAAGCATGAGCGACGCAAACTGCTTTATCCTTCTCGAACACGACGACGAGTCTACGAGCGTCGGGCAGCTTGTTGACGTCATCCCGTTCAGTGACTGACGACGTCTTCACGACACTTTAAATGTATATATGTATCGGGATATGTATTGGGATATATATTCGGCGGTACAGGTTGAGCCATTAGCTCAGCGAATGCGATAGAAGCTCTGGCCGACCGTTGCTTCGGGATTCCAGGGTTGCGCGATGACGCGGTCACCGACGATCTTGAACCACGGGTAAATACCCAGACCTTTGGGATGGCCACTGTCAGGAAAAATTTCGTCACCGACGATTCGATACCACGGCTGATCACCGCGGCCATCAGGGTGGTTCGCCTCCGGATACAGACGATTGCGATAGCGACTGAACCACACGCTCGTGGCTTCACCCACGGGGTGGTCCTTATCCGGTATTAACTTCATGCGTAGCTCCCCTGACTCATGACACATAGTGTGTAAGGAGATCGGGCGACTCGCCTAGAGGCAGCGCGCAAAGAATTGTGTCTAAAAGTTAGCGACGGGAGTCAGGCAGCGATCCCGTCG
>CALHMG010000364.1 GCA_938034705.1 uncultured Gammaproteobacteria bacterium
CTGACCGATCCACCGGCCAAGTTCGGCGCATTCATCAGGCGTGGTGCGCATCAGTGTAATTTCTGCGTTGTGCTCGTACAGCAGACGATTGGTGTATTTTTCCGGCACCGTGTTGCGCGCGCGAAAGTTGACCATGTCGAGGGCACCGCACGATCCCACGTACGGGATCTCCTGACGAATGATGGACCCGAACCGATCGGCATGGGCCGGGAACATGCCGTCGAAGAGCAGATCGCAGACCTCGGTAGTCGTCAGATCGATAACCGCGGACAGAAGCGAGGAGTCCACCAGGGTTTCCATTGCTTCGCCGCCCGTTCCGGTTGCATGGAACACCAGACATTCATAGTCATCTTCCAGCAATGTCGTAACCTGCTGAACACACGGTGTCGTGACACCGAACATCGTAAGGCCGACACCTGGCCTGCCAGCTTTGGTTTGATCTTGCTGCGTCGTGAGTCGCGCCTTGACCATCCCCGCAATCGCGTTGGCGCCGTTGGCAAGAATCTGTCGCGTGATCGCATTCAGACCCTGGATGTCGGCAACAGAATGCATCATCACAATGTCGCTCGCGCCCACGTACTGCTTGACGTCACCCGAGGCGATCGTTGAAATCATGAGCTTGGGTACACCCACCGGGAGCGCTCGCATTGCCGGCGCGACCATTGCCGTTCCGCCGGATCCCGCCGCACTGATAATGCCTGCAACCGAAGGCTGCTGGGATATCCAGTTTTCGAAAGCTTCGGCCATGGCGGTAACGGCTCGACCACGGTCCCCTGAAAACACATCCGCCCCGCCACCGGGGTGAAACGCCGCCAGCTGATGCGGCGGCACTGCCGCACCGGACGGCTTACCCGACGTAGAGAGATCAACGAGGGTCGTGGTCACGCCCGCCTCTTTCAGAACGTCACAGATAAAGCGCAGTTCAGGACCTTTGGTATCAAGGGTCCCTGCGACAACGACACTGCCTTCGCGAACCGAACTGAGTGGCCGAATTTTCGCTGTGCCGGTTGCGCTGGAAGCGGTCGGTCGAGCGGTAGACAGCGTGCGGGCGGCATTCTCGATGCTGCGCACCGAGGCCGGGCGCGACCACCGCGTTGGCAGCGTCGGGTTCGATACGTAGACCCGGACCGGGCCATCGGAAACGGTAGCAGCGGCTTCGCCAGACTCTTCAGTCAAAGGTACCTGCGCGACACCCGAATCAGAGACTCGACCGACCCCGAGCAGCGACTGCTGCAACGCGCGATCTGCGGCTAGCCTTGAGGACGGCAGGATGCTGCTGACCCGGCCGTTAACCATAACCGCGACGTCCTGCGCGACACTGGTAGCCACGGTAATGTTCTGTTCGATGAGCAGCACATCCATGGATCCTTCATCGGCAAGATCAAGAATCATGTCGACAACCTGGTCGACGATAACGGGCGCCAGACCTTCAGTGGGCTCATCCATGACGAGCAGACGAGGGTTCAACAGGAGCGCTCGCGATATCGCCAGCATCTGTTGCTCGCCGCCGGACAGTTGAGAACCCGCGTTTGAACGCCGCTCCGCCAGTCTTGGGAACGTGGCGTAGATACGGTCGCGGTTCCAGCTCCCGTCGCGGGTGTCGACAAGACGCAGGTGTTCGTCAACGGTCAGCGACGGCCAGAGTCTTCGTCCCTGGGGCACGTACCCTACGCCAAGACGAGCGATGTCTGCCGGATAGGCGCCTGTGAGCGAGCGTCCCGCGTAGCTGATCGAACCGCCAGACACAGGGACAAGACCCATAATCGCCTTGCAAAGCGTCGATTTGCCCATGCCGTTTCTACCGACGACGGACAACACGCCCTGGTCCAGCGCGAGATCGACGCCCTGAAGCGCATGGGATGCGCCGTAATACACGTGCAGCGCGGAAACGTTCAGACCCGCACTGCTGGCTCTGGTGGCGCCACGATCAGACATGCTCGTGCCCTCCTTCACCAAGGTACAGCGCCTGTACCTCCGGATCGGATTCGATTTCCGCAGGCGTACCCTCTTTAAAAATCTTGCCGTTATGCATCATCGATACGGTCTCGGCGACCCGCAGCGCGACATCCATATCGTGTTCAATAATGACGTAGCCGATGTGCTCGGGAAGATTGGTCAGAATCGAAACCAGATCCTTTCTTTCAGTCGGCGATAGCCCGGCCGCGGGTTCGTCAAACAGGATCATTCTCGGCGCACCGGAAAGCGCCAGCGCCACCTCGAGCTGCCGTTGCTGACCATAGGAGAGTTCGCGCACCAGCGTGTCGCGCTCCTCGACAAGATTGACGGCCTCGACCAGCTCGCTCGCGGAGTTGGCGATGGGGTCGCGCTTTGTCGGCCGGATAAAGGAAAACCGCCCATGAGACACACCGCGACAGGCCAGATACACGTTATCGGTCACGCTCAAACCGCCGAATAAAAGAGATATCTGGTAGGTGCGACGCAGACCGCGTCGGATTCGGTCATACGGTGGAAACTGCGTTACGTCTTCGCCGAAAAACCTGATCGTTCCCGACGTTGGCGGAAAATCGCCCGTGATGCAGTTAAACAGCGTCGTTTTACCTGCGCCGTTGCTCCCGAGTACCGCACGGCGCTCGCCCGGACGCACGCTGATAGTGACATCGTCGATCGCAGTCAACGCGCCAAACTTGCGCGTAACACCGCGCAACTCAAGTGCGTAGCCGCCGCCGGTCGCCGCCAGATTGTCCGCAATACCACCACTCATTGCAGATCCTCCGAGCGTCCTGAACGAAACGGATCGCGTTTGCGCAGCTTCGCGGCCCAGGAGTCAAACAGCCCCAGCAGCCCGTCAGACGACCAGAACACAATCACGAGAAAGCCGAGGCCTACCAGCAGTCGAAATCGTTCGCCGCTCAGTCCCACGCTTTCAAGAACATCCAGCGAATACGTTCTGAGCAGCACATACACCAACGCGCCCAGAAAAGGTCCAATCGGCCGGGACAGACCGCCAACAACGGCGATCACAAGAATGTCGATCGCCGGCCCGATTCCTGCTGTTCCCGGCGACACCTGGGCGTTGGACCACGTCAGGAGAATGCCGCCAATCGCCGCAATCAATGCCGCAAACGCATAGGCGGCCACGCGGTGTCGGGTGACATTGAACCCGAGCGCGGCCATCCGACGCGGGTTGTCACGCACGCCCTGCAGCGCCAGGCCAAACGGGGATCGCGACACGTAGACGACAGCGATGTAGCTCAGGCCCGCAAAAAATAGAGTCAGATAGTAAAACGGGATCGGTTTTCGCCAGTCAACGCCGAAGAGATCCGGGGGCAGCACGCCGTTGAATCCGGAGAAACCGTTAAACACGACATAGTTCTGACGCGTGAAGTAAAAGAACGCCGCCGCAATCG
>CALHMG010000365.1 GCA_938034705.1 uncultured Gammaproteobacteria bacterium
AGCTGACCCGGCCGTTATAGGTCGCGTCATCGAGCATCCACGAACCCGGTTGAGGTCCCCAGAGCCAGCTGCCGGACTGTTCGTAGGGCAACAGTACCCACGGGTTGAGTTCGTCGAGGTTGTGGTCACCTTCCCCAAGAACAAAGTTCACAGTCTGGTTGCCGATGGGCCACTTGTCCGCATCCATCGGTGCGAAGGTCGCGAAGTTGTTCAGCAGCGGGCCGCGGGCGGACTTGAACGCGTCGGTCATCATCGACCCGCCATCCCATGAAAACGGGAAATCGTCGTTCATCCCGATGCAGTTTTTGTCGAAGCCTGGAGCCGCGGGAAGTTCAGGCGCGGTACCTGAACTCGGCGCCTCGATCGACGTATCGATCAGAGCCACGATGTCATTGCACGAACGCCAGCCGGCGGCAGGGTGTTGCGCAATGTTGTCCCAGTCGGTGAACTCCGTTGCAACACCGACGTTCTGCATTCTTTCGCGACAACCGCTGTCTACCCAGACGCGGGAACTGTCGGGGAAAATTGCCCATCCGGACGTGTTGGCCTGGGTCAGCTTCAGCGTGACACCGCCTGCGGCGCCTGAACCGGATGTGCGGCTTGCGAGCGTTGCGATGTCGGCGCATGAGCGCCACGGCGCGATTGCAAATCGTGCAATGCCGTCATCCCAGTTGGTGACAACCTCGTTAACGCCCTGAGACTGCAGTGATCGACGACAGCCGGGGTCGATCCATTGTTTTGTGCCGTTGGCGTAGAGCACCCACGCCGACTGTGACCACGAAACTACGGGGCCGTTGAGCAGCAGCGTCACTTGCGCATTGCCCGGTTCCGGCGTAATGATTCTGGGCGTGGCGGTCTGCAGCATCACGTCGCACGAATCCCAGCTGCCACTGCCGTATTGTCCGATGCGCGACCAGTTGGTGTAGGAGACGGGTATGCCCGCGGCGACAAGCTGACTGCGGCACGCAAGGTTGGTCCATTGCTTGGTGTTATCAGCTTTTAATATCCACGCGGCTGCGTTGATGCTGTTGCCGTTGACCAGCAGTTCTACGGGCGCCGCTGAGTAAGCAGGGACGCTGAACGCAAAGGCAGAGATGGCGATTGCCACGTTTCGCGCAAAGCGCGCGACAGCGAGTACAGATGGCATAGTGTTCCGTCACGTTGTGATCGCCTGAAGGGGCGATCGTTAAAGGCGCGCGGAGTCTAGGATTGCGCCGTGACAGGAAAGAACATACTAGTACCACTTTATCTGCAGATATTCACAGCCCCGGCTGACGGTGTGATGTTCAGTGGGTTTTACGGTTTTCTCGATACGCATCGATACAATGCGCGCGACCAAGCAGCCGACGGATAACGCCTCAAATTGCTGGACTGCCTGCTATTTGAACAGGCCCCGACGGCATCGTTGCATCGGGTTCGCGGTTGCTCAGTGACGCGAAGTCCTGCAACGAAAAAGCCGGGACCCGTCGGGCCCCGGCTTCGCGATCAGAGCGTTCACTCCGAGCGTCGGCTTCAGAAGTTGTTGTAGTTCTGAATGAAGTTCTGAACACCTGGATAAATCGGTGTCAGGTCGCCCGTTGACTCGTAGACGCCCCACGGCTGAACTTCATTGTCGATGCCATAGAGGTGGAACCAGATCAGTTCGCCGGCGCCGTTCAAACCACGCCACCAGCTCGCGAACTCGTTAAACAGACTCGTAAACGTGCCGCTGCTCCAGTATGTCTCCACTGAATTCCAGACCTGATTATGCTGGGCATTACCAGAATCGAAACCGATGAAGTTCATGTGGGAGCCACCTTCATACAGGTGCCACGTGTCAGTGTACTGACGCGTGAGGTCCATCAACTCGGTGATGTTGCCCTGAAGGTTTGTCAGATCGCCACGGTGGTTCGCGTCGACTCCGGCAATACCGCCGTTGAGGATGTTGTCGAACTGAAACGACGGCACCGTAATCGGCCCACCGAGATAGAACGTTCCGCCAACACTGTCGATTCGGTCACCGAACGATTCCCCGGTCGGGCTGATGAATCGATTGGTCATGCCCTGGGGCCATGCGACCTGCAGAGCCAGAGTCAGATCGAGATCGCCACGACGGCCGGCGTAAGCCTGCTCCCACACACCACCGGTGTCGTAGGTACGCTTGCCATAGTTGTGGTGCATCAGCTGCCAGTCCGAACGACCGGGATCGGGGTAGGGGCCGTTGTCCCAGACCCAGACGGTCTGCTCGTAGTAGCCCGGTGCCGTGTTCCAGATTTCATTCGCGTACTCACGAATCACGCTGCCGCGAAGATTGTTCGCGAAGTATTCGGCGTGACGCTGCAGGTACGGGTCTCCGGCGTTCCATGCATCCCAGGTTTTTACGTGATCAGAGTGATACACGTTAACGCTCAGATGGTTGGCAATCCAGACTTCCCACTCGTACGGAATACCGTCGCCACCCGGTGTGTTCCAGGTTGGGTGTGAAGGTTTGGTTCGATCGGCATGACGGCCAGAAAAGTCACTGGAGTTGATGTTGTCGCCGAGCATGTAGCGAATGCGACAGAACGGCTCCATCTGTGTCTTCGCCTGATCGTGCAGCAGCGGGAACGACAGATCCGACGCATAGGTGTCGTTTCTGAAGATGTACTGCATGCCTTCGGCCACCATTGCCTGTGCGTAACGACGCGCCTTGCTCTTTGGCACGAGGTGCCAGCGGTTCAGATTACCGGCCGGCAGGTTGCCGGCGAAAATCTTGAGGACGGTCGTGTCGGCACCAAGGTCGAATTCGTAACCTTTGAGGCCCGCGAGCGTTACCGAACCGTTGAACTGCGCGCCCTGCATTACCCAGGAACCCCAGACTGGATCGGAACCCCAGGCTCCGGTCTGTGAATAGGGCAGAAGCACCCACGGGTTCAGCTTGTCGAGATCGTGGTCGCTGCCTTCACCGATCAGGAAGTTAACGGTCTGGTTGCCAATCGGCCACTGGTCGCTGTCGGTTGGAGCCCGCGTGCTGAAGTCTTCGAGTACCGGACCACGCGCTTCCTTGAACGCATCGGCCGCCAGTGCGCCACCGTCCCATGAGTATGAGAAGCCGTCGTTAATGCCGAGGCAGTTGGCGTTGAAGTTGGGCATCGCAGGATAGTTGGCAATCCCGGAGCCGCCGCCAGAGCTGCCGCCGGAACTTCCGCCGGTGCTTCCGCCGGTACTTGATCCCGAACCGGAGCTCGATCCGGAGCCAGAACTTGAACCGGAACCAGAGCTCGAGCCGCCGCCGGCGACAAGATTCTGAAGTCCACTGCACGACTGCCAGTTGGTCGTCGTTGGGTAAACGGAAATGCCGCTCCAGTCAGTTGCGATCACTGTGATGCCGCCCGCCTCAAGCTGGGCTCGACACGCGCTGTCGACATACTGTTTGGTGTCATCGGCAAGGCGAACCCAGCCATCAGAGGTACCGGTGCCGTTAAGCAGGAGAGCCAATCCGCCGCCGGAGCCACCGCTGCTGCTGCCGGAGCCAGAGCTCGATCCCGAACCGCCGCCCGAACTGCCGATCAGCCCGGCGATTGTGCTGCACGATTGCCATGCGCCAGTGGGGTATGACGAGATCGTTCCCCAGTCAGAGGCGACCTCTGTAATTCCGGCATTGGACAGCTGGGTACGGCAGGCGCCGCTGACCCATTGCTTGGTCCCGTCCTCATAAAGAACCCAGCCATCGGTGTTCGCGCCATTGAGTAACAGGGTTACGCCGCTGCCGCCGGAGCCACCGCTTGATGAGCCTCCGCTGCTGCTGGAACCGCCGCTTGCAACCCCGCTTACGAGATCAGAGCAGGACATCCAGGTGCTGTCGGGGAAGCTGCCGATTTCCGACCAGTCGGTAATGGATACGGTCAGGCCAGCGTTCTCGAGGTCAGCTCGACAGGCTGAAGACACCCACTGTTTTGTGTTGTCCTGATTAAGTACCCAGCCTGAATCAGAGGGGCCGGTGTTGGGGCTGTTGAGCATCAACTTTACCGGCGCGGCCGAAGCGGCTTGCGTCGTCAAGGCAAACGCTGCGGCGACGCCGAGCTTTGCCAGGTTCTTAAGTAACTTGGGATGTTGTGTCATGGTGAATCCTTCACGTCAGACAAAAGGAAGCGGACAGAGTCGCGCCGTTGAGAAGAAACACATGCTGAGTCCTCGATTCGGACGTGTTTCCAGCCGGCAGGAAGGGGCCAGCCGACGGCATCTTAAATGACTCGGCGCAGGTCATGTGGCTGCGTCACATTGTTTAGCTTTGCAAAGTCATAAAGACTGTCTCTAATACGCTACAGCCTCACCGGACCCGCCATCGACGGCCAGACACTGTCCCGTCACCATGTTGGCTGAGTCGGAACAGAAAAAAAGTACCGCGCCCGCCAGATCTTCTGGTTCTATCAGCCGACCGAGTGGAACATCGGCAGTCCTTTTGCTGATCGTCGCTTCCAGCGTTGTCCCGTTTTCCAGCGCTTCTTTCTCAAAAACCTGCATGATTCGCTCGGTTACCGTGTAGCCCGGGTGCACGCAGTTCACGGTGACGTTGTCTTTGGCTGCGTAACCGGCAAATTGCTTGGTGAAGTTCGCGACGCCAGCATTGACTACACCGTTCGTCATCCGAAACGGGGCCACGATGCGTGCGGTCATGCCGCCGACATTCACGATGCGCCCCCAGCGCTCTCGCTGCATGAACGGCAACACCTGCCGGGCGATGCGGATGTAGGCCATGAGTTTCACGTCGATGTGGTACCTGAACTCCTTGTCGGTAAGCTGATCGAACGGCGCGCTGGTAGAGGTCACTGCGTTGTTGACCAGAATATCGATGCGACCGGCATCGGCTCCGAGTTTTGTCACCAGTGATTTGACCTGGTCGACGTCGCTGACATCGCACTGATAGGTCCAGCACCGCGCGCCGAGTTTTTTAATCGCCGCGGCCGTGTCGTCCAGACTATCCGCGGTGCGCCCGCAGATCGCGACATCCGCACCATGTTCTGCCAGTTTGAGAGCGACGGCGCGTCCGATGCCCCGGCTGCCGCCGGTCACCAGTGCAACTTTGTTGTTTAACATGGAAATTCCTTGAGTGTTCATGTGCGCGAGCGGTCGTGCGTTCAGCGGGTCTTGAAGGGTATTGGATTTTTAAGTGCCGCGCGGGCACCGGCGCTGGTTGGCGGAATCGTGATGACGGCGTCGGGCGTCGCGTTTCACAGGTGAGGGCACGGTATTGGCATACCGATCGATATTGGTAGTCTCGATGCTTGAGTTTAAACGTGGGAGGCCGCCTGCACATGCCGCTCAAGACACGTCCGTTGCACGACAAATTTGGCGTCGAAATTCTCGATGTCGACCTTCGACGACTCGACGACGCACAGGCGAGCGAAATCGAAGCGTTGTGGATTCTGCACCCGGTATTGCTGATCCGTGATCAGCTGCTCGACGAGCAAGAGCAGGTCGAGTTCAGTCAACGCTTTGGCAAAATTAACCTGCACGTTCGCACCGACATTCGATCGCGCTCAAATCCGGAAGTTGTTCTCATTTCGAATCTTCGCACCGAGGCTGGCGCGAACATCGGCGCGCTTGCGAGCGGCGAGGCCAGCTGGCACATGGACAGCTGTTACAAACCCGATCCGGATACGGGGTGCTTTCTTTATGCCGTAGAGGTGCCCGCCACCGGCGGACGTACCTCATGGGCGAATCTTCAGCTTGCCTGGGACAGTCTGCCTGCGCGTACGCAAGAGAGCGTTGAAAACCTGCGTGGTGAATTTGCATACCAGATTTATTCCGTCGACAAGCAGACCGAAAAAGGGCTTGACGGCATACGCACACGAACACCCGATGTTGTGCATCCGATGGTGCTGTCTGAACCCCGCACCGGTCGCAAGGGGCTTTACCTCGACCCTATGCAAACGTTCGGTATCGAAGGCATGACGCCCGAGCACAGCGAACCAATCCTCGATGAACTCAAGGCGGCGGCGACGCAGGCTGATCTGGTCTGGGAGCACTCCTGGAAACGTGGCGACCTTGTGATGTGGGACAATGCCCGGGTTCTGCACAGGCGTGAACCGTTTGACGAAAACGTGCCGCGACTTCTCAAAAGAACAACGATATTCATGCCCCAGGACAAATATCCGACGCCCCAGGCCGCGAGCGCGAAGAGATAACCGGGCGCGAAGTCTTACGGCCACTTTGGTATCACCCGCGGCACATTAACTTTCGGTCACCATGCATAAACCAAAACGCTACAGAGACTTACACGCGCATATCGATGAACTCAGACGATCCGGGCTTCTGGTTGATGTCGACCGTGAGATAGATAAAGACAGCGAGATGCATCCTCTCGTCCGGTGGCAGTTTGTTGGCGGGATGAAAGAGGAGGAGCGCAAGGCGTTTTTGTTCTCGAACGTCAAAGATGGCAACGGTCGCAAGTTTGATATCCCCGTACTTGTTTGCGGAATGGCCGCGAATCGCGCGATCTATGCCACCGGCATGAACTGCGACCTCGAGGACATCCCGGCCATGTGGGATCGTGCTATTGCCAATCCGATAGACCCGGTCGAGGTCGACAACCCGGTCTGCCATGAGATTGTCGAGACAGGCGACATACTGAAAGAGCGGGGGCACGGCGTGGACGCGCTGCCGATACCCGTGTCCACGCCGGGCTTTGACAGCGCACCGACGCTGACTGCTACCAACGTGATCACGGTGGACCCGGACACGGGCGTGCAGAACATGGGCACGTACCGCTGTGCGCTCAAGGCGCCAGAGCGAATGGTGGTACGCATGGCAACTCGGGTTGGTGGGGCGGGAGGCTATCAGCATTACCTTAAACACCAGGCACGCGGCGATCATGAAATGCCCGTTGCCATTGTGCTGGGCTGCCCGCCATATGTGGCCTTCATGGGACCACAGAAGTTGCCGATCGGTGTGGATGAATACACGGTGGCCGGTGGTCTTGCCGGTGAGGCGATCGAAGTGACGCGGGCGAAAACCGTAGATCTGCTGGTACCGGCGCAAGCCGAGATTGTGATCGAAGGGTTCATCGACACGACCCAGGTTGAGCCTGAAGGTCCCTTCGGCGAGTCTCACGGTCACGTGGCTCTGGAAGAGTTCAACATGCCGATGCGGGTCACCGCGGTTACCCGGCGCAAAGACGCGGTGGTGCCTTCTTATGTGAGCCAGGTCGCGCCAAGTGAATCCAGCGTGATCAAACGGGTGGCCTATGAGCCTCTTTTCCTGCGTCATCTGCGAGATGCCATGAGCATCAAGTGCGTCAAGAAGGTATCCCTGCACGAACCCCTCACCGGTTTGCTGCGCGTGACTGTTGTCACTGTCGAGGACGATGCATCTTCAACCGAAATCTGGCGCGCGCTTTACGGCGCGACCTATTTCAAAGCCGACTGCAGCAAAATATGTATCGCCGTCAACGACGACATCGATGTCGACAGTCCGGATGCCATTCTCTGGGCGATGTCATACCGCACCAATCCATCAAAAGATATCCAGACGCTCGAGCATCGCGGGATGGGGCATGGGCCCAAGCGCGAAAAAGAAGGCGAGGAAGATTCCAGTCTTTTGATCGACGCCACGCGTAAGTCACCGATGCCGCCGCTGGCGCTGCCGGGTCGCGAGTACATGGAGTCCGCAAAAAACATCTGGGAAGAACTGAAGCTGCCGCGTCTGATGCCACAGTCGCCCTGGCACGGGTATTCGCTCGGCGCCTGGCACGAAGTCTGGGACACCGCGGCCGCGCGAGCAGCCGCGGGCGACTACATTGAAAACGGCCGCATCAGCCTCACCCAGCGCCAGCCCGGGCTCAAGCCCGAGACCAAGGTTGATCCGGAGACCGGCGGGCCCGAACAGGGCTGATCCGGTAGCACTGCAATATACAGCCGCCACGCGAGCAGAGCCGGTCGATTCCGGCGCCTGTTGGCTATTGTAGATTCTGACTGGAGCCGCCGGCCGCATCCGCTGCTTTCACCCAATGCAGAACGTGCCGGCCGGTGCGGTTGCCTAAAGGAAGTGAAGGACCAGGCTCGCCATGACCAGCAGAAACAGGGTTTCCAGCGTCACGATAATCATCGCGGTCCCGCCAACTTCAGAGAGGCTTTTGAGCGACGTCTTGATGCCGATGGAGACGATGCCGACAACCAGCAGCCACGTCGAGAGTGTGGAAAGTACTGACTTGGCCATATCCGGCAGGATGCCAAGACTGTTGACGACGATTGCCACGGCAAAACCGATGATGAAAAGCGGAAAGACGCTGGCGCCCGTTGCCCGACGTTCACCTCTCAGGCAAAACACCAGTATCACGATGATCGGTACCAGCAGCGTCACGCGGAACAGTTTGATCAAAGTCGCGGTATTGCCGCTTTGCTCTGAAACAGAAAATCCGGCGCCGACAACCTGCGCGACATCATGGATCGTTACGCCGAGCAAAATGCCCATCGTGCGTTCGTCGAACCCCATCGACTCCCCGAGGATGGGGTAGGCGATCATCGCAATAGTCGACAGCGTGGTCACGGCAACAACGGTGAACGCGAGATCCCGTTCGCGCGTTTCGGATCTGGGCAACACGCTTGCGATTGCAAGCGCGGCGGAAGCGCCGCAGATACCCACCGCGCCTCCGGTAAGGATTCCGAACTTTATTCTGCGACCAAGCACGTAGGACAGAATAATGCCGATAGCGATTGTAAATACGACACCACAAACGACCAGCAGGACAGTACGCAGCCCCAGAGATCCGATGTCGGTGAACGTCAGCCGCAGGCCGAGCAGGGCGACCCCGCACTTCAGCAGGCCCGACGCGGCAAAAGTGATCCCCGGCAGAGTCTTTTTGTCGTCCGCGAGATGATGCAGGCTGAGACCGAGCAGTAGCGCGAACAGCATCGTTGGAGCGTTGTAGTGGTCGGCGAGAAATCTTGCGGCGAATGCAACGACGATACAGATCATCAGTCCGGGGAAGAGGGCTTTCGGATTTTTCAGTGCGATCAAAATCAGGGCCTCAAGTTGTCGAATCCGAATGCCGCGTTAAATATGGGTTCGATGGGGTACAGGACCTGAACAGGAAAGAATCGAATCCGGCGTTATCGTGGCACGTTGCTCTGCAATTCCGGCACGTCGTGTCGTTGCCGATTGATGCAAGCCAGCATATTGCATGAAGGCCGTCGGGGCTAACGTGCACGGCTTCAAAGTTGGCGTTTATGGTACGGCTCAGAACTCTTGTGCAGATGAGCTGTCGACAATGCTGTCAATCATGTCGCTCGCTACGCCGAGGTAGGTAGTCGGGTCGCTGAGGCTCTCGAGCTCCTCTGAAGAGAGCGCGTCGCCGATGGCCGGGATTGATGCCAGCGCTTCGTCCATGCTGCAGTTTTTCTGGTACACGCGCTCGCACGCTTCATCGATAAGGCGTCTGGCTTGTGTCTTTGGTATTTTTTTGGCCAGTGCGAGGGTATAACGCTCGGACAGTTCCAGGCCTCGCATGTCGTCGAGGTTTGAACGCATGCGCTCTTCGTCGATCTGCAGGCGATCGAAGAGCTCTCGCGACCAAGCGATTGCGCCCGAACTCAGCAGAAACGTTTCGGGGACGAGCATCCACTCGGCAATGTAGGTGCCGCCGGAGCGTTCGTGTTGCTGTCCCATCACTTCGGTGATGCCGGCTGCACGCTGGCGTCCAAGGGTGGCAACGGCTTGCGCGAATTCAGCCGCTCGGGGATTGCGTTTGTGGGGCATGCCGCTGCTTTTGCCGCGGCCGGTTTCGCCGGCTTCAAAAGCTTCACCAAAATCAGTGCTCTCGAGATCCGCGATGTCCCGCGCAATGCGGGCGAGGGTTGCGTTGACAAGACCCAGGGCCTGCACCAGGCGTGCGAAGCCGTCCCGGGCGTTGTGCCAGTTGGTCACAGGAGAATTCAGGCCAAGAATGCCGGCCGCTTTCTGGCGAAGTTTCAGACCCTGGTCATCAAAAGAAGCCAGGGATCCGACCATGCCGCCGAGTTGAATATTAAACGCGTCGCTCGATGCGCTTTGCAGATGATATTGCTGGCGCAGCAGTTCCTCGATCCATGTCGCTACTCTTGCACCAAAGGTAGTGGGCTGCGCGTGCTGACCGTTGGTGCGGCCGATCATCAAAGTATCGCGATGCTTAACGGCAAGTTGTTCGAGGCTTTTGCGAAGCAGGTTCAGCTGTGACTGCAGTTCAGTCGTGGCACGCATGGACTGCAGCGCTGACGCGGTGTCCATGACATCGTAAGTTGTAAACCCATAGTGCACCCACTGATTGTGGGGTTCAGGCACCTGGGCAGAAAGCTGAGTTGCGAGACCTACGATCGGGCGACCAACGTGACGGGTGTCCTGGTGCAGCTGGTCGAGGTCGATGCTCGATGCGTCAAGTGAGTTGGCGATGGTGTCTGCGGCGTCGCCTGGAATAATGCCGAGCTCACCCTGGGCGCGCGAGATGGCGCGTTCTACTTCGGTCCAGGCGGCGATAGTTGCGTTTTCGTCCAAGATCGCGCGCATGGCCTCGCTGCTGAAAGAGTCCCGGTAGATCCGAAAATCCAGAAGCGAGGAGGGTGCGATCATGGGGCGTCAGGTCTCGTCAGCGGGAACAGGAAGCGTGCGCAAAGCGCCGATGGGTCAAACGTTTTCGCTCACTATCAAGTGTTACACAATCTGCCCGCTTCATCGATGCGGGTTCAGATGTGCGGTAGTCGCATCGGGTTCTCGGTTGGTGGAATCCGTGCGCCGACTGCGGCGCGTCATTTTCTATAGTGCCGATGTTATTGACGCCACGAATTCACGGCATTGGCTGGTGAAGTGAGTCCGCAGCACATACAGCGAGGAGCGACACAGCATCATGAAAATTGGATTTATCGGTACCGGCAATATGGGCGCGCCAATGGCGGCCAATCTCGCCGCAGCGGGACACACGGTCACGGCATTCGACGTTGCGGTATCGAGTCAACCCGACGGGCTGAAGGCTGCGAGTTCGGCCGCACAGGCCGCGTCAGATCAGGACGTTGTGTTCACGATGCTGCCAAACGGTGAGATCGTTCGCGCTGTTGCGGCTGAGATTGTCCCGGCGATGGCGAGCGCGAGTCCTGGCGCAGTGTTTGTCGACTGTTCGACTATCGATGTACAGAGTGCGCGAGCGGTTGCCGCGCTCGCAGTTGAAAACGGGCTCCAGGCACTGGATGCGCCAGTCTCCGGCGGCGTGCTTGGCTCTACCGCAGGCACGCTGACATTTATGGTGGGCGGCGAGAACGAAGCGTTCGAGAAAGTTAAGCCACTGTTCGACATCATGGGTCAGAAAGCCGTACTTTGCGGTCCGACGGGTAACGGGCAGGCGGCCAAAATCTGCAACAACATGATCTCGGGTGCGTCTATTGCCGTTCTGAGCGAGGCGTTTGTGCTTGCCGACAAGCTGGGCCTGGATCGATCGGCGATGTTCAATGTGGTGTCCACGTCATCCGGCAGCAGCTGGCCGCTTCTGAACATGTGTCCTGCGCCCGGCGTTGGGGCGCCGTCCCCCGGTGACAACAATTACAAACCCGGTTTTTCCGCGGATCTGATGCTCAAGGATCTGCGGCTCAGTCAGCAGGCTGCGCAGGATGTTGATGCCGACACGCCGATGGGCAAGCGGGCGTGCGAGCTGTATGAAGAGTTTGTGGAACGGGGCGACGGTTCCGGCATGGACGTCACCGCGATCATTCTTGCCCACGAAAAGCGCGGTCGCCGCGCCGATTCCTGATTTTCGCCGGTTATACTGACCGGTATGAGAACACAGGTAGCGATAATCGGGGGTGGGCCTTCAGGGCTTTTGTTGTCCCAGCTGTTGTATACCCGCGGTATCGACTCCGTGGTGCTCGAACGCAAAACTCGCGAATACGTCCTCGGGCGTATTCGCGCCGGTGTACTCGAGCGCGGCACGGTCGACCTCATGCATGCCGCCGGCTGTGGTGAACGACTCGATCGGGAAAGCTTTACGCATCATGGCGTCATCATGGCGTATGACAACGATCGCGGACACATTCAGTTCACCGACTACATCGACAAACCGGTCACGGTATATGGTCAGACCGAAGTTACGCGGGATCTGTACGACGCCCGTGAAGCCGCCGGCGGAAAGATCGAATTTAACGTCGAAGATGTGGTGATAAACGATCCGCAGTCAGCGACCCCTTCGGTCTCGTACAGAGTTGCAGGCCAGTCCAGGCATATCGAATGTGACTTTGTAGCCGGCTGTGACGGTTTTCACGGGGTCAGCCGACAGGCTATTCCTGAGAGCGTGCGCAGTGAGTACGAGAAGG
>CALHMG010000366.1 GCA_938034705.1 uncultured Gammaproteobacteria bacterium
TCAACGATGTCCTCGACATCTTTTCTCGCCACTATCGGTTTGTACCGATGAGCGAGCACGCCGACTACGCCCGCCGGTCCCTCGCAGCCGGCACCCCGCTCGCCGAGTAGTCTCACAGACAGGCAAAAAGTGGATCTCCTCCGGTTCCGGGACCGGGGGGATAAAGTCCCCATGTGCTCAGGTATACCCCTAAACTGTCTGCGCAGTTGTTTACGTTTCGCCATGATCAGCTATCTATTGTCTGGTCAGTCAATTTCAGGGAAGTAAGCGAGATGAAAAAGAACAACTCTATCCAGGGCCGGACCGAAGCGCTTTCGACGGATCAGGACACGCAATCCGCAACTCGACGTAATCTGGTCAAGGCCGTCTTCGCCGGCGGCGCCGTCACAACATCCTCAATCTGGGTCAAGCCGGTGGTCGACAGTGTGCTACTGCCAGCCCACGCCCAGACCACGTCGGCGCCGGGCGCCGGTGTCATAACCATGCCAGCCGCGAGCGCGGCTGCCTCGTCCGCAGGTGGTGTTGAGGTGGTTATCGAAGATGCCGAGCCGGGCGAAACGGTTGTGGTTACGGCGAGGGTAGCGGCCGCTGAGGTCTCGGTCAGCGTCAAGGCTGACGCCAAGGGCCGGGCCGCTGCTTCGATTTCAAGCGAAGCGATCAAGTCTGCTGTTGGTCGTGACCTTAAAGCCGGAGAAACGATTGTCGTCAAAGCCGTCACCACGGTTTCAAGACGTCAGGCCAGTCTGTCGCTGCAGGTCAAGGAAGCCGTAGCGACTCCACTCGTTGTCAGTCTGTCAGCCGACGCCGACGCCGCAAGTGCTCAGGTGTCCGTTCAGAAAGCCAAAGCCGGCGAGCTTGTCTCAGCCAAGGTGATGGTCAGCGGCCGCGAGATCGTTGTCAGCGGTAAAGCCAATGCCGAAGGTGTCGCCAGGATGGAAGTGTCTGCCGACGCCCTCAAACGCGCTGGTGCGAGCCTGGTGCGAGGGGAGATGATCAGCGCGACGGTGACGTCCGCATCGGGTGCCAAAGGCAGCGCAACCGCAACGGTGATCGGTAGAGACGCCGCCGCGCTCGAAATTCAGTCAGTGTCCGGAAATATGACAGCGGGTATCTCGCTCGCCCTGTCTGGTGCCAAGGCTGGCGAACTGGTAACGCTCAACGCGCGAGCGGGTGAAAAATCGATTGCGTTCAAAATGAAGGCCGATGAATCCGGTGCGCTCAAGTCGACCATCGGGATTGCCCAGCTCAAGGAACTTGAACTGAAGGAAGGGTCCGAGGTTGTCCTGAGCGTTGCGACCGAAAGTGGTCAGAAAGCAGAACGGTCAATCAAGATGGCCGGTGCGTCAAGCGGACGCTAGTTCGCCTGCGCCAAAAATCCAAAACCCCGCTTGCGAGCGGGGTTTTTTTTGGGCTGCGTTCGAGCTGTTCTTGTATGCTTTGCGCGACAGCGCTATCGTCATCTGGCACATATCTGAAGGAAGTAATCATGGCAGGACCCCGAGAGATAGGTTTCGATACCCTCAGTCTGCACGCAGGCCAGCACCCGGATTCAGATACCGGTGCGAGAGCGGTGCCGATTTATCAGACCGCATCGTACGTATTTAAAAGTACCGATCACGCGGCATCGATTTTCAACATCGAGCGCACCGGCCACGTCTATTCGCGAATCACAAATCCAACCAACGCCGTTCTTGAGGAACGGATTGCGGCTCTGGAGGGTGGCGTCGGGGCTATTGCCACGGCGAGCGGAATGGCGGCATGCCATCTGGCCATCACCACGTTGATGGGTGCGGGTTCTCACATCGTTTCGTCGGCCTCCATTTACGGTGGTACGCACAATCTGCTGGCATACACGTTGCCGAGATTTGGAATCGAAACCACATTCGTCGACCCTCGGGATCCGGATGCCTTCAAACGGGCGATCCAGCCCAACACCCGGCTGGTGTTTGGTGAAACTCTGGGGAACCCCGGGCTTGAGATCATGAATATTCCGGCGATTTCGAAAGTGGCTCACGACGCCGGCGTGCCGCTGATGATCGATTCCACGTTTACAACGCCCTATCTCTGCCGACCGTTTGATCTAGGCGCCGACATTGTTTTTCACTCGGCCACGAAATTTCTTGGCGGACACGGCGTTGCCATCGGTGGCGTGCTGGTCGACAGCGGCAAATTCGACTGGGACGGTTCCGGGCGATTTCCCGAGCTGACGGAACCGTATTCCGGTTTTCACGACATGGTGTTTACTCAGGAGTTTGGGCCGGCGGCGTTTATCAGTCGCGCGCGAAAAGAAGGTGCTCGTGACTTTGGCGCGTGCATGAGCGCGAATACGGCGTTTCTGATACTGCAGGGCACCGAGACACTGTCCCTTCGCATGCGGCAGCATGTTGAGAACACGCGCGCGATTGTTGATTTCCTCAAGGACCACGAAGCCGTCGACTGGGTGAGCTACCCGGATCTGCCCGAGCACCCCGATCACGAGCTGGCGAAAGAGCTGTATCCCAAAGGATGTGGTGCCGTATTCAGTTTCGGCGTCAAGGGTGGTCGCGCGGCGGGTCAGGCTCTCATCGAGAAGCTCGAAGTATTTTCTCATCTCGCGAACATCGGCGATGCCAAGTCTCTTGTTATTCACCCCGCCAGCACCACGCACCATCGGATGGACGCTGCGGCGCTGGAGGCCGCCGGCATCTCGGAAGGGCTGGTGCGGGTATCGGTAGGTCTGGAAGATGTCCGGGATCTGGTTGATGATTTAAAGGCGGGTCTTCGCGCCGCTGCAAAAGTTGCGGGATAGGGGCTCGAGTCACCATGATGATCACAGTTGATAATTCAGACGCCTTCGTTTTTACCGGCGGTCGCGAGATTGATCCTGGCAGGGAGACAATCGTGTTTGTGCACGGCGCCGGGTTAAATCACACGGTGTGGACGCTGCCCACCCGCTACTTCATTCGACATGGATTTAATGTGCTGTCTGTGGATCTGCCCGGCCACGGTCGTTCAGCGGGTCCTCTGCGGACGTCTATTGCCGCGATGGCGGACTGGATAGTCGAGATGCTTGATGCTGCTGGCGTCGAGCGCGCAGCCATCGTCGGTCACAGTATGGGATCTCTGGTGACCCTGGAAACGGCAGCGCGACATCCAGAGCGTGTACGTTCGATCGCGCTGCTTGGCACCGCGCTGCCGATGCCGGTCACGGATGAACTCCTCGCGAGCGCCCGGGACAATGATCACACCGCCATCGACATGCTGACACTCTGGGGTTACAGCAAGGGTGCACAGATCGGCGGTAACGATACTCCCGGGATGTGGATGGTGGGCGGCACCATGCGTTTGTTCGAGCAGGCCGCGCCTGGTGTGCTCTATAACGACCTTAACGCGTGTAACGAGTACGACTATGGCCTTGATTCCGCGGCGAAGGTAGGTTGCCCGACGTTGATGATCACAGGGACACGCGACATCATGACTCCGATGTTTCGAGCAAAGGATGTTCACGCGGCTATCGCCGACAGCAATATGATCGTGCTCAAAGGCTCAGGTCACACGATGATGTCGGAACAGCCCGATGAAGTTCTGGACGCGCTCATCACGATCGTCTGAGTTCGAGCCCGAAACAATCTGTTTTCAGCGCATTGTTGCAGGGCTGAAACAACTTTGTGTCCCTGAGGAGACACTGTCTGGATCGGCTCGATATTTTCCGAATTTGTTTACTTTCTCCTGATTCGCATGCGCGGGGTAAGTCGCTAGACTCGCGCGCTTGCGGAGTTGGTCGGTCACGGGACGTGAACACCGACTGATACGAACACACGGAGGATGAATGAGAGCCGTCAATTGGATCGTGCTTGCAATACTGTTTTTCGGTATTGCTTCCTCCGGTGCATGCCTTTACAGCATTGAGTCCCAGAACCCCGTTCTGGATTCCCTTGCATGTCCGTTGCTGGGGCCAGGGATCGTTGTCGCGCTCACGGGCGCTTTTCTTGCATTGCTGATGCTGTCGATTGGCATCGCCCTGCACATGATGAACGGCATGGATACGCGTTTGCCACGTCTGTATCTCGTTAACGCTTTCGTCGCTCTCGCGATACCCGTTACGCTGCTGATCTAGTGTCAGACTGAAGTCTGTGGATCGCCATCACGATCGGTGACGATCAACGCGAGGAGCGTCAGCCATAGCGCCAGAGTCATCCAGAATGTATGGGCCACACTGAACGACGCGATCGCCGCCGCGATCGCTGCGATGAGCCACCGGGCCCAGCCGCTGCGATCGGCCGTGACCATGAATACAACGAGCGGAAAAAGCAGAATAACCGCGTAGTGTCGTTGTGTTCCGGGATAAACCAGCAGCGCAAAACAGACAAGCAGCGCAAACACGCGCGGGTCACGCAGATTTTGTGTCAGCAGGACGCCTGTCAGCGTGATGACGGTGACAATGCAGGTACCGATGAGAAGCACGGGATGCTTCATCGGTGACCCGGACTCAAAGTCCCAGCCAAAATTGCGAATGACCGTGCCCAGCATCGAACGGTTCATGTCTTCGAAATAAAGAGAATTCGATACACGCAGGTTCGGGTTGTCGACAAAAAACCGAACAAAGACATCCCAGCCAAACGCCGCGATTGAAGCTGTGCACAGCACAATCGTTGAGACAAAGAGCACAGCAATCCCCGACCAGTTTTTCACTCGCAGCAGATAAAGTGCAGCAGCGCCTACGGGTGGCTTGATGATTGTACCGACAGCGACCCACAGCCCAGCCATGGGGCGGTAGCGAAACATGTAGACCAGCAGCAGGGCGAACAGCGCCGTGAAATGCATCTGCTCAAGCGAGAGCGTCAACTTCGTCCCTGGCGCAATCAGCACCAGCGTACCGATGGCCATCAGCGACACCAGCGACTTTGCCTGAACCACGTTTCGCCACAGCAGCACGCTTGAGCCCAGCATGAAAATCCAGCTTACGAGTACCCACACAATGTGAGCAGGCAGTCGCTCAAGAGCCCCGAACGGCGCAAGGTACAGCAGTGTCGGTGGCGGGTATTTGGTGCCTGTTTCAAGCACGTTGCGCTTAAAGCCCGGGTGCATCTCCGCAAACGGAGGCGCAAGTCTCTCGTAGGCGGCCTGGTAGTTCAGTGGCTCATAAAAATCGAGTCGATGCCAGGCGACATGTGCGTCCATATACAGCGCGAAGAAGTCGTACTCGCGCATGTAGGCGTGATTCCACCAGGCCGCATAGGCAGCCTGGAGGCCCGCGCCGGTGATAAATCCGGCCAAAGCGCCGAGAACCAACGGCAGCAACGCCTGTTTATCGTTCTCAAGATCGTCGCGCCAGACGAGGACGATAATCGCAAATACCAATCCGGCAAAGCGCCACGCGTCTCTTAATTCGTTTAAACCCACGACGAACCCGGCAAACAGCGCGGCGATTACGGCGAGACAGGTGATGACACTTCGAGGTGTCGATAGCGTGCGTAGTTCAGAAATCATGAATTTTTGTCGGAGTCATCAAAACCAATTTTCGACTGCACGATGTAGACCGGCCTGTCCTTTATTTCGTCATAAATTTTTGCGATGTATTCACCGATGATGCCAAGACTGATCATGATGAAGCTGCCGATCAGCAGCAACGAGATGATCAGTGTGGCAAAACCGGATACGGCTTTGCCGTTGATGACTGAAATCACCGCATCAAGTCCAACCAGAACTCCGAACAGCATGGTGACCATTCCCAGGATCGTAATGATTCGAAGTGGCGCGCTTGTAAACGAAATAATCGCAACACCCGCCATGCTCATTAACTTTAGCGTTGACCACTTGCTGGATCCGGATTCGCGATCTCTGACCGTGAAGGGCACCTCCGCACTGGGAAAGCCCATCCAGTCCGCGAGCCCTCGATAAAATCGGCGATGTTCGGGCAATGAATGAACGAGGATGTCGACGGCTTCGCGATCCAGCAGCTTGAAGTCGGAACTGCCCATCGTATTGATGTGGCCAAACCGTGACAGCAGTGAATTGAAGACGCGGGCTCTTGCTCTGGTGTATCTGTTTTCGTAGGAGCCGGCTGATTTTACGCCATGAACAATTTTCGCCCCTTCACGCCACTTTACGATCATCTCCGGTATGAGGTCGGGTGGATGTTGTCCATCGGAGTCCAGCGTGATCACCGCATCACCGGTGGCGGCCTCAAGACCGGCAAGCAGCGCTGCCTCTTTGCCAAAATTTCTGGTGAACCTCAGACCCTTGACGTTGGTGAAGCTGCTGTTCAACTCGGCGATGGTGTAGAAGGTTTCATCGTGACTGCCGTCGTCGATAAGAATGATTTCTGAATGAAGGCCAGTGCTCGTGACAATGCTCATGAGATTGGCCACGAATGACGTTACCCCTTCGGATTCATTGAATACCGGGATAACGAGACTGATTTCTGGCTTGATGGCGGTCATTGATTGGTCCCGAGTCTCATGCGTTGCTGAAAGTGCACAGATGCACGTTAGCGTCATTAAGAAGTGCCGGCAGCTCTGGCCCGGTTAACAGACCCTGTTCGCCTGACCAGTCGTGATACTCGTTCAGATTGCCGGCGGCCTCGGTTTCCCCAAGTCCCGGGTGACACATGAGTTCGTAGGAACTGCCGGGTCTTAATGTTCTGACGAGTGATTTCATGTAGTCGAGATTCAGCCGCCCGCTTGGAGCGATTCCAACGAGTCGAGCGGATCTGAGATCAGCCGGGGCGCTGGCCATGGCACCGGTCGCGGCGAAAACGGCCGTACGAACCCAGTGACCCGGACTGCCCGATAATGTCCACTCAGGGCTGCAGACGCGAATCCACTCGACCGAAAACCTTCGCGCCAGCGATGTGAAACGTTTAAACAGACCCGGGAACATATGCAGGTGCTCATGTGAGTTCAGAAACCTGACCGGAATCCCCTGGTCCCGCACAACCTCAATCTGCGCTGCCCATTCGTCGTTGATCATGTTCAGTGAAATTCGTCGGCTGACCAGATTGGGCAAGAGCGAAAACTTGCTGGAAAAACTGCCAAGGCTGTTCTGAAGTGCTGGCGTGAGCGGGTGCCCGCAGGTGAGGTTCAGATGAACGCCGATATCAATCGCATCAAGTCGTCGCGCGCTGTCGAAGACCGACCGTGGCGTGTCGCGATGTACGATGATGGATGTCGCGGTTACCGTACCGGCATTAACGCACCGCTCAATACCGCGGGTCACTTCGGGGAAATATCCAAAGTCGTCAGCATTGATGACGAGTCTCGGCCGACTGTCAGTTGGGGAGATTGGGGTCACGGCTACCAGGCACGAATGAACTTCCGCCATGGTAAATCACTGACCCTCGCACCGACATGAACCAGTGCCCACCTCGGGTGGTACCACGTCACGAGTGACGCCAAACAGGCGAAAAACCCCGGGGCGCCGGGACTTTGGCCCGGCCTGACGGTCTCGGCGTCAGCCCGGGTCAGACGCTAGCCGCGTCGCCAGGTGTGGAATTTCTCCAGCCAGCGCATGGCGGTTTCGGGCACGTGGGCTCGCTTCCACTCGCCCGCGGCGTACTTGTTCGCCTCGGCGAGGGTCGGGTAAATGTGGATCGTGCCCAGTATTTTGTTGAGTCCGATTCCGTGCTTCATGGCGAGCACGAACTCGGATATGAGATCACCCGCATGCTCGCCGGCGATCGTTACACCAAGAATCTTGTCTTTGCCGGGAACCGTAAGGACCTTCACCACGCCGTGTGCTTCGCTATCGGCAATCGCACGGTCGAGATCATCAATGCCGTACTCCGTCACCTCATAGTCGATGCTCTGTTCCTTGGCCTCGAGTTCGTTAAGACCGACTCGCGCCACTTCGGGTTCGGTGAACGTGGCCCATGGGATGACCCTGTAGTCGGCTTTGAATCGTTTGATGCCACTGAACAGCGAATTAACGGACGCATACCAGGCCTGGTGTGCGGCGGTGTGCGTGAACTGATAGGGGCCTGTCACGTCGCCGCAGGCGTAGATAGTCGGGTAGTTGGTCTGCAGGAATTCGTTGGTTTCAACGGTTCGGTTGGGTCGCAGCGGCACCTCAAGGTCTTCAAGGCCATAGCCGGTTACGTTCGCGGTCCGGCCAACGGCGACCAGCAGAGCGTCAAACTCGATGCGCACCTCCTGCTCGTTGTGCTCGGCATAAAGAACTTTGGCGCCACCTTCGTTCTCGAAACGTACGGCCTTGTGGTTCACCAGCACGTTGACGCCATCTCGTTCAAAACTCTCGAGGACCATCTGGGAAATCTCGGGATCTTCGCGACCGAGAATTCGTGGCGCCATTTCGACCTGTGTTACCTCAGATCCAAGGCGGGCGAACGCCTGAGTCAGTTCTGATCCGATCGGCCCACCACCGAGCACGACCAGACGCTTTGGCTGTTCACGCAGATCCCACACGTTGTCTGATGTCAGATAGCCGACATCTTCGATGCCCGGGATTGGTGGCACGAACGGTCGCGCGCCGGCGGCGATAATGATCGATCGAGTGGTGAGCGTCTGGCCGTTTACTTCTACGGTCCACGGCGAAGTGATTTTCGCCTCGCCGGTGAGGCATTCGACACCGAGCCCCGTGTAGCGTTCGATTGAATCGTGGGGCTCGATAGTTTCTACGATGCGCTTGACGCGATCCATGACCTCGGCGAAATCGAATTCTGCCGACGCGGTCTTGATCCCGAATTCCTGAGATCGACTCTGATGCGACATGAATTTGGCGGATCTGATGAGCGCCTTGGACGGAACACAGCCGGTGTTCAGGCAGTCGCCGCCCATTTTGTGACGTTCAATCAGCGTGACTTTTGCTTTGACCGCGGCCGCGATGTACGAGGACACGAGTCCGGCGGATCCGCCACCAATGACGACCAGGTTGCGATCAAAAGAAGATGGTTTATCGTAGTTTTTCAATATCTCTCTCGACTTGTACCACTCGATGCCTTTTTTCGCGACCAGGGGCAACAGACCAATGATCACGAACGATGCGAGCAGGCCCGGTGACAGCAGGCCGCTTAATGAATCGATTTTGCTCAGCTGTGTACCCGCGTTAACAAACGCCAGCGTACCGGGCAGCATTCCGAGCCAGCTGACCCCGGCATAAAGAAGTGTTTTGATCGGTGACAGACCCATCAGTGCGTTGACCGCAAAGAAGGGCACGGCCGGAATCAGTCGCAGCGTGAACAGGTAGAACGCACCGTCTTTTTCGACGCCGTCGTTGATGGTTTGAAGGTTGCTGCCGAACTTGTTCTGGACCGAATCCTTGAACAGAAATCTCGCGGCCAGAAAGGCGAGTGTTGCGCCGAGCGTCGATGCCAGAGATACAAGAATCGATCCCGTGAAAAATCCGAATATTGCGCCACCGGCAAGCGTCAGTACCGCAGCGCCCGGTAACGACAGTCCGGTGACGACAACGTACAGCACAAAGAAAGCGACTACCGAGAGTACGGGATTGGCTGCCCGGTAAGCGGCCAGCTGCTCCTGCTGGGATTTAAGATAGTCGAGGCTGAAGAAGCGCCCGAGATCAAACACGAAAAACGCCACCACGAGTATGGCGAATACGGCTAAAACAATTAGTTTGCTTCGAGACATTAGAGCGTTTGTGATCCAGGGCGAAACTTGATGGATTCGATGGTTAAGCGAATGTGCTTGTGGTCCTAAGACACCTTCGCGGCCGCTGATGTTCCCACGTTCATCATGTTCGTTATATATCGCCTTGATAGGCTGCATCGATTCGTATATCGTCGAAATACGAATTTCAGCGACGAACAGCACCCTGTGCTGACAGATTGATGAAAAACTGGACGAACGACGACGTCGAAACGTTTGCCAATTTGGCCAGAGCACTCGGGCATCCCGCCCGGGTTCAGATTCTCCGGGAGCTGATTTTACGAGGAGAATGTATTGGTGGAGACATCGCCGATACCCTGCCACTCGCGGCGTCGACGGTTTCCCAGCACCTCAAGGTCCTGAGGAATGCCGGCTGGATCCAGGGCCGTACCGATGGCCCGAGGCGTTGCTATTGCATCAACGCGAGCTCTATCGCCACGTTTAACAAGCTCGTCGGAGAAGTCGACGCTCGCCCGGACCGCAAGAGCTGATCCCGAACCTTTTGATTTATGTAGCCCGCGAGAATACCGATGGCGCTTTTTATTGCCCGACATGGACAGACTGACTGGAATGCGAGCGGTCGTTATCAGGCGCGCACTGATGTACCCATCAACGCCACCGGCCAAAAACAGGCGGCCCTGTTGCGAGATCTGTTTGCGGGCCAGAAACTTCAGTTTCAGAGCGCGCATTGTTCACCGCTGTCCCGCGCCCGCGAGACGGCAAGCATTATGCTGTCCGACTCGTCCACACCGCTGTTGATTGAACAGGATCTTCTTGAAATGGATCTTGGTGAGTGGGAGGGACGCTATGCCGAGGACCTCATCGCCGAATTCGGCGACGACTACCACAGCTGGCGAAACGACGGGTACATCAAAGCGGTGCCCGGTGGCGAGTCCATGCTCGACGTCATCGAGCGGGTTAAGGCAACGGTGCACGCGCTGGCGGAACGTGCAAAAGATGCGGACATCCTGATCGTTGCTCACCAGGCCACGAACATGGGAATCAAGGCCGCGCTTTCCGGGGACACCCAACCCGAAACGCTCAGGTGGTACCGACAGAGCAACGACGAAGTTGACGTTTGGGACAGCGTCGAGAACAGGTTTCTTGATCGGCTCTCGGTGAAATTCGAACCCGATACGCCATGAGTCTGCCCTACGACGCGGACCAGGCTGTTTTGGACCTCGGCCAGAACGATCCTTTGATGGCGCGCGTCATCGATGAAGTAGGGGCGTGTCGACTGACGCTGAAGCGCCCCAAAGATCCGTTCAGGGCTCTGCTGCGGTCCATCGTTCATCAGCAGCTTTCTGTTGCGTCGGCCCACGCGATTGAAAAACGGCTGCTTGCTTCCTTTGAGCACTCCCGGCCAGACCCCGAAGCGCTGTTGTCCAAATCAGACGGGATGCTGCGGGAGGTTGGACTGTCGAAACAGAAGATCAGCTACGTCCGCGATCTCGCTGGCAAAACGATCGCCGGTGAACTGCCCGGAGCTCGATCACTGTCGCGATTGACCGACGCCGAGATTATTGAGCGCTTTGTCACCGTCAAGGGCATCGGGACCTGGACGGTGGAAATGATGCTGATTTTCTATCTTGGTCGCCCCGACGTGTTGCCGGTTGATGACTACGGTGTGCGCAAGGGATTCATGCTCAGCCTCAATCGCAAACAAATGCCGCAGCGGCAGAAGTTGAAGCGCTATGGTGAACGGTGGGGGCCGTGGCGCAGCATCGCAAGCTGGTATCTTTGGCGTATCGCTGAAAAGGGCGAACCGCTCAAAACGACTCGTTGACAGAATCAACCGTGGTGGAGGCAGGAACGATGACGCAAAAATTAGTGTTGATTACCGGTGCATCTCGCGGCATTGGTGCTGCAACCGCCAGACTCGCCGCGCGCGACGGCTGGGATGTGTGCGTCAACTATAACGGCAGTCAGCAGCTTGCGAATGAAGTTGTCTCCGACGTTGAAGCACTGGGTCAGCGCGCTGTTGCGATAAAGGCTGATGTGGGTGACGCCAGCCAGATCAAGGATCTGTTTGACAGCTGCGAGCGTGAGATCGGTGTACCCAATGCGTTTGTGAACAACGCCGGCATTATCGGTCGCGCCAGTCAGTTCGTTGATGTCGAAGATGACACCCTCGAGCAGGTCATCAGGGTCAACGTGTTTGGTGCACTGGTTGCGGCCAGAGAGGCAGCCCGTCGTATGGTGACAACGCTTGGTGGCAGTGGCGGTACGATCGTCAACGTGTCGTCGGCCGCGTCAACGTTGGGAAGCGCCAACGAATTTGTCTGGTACGCGGCCACCAAGGGCGCGATGGATTCGCTGACAATTGGTCTTGCCCAGGAACTCGGCCCGGGCGGAGTCCGGGTCAATGCGGTTAATCCGGGTTTGATCGACACGGACATCCATGACTCCAGCGGTATCGAAAATCGACTGGAGAAACTCGCGGGCCGGGTGCCGCTTGAACGCCCGGGATCTGCCGAGGAAGTCGCGGAATCCATTGTCTGGCTGATGTCAGAGGCGTCCTCGTATGTATCCGGTTCCATGTTGCGCGTCGGTGGAGGGCGATAACGGTCAATGGGTATTCTGGGTTTTCTGTTACTCATCGCAGCGTTGATATTGCTGGTTCCCTGTGTGGTGCTCTTTATTCAGTGCGTACTGGGTTCTCTTGCGTTTGTTCGTACGTCAGTCGCGGCTCAATCAAGCCGGGATGCGTCTGCCTTAAGCGTTGCCGTGTTGATGCCGGCGCACAACGAAAAGGATATCGTGGCGCAGTCGATCGCGAGTGTGATGCCACAGCTTCAAGACGAAGACCGACTCCTTGTCGTCGCAGACAACTGCACCGACGAGACCGCAGCCCGGGCGTCCGGCGCCGGTGCCGAAGTTACCGAGCGCGAGGACGCCGCCAACCGGGGTAAGGGGTGGGCGCTTGATCACGGCATTCGTCAGCTCGCCGACAGCCCGCCAGACATCGTCATCTTCATGGATTCTGACTGTTTCGCCGGTCCGTCGATGGTCGACACGCTGGCCCAGCGCGCGAGCGTTGCCGGCCGACCGGTTCAGGCCGACTACCGTCTGGTCGCCCCACCAAGCGACCCGGGCGCGGGTGCGATGACCCGGTTTGCGTGGCGACTGAAAGACACGATTCGACCGCTGGGTTTTTCAGTTCTCGGGTTGCCGTGCCAGCTTGGCGGCAGCGGCATGGCGATCCCCTGGTCCATCGCCAGCACGGCGCCGCTTGCCGGGTCCGATCTGGTGGAAGACCTCAAGCTCGGTCTCGACCTTGCTGACGCGGGCTTCGCGCCGGTCTTCGAGCCGGGCGTGTTCGTTGAGAGTGAGCTGCCACCGGCCGAGGCCGCGCAGAATTCGCAAAAGGAACGCTGGGTCCAGGGGCATCTGATGACGATTGGCTCCCGGGCTTTACCCATGCTCGGTCGTGCGATCAAAAAGCGCGATGCGGGCATCGCCGCGATGGCGCTGGATCTTTCGGTGCTTCCGCTCGGCCTGCTTGTGATGCTGCTCGCTGCCGGAATTGTTCTCAGCGCGCTTGTTGCCTTGATTGGATCCGGGACAGCAGCACTTTCAGTTTTCGTTCTGGGACTGTGTCTTGTTGTTGGCGCCGTGCTCATCACCTGGGTACTGGCGGGTCGTGATCTGGTGTCAGCCTCGGAGCTAGTGGGCTTTGGGCTGCGGCTGCTGAAGAAAATACCGCTTTATGCCGGGGTGGTTTTTAACCGCCAGAAGAACTGGATCAGGACCGATCGCAACGCGGATGACTGACGCGACGCCGGCGAGACAATGCCACGCGCGTATCTCACCGGTGACTTGAAGGTTTAACTCTTGAGTTCGTCGACCCAGGCTTTTGCCCAGGCTACGGCGACGTCGGTCGGATCGTCCGTGGATGATGCGTCGAGGATGAGCAGTTCTCCAACGCGCGTCGCTCCCAGAGAGCTGAGTGTGTCATCCCATTTTCTGCCACCAAACGCGAACGAGTCAGCGTAGGTCGAGTCGCCCAGTCCAATGGCGCCGTAGCGCAGACCGGACAGATCAGGCTTTTCCTCGACAAGGCGTTCGTAGGTATCGAGACCGTTGTCGGGCACGTCTCCGACACCATAGGTGCTGCTGACGATAAGAACGAGTTCATGCTCTTGAAGCGCGTCGTACGTCGAGTCATCCATATTGGATAACTCCCATGTCACGTCGTCCTCAATGGCGTCGGCGACGTCTTCAGCAATCATTTCTGCATTGCCGGTTATGGTGGCGATAAAGACTGGAATTTCCATTGAGGGTCTGCCCATAAAAAAACGACCCGGCGTTTGCCGGGTCGCAGATGTTCCAACGAACTGTGCCGTCAGCGCAAGTGTAAACGTGCACCTTTGCGGGATGCATCGAGAAACTCAGGCGAACAGACGGTCCAGTCTTACGCCGGCTTCAACTCTGGAGCTGTCGCGATTGGGAAATACGATGTCGCCAGTGCCCGGTTGCGCCCAGTCGCACAGCGCTCCGTAGACGTGGTCGATCGTGGTGAGCCCCTGAATGTCTGCACTGGGACGGTTGAGACGTGCAATTTCGCCCTCGGGAAACATGTCGCCGTAGATGCCGCCGTTAACTTTCTGGCCGATGAGAATCACGGAATTGGCGCGACCGTGGTCCGTGCCGTTTTCGCCATTGGCCATGAGCTGGCGGCCGAATTCTCCCTGAAAACAGAACACGACGCGCTTGCGAATTTTACCCGGCAGGTTTTGCCAGAGGGTATCGAAGGCCATGTTGTTGCCAAAGAGATCCTTGAAGTTGGGTTCAATCATCTCGGCCTGGCCTTCATGACTGTCCCACGCGCCCATTTCCATTGACCCGACGCGCATGTTGAGAATATCGCTGCAGGCCAGGGCGTCATGCAGGTTGCGAGCCTGGAGTCCGAATCCCGGATGTCGCATGGGACTTTTTTCCCAGTGCTGCAGCGTCCTGAATCGTGCAGGTTCGCTGACCGATCGCAGGCGCTGGTCGATCTGACGACCAAACTTTCGAACCTTCGATTCCATCTCGACAAATTCGGCGTAGATCGAATCCGGGTCGATATCCTTTTTCAGTCCGCCGTAGTACGAGCGCAGGGTGCGAGCGAGCATGCCGCGGTCATCCCACTGCGCCTGACTACCGGAAGTTTGCGCTTTGTAGAGAGAGAACGAACGGGTGTCATCGGCGCCGACCAGAGATTTTGTGTCGATACGAGTGATGTCACCACTTGGGTGCGCGCCGTAGCAAAATGGTCGTGGTGTATGACTGACCGACACCACGTTGGCGTCGAGCGCCTGAGCAAGTCGGCCACCCCAGCCTGATCGGATGAGATCGTTCGGTCCGGTTTTTCGGTTGCCCTGATCCATGACCATGATGGAGTGCTCATGATCTCGTGAGGTCGAGCCAATGACATTGTTGACAATGGCCACGTTGCCGTCGTCCCACATATCGCGCAGCCAGGGTGCGCTTTTGAGAATGCCAAAGCGGGATGCGCCGGAGCCGCGCTGATAGTAACGATCATTCCAGCGGCGCTGCCAGGCGGCCGGACTGCTGCCAATACCAAAGGCACGTGCCCGCGCTCGCCAGAAGTTGTAGCCGTAGCTTGACGTTGAGCTGGTGTACGCCGGCGGCAGCAGATGGCGCATGTCGGGGCCGCCCAGTAGCGTGACGTTGACGACGATCGGACCCGAGGGTGTTGCGTATCCTGACGCCTCGGCGATCTCGGACAGCATTGGCAGTCCACCGGCGGTGTACAGCGCACCGGTTGCAACGGCCTTTTTCAGAAAATCACGTCGGTCCGGAGAGTGTGTTTTTGCAGCCATGATTACAGACCTTCCTGAGCGAGGGCGAAGGGAGTAGCTGAAATAAAAGCCACGGCCCGACCTACCTTGACGTTCGCGTTGTCGCGAATGGATCGCGACGAGCTGGTCAGATTCAGCTCCTGTCGCGATAGCTTGTTGACGTAATTCACCAGGTTTGCATCGGTTTCCATGTCCGCCATCGAAATAATCCGATTGAGCGAAGAGGGATCCACGCCCTGCATGAGGTCAAAGCGACTGCCAAGCAGCGCGTACACGTGTGCGCGTTCGACGGGGCCGAAGTTCTTGAGTCCATCGCCGATAAAACGGTTCCAGAGGAATTCGCCCACATCTTTGACTTTGTGACGACCGTTCTTTTTCGGAATGACGCTGGCCCAGTTCTTTTCCCAGAAGAGCCCGCTGTGGTACTCCCGAGTACGGGTGAACCGCCACAGGTCTTCACTGGAACCGTTATAGACGTTGCGGAAAACGTCGGTGCTCCGTGCAGCTTCGGGACCACGCTGGCCGCCGAACACGTTGTGCTTGGGTTCAAAGAGCTTAAAGCCTTCGTCGTCATAGCGATTGACCTGCCAGGTGCTCGTAAACACCTCGCGGTTGGTAAAGTAAAACGCGTTGTTGAAGATCATGGTTCGATCAAACGAGTTCCAGTACTTGACTCGCGTTGCGTTGTGGAACGTATCGCTGATCGCGTAGGCACGGATGAAATCCAGCAGATTCTTCTCGCTCATGCTTGCCCAGGCGTTGCGGATAACGCTGGCCTTGGCGTCGGTCATATTGTCATCGGCAAGTCCGGCAATGATCTTGACCGGCAGGTTTTTCAGACTTTCGGGATGATTGATCGCGACATCCGAAATGTCCTGCAGTCGATACTTGGCGTTGCCTCGATCAAACGACACGGAACCGGGGAGCAGATCGAGGTCGCCGCGGTAGTGATAGTCGCTGACGAATCTTGGAACCGTTGGCTCGCGCTGTAAGGAGTTGTTCCAGACAACTTCGATACCTGTCAGGACGCGAGCCATGTTTTTGACAACGGTGGTCTCGTGATATTCCGGGTTGTATTCGCCAAGGATTCCGAAGAACAGCTGGTAGTACTCGCGGGCGAAGTCCTCGTTGCACTCACAGAAGTCCTCGTCGGGGTAGTAACGACTTTCGTGGTGAGCATACTGTTTGGCAATTGCTGCGGATGCCGCCGCGGCCGCCATTGTCTTCTGGTAGGGCTCGTTTTTTTCGAGCGACTTCATGACGGTGTCGTAGTAACGCTCCATCTGCGGGTCTTCGACGCCCGCGTTGAGGTTCGTCGCCATGTGGTAGTTGGTTTCCCAGATGCCGATGCGATTACGGAACGGATTCAGGCCACGAAGGTTGGTGCTTGTCGCGAGCGCCATCCCCATCGCCCAGTCGTCACGGAAAAGAAATCGCTCGCTCCAGGGCACCTGGCTGGATCGCGACAGATAGGATCGTATCGATGCCAGTGTGTTTGGCTGATTGGACAGCCCGTCTCGATCCTGCGCGTGAGGTCGGGACAGCAGCGAGTTGTGGTGCTTGAAGTTGAGCATCTGCACAATCGCAACTTCCGGGGGCATGTTGGCCCACGCCGTAATCGTGGTGTGCCGGGGGTGTCCGCCCCAGGCGAACGTATGCAGCACGCGGCGCACCGCGGCTTCATCCCATTCACTCGAGCTTAAGCGTCTGAACCCGCCCACGCTGACTGCACCATAGGCGCGGTCGGTGTCGGTTATCTTTACTCCCCAGGCGAGCGGTGAGCCGGTCACCAGGGCGTTTGTGAATTCAATCCACCCACCGTTCGATGGAATCGAATAATAGCTGGCATTGCCAAACCGGTTGTTGCCCGTGATCGCAGGGCTACCGGCCGACTGACCGGAGATGGAGACCCGGACTTCGTTGCTGGTGTCGACATCGAAAAACTTGATTCCGATGTGGGCCTGGTCGCCGTTCAGGGGCGTGTAGATGCGGACAGATCGGGGATGTTTTATGTCACCTTTGATTGCCTTGAGGTAACCGAACGCGGTTTTTGAGGAGCCGGGCTCGAACATACCGAGTTTGGTGACACCCCAGGTCCTGTCTCCACCGACCCGGGTGAATTTGATCGAGTTCGAGCCGGTTTTCTGCATCCCGGCAGGCAGCAGCCACAGCGTGCCCTCGCTCTTGCCGTTGTCGGCGGTGGTGGGCAGAGTTCCGATCAGGTCGCCATTGAGCTCGATGGTCACTTCACCGGTGCTGTCGATGTCGTAGCTCTGCGCATGCAATAACAGGTCGTCGCCGGTGCCCGTAAATTTTACTTTCAGGTAATCAATTTTGGGTCCGGTGCCGTAGTTGCGGCCGTGCTTGGTCGTCGAGACCTTGTTGATCTTGAATTTCTCAGCCGCGTTTGCGGCGACGCTGAACGTGAGGCCTGCAACGATTGCGATCACACCGAGCGCCGAGCAACGTGTTGCTGACCGGCGGCCGTGCCGAAAGCTTGCGAATTCAAAAATCAAAGGAGATACCCGGTTTTTTATTTATAGGACTTTGCGGGAGCGTACTGAATTCTGAGATCACCGTCGGCTGCGAAGATACAGCGACAGCCAGTGACTTTGTCGACCCCCATCGAATCTCAAAGCTAGTGACGCGACCGTTTGCCAACCACCGGCTGAGGACCAAGCGTCACACTCCCACGACCAGCGGTCGGCTGTTGTTTTGCGGTGTCAAACCGAGGGGAATTCGGCTCATCCGTGCGCCATTTTAAGCCCGCGCACGCCGCTTAGTGGACGAGATTACGTTGTTCGGACTCGGTATTAGCTGTTTGTCCTAATGACCTGTCCGTCCGGTGTGATTCGGCGCGGGTCCGGGCCCCCCGGTTGCCGCGTGAGACCGGGCTGATACAGGCAAATTAACCAATTAGATGAACCTGCCTTGAGCCTGCGGGCACCCACACCAGACTGATAAGACGCGACACCACGAGCTTAGATGAAGCTTCAGGGATCCACTCGTGTTTGGAATCAAACGAAAACAGACCGACCCAAGTCGCATTGTCGACCTGGATGACCTCAGCGTACGCAAGTACGGGGACAGCGTTCGGCGCATCTTCTTTCCGGTGTGGCTCGAATCGCCCGCGTGGGGTTTCAGGCTTATCGCTGACCAGCCGTGGGCATGGGTTTGCGACTTCAGATCCAGAACGATTGCGTTGTCGATTACTCACTTCGAGGAAAAAGATCTGCTTCGTGCAGCGCTTATCACTCAGATCGCTCTTGCGCGTTGTGGTGTCGATGGCTCGGACGTGTGGGCCGAAGAACTGCTGCGGGTTCGGAACATCGCAGAAAACATCGGTCGTGAACGGTTGGCGAACTACCTCAATGCGATTTACGACATGGCCGAGATGAACGTCATCGACATGCGCGTCAGCGAAGACAGCAGTCGCGTCGAGACTTATTTGCCGTCCGAAGACCGTCGCCAGGCGTCGAGCGAAAGTTCCTCCGACACCGCGCAGTTTGCGCCCGTATTTGCAGACTCGCTGTCCCTGGACGTCAAAACCCGTCAGCACGGTCAGGCCTGCGCTGCCATAAAGCGCCTGGGCATCAAGACAGATCAGTCCTGATCAGTCACGCATCACGAATAACGGTGACCATGGAGAGCGGCACCGCTCTTTGTATGTCTCGGCGAAGACGCCGCTTGTATCTCAGAACACAGTAGTCGGTGCCTACTTCTACGATTTCACCGCGATCGCCATCGTCTTCATCGACTGATACAGCGATCCACGGTTGCTCGTCACTGTCTTCAATCCATACAGTTTTTCCAACCAGTTCCTGAAGATATTGTTGATAGGTCATTCGATTTACCTGCGTCGTGTAGGGCAAGTGGTTACCGTGCCAGAATGCGGATGCGGTAGCACGTGAAACAACGTCAGTTTCGACAGTGTGCAGGACCCGCGCTAGCATCACTTGTCCACTGTTGACCAGACACTCGAGGCGGTACCTCTTGGCATATCGATTTGTATTTCTGAACCCGGGGCACTTTCACGCCGCACTTGTGTTACGCGAAAAGTCAGATCGGATTGATTCACGAATAGTGGTTTATGCACCTGATGGCGCTGAACTCGACGCCTTTGTTGCGCTGATCGATTCTTTCAATCAGCGGACTGTGCGCCCAACCGACTGGGTGATTGATCACAGATCCGGCAGCGTCGAAGACCTGATCAAGGAAGCTGCGGGCGACGTTGCGGTCCTCGCCGGTGCGAACAACGTCAAGTTGTCATCGGCGGCCGCGATCGCGGATAGCGGAATTCACGTATTGGCTGACAAGCCATGGTTGACCCAGTCGGCGCAGCTGACGCATCTCGAAAGGGCTCTCAAAGCGCCTGTTTCCGTCATGGACATCATGACAATCCGCCACGAGATCCTGTCGCGACTGTGTCACGAAGTTGTTCGCACACCGCGCGTGTTCGGCGAGTTTCAGAAATCGTCGGTGCACGACCCGGCCATCGAGCTTGGTTCGATTCATCATCTTTTCAAACAGGTCAACGGCAAGCCGTTGCGACGACCGGCCTGGTACTACGACGTTAACGTGCAGGGAGATGGCATGGTCGACATCCAGTCTCATCTTATCGAACAGGCGATGTGGTTTGTTGTCGACGACGCCGGTGTCGCATCTGAACAAATCCAGCTGCATGGGGCACGGCGGTGGTCTACAACGGTGGATCCCGAACTGTTTGAGGACAGCACCGGGTTAAGCTCCTTTGCGCCGGAACTGACAGACTCAGTGGATGACCAGGGATCATTGCAGCTCGCGTGCAACGGTGAGATCAGCTGGTCACTCGGTGATGTTCACATTGCCCAACGGGCCGAATGGCGTCAGCGGGAGCCCGAAGGTGCGGGGGATCTGCATGACGTTGTGCTCCGCGGCACTCGCGCCGTCGTGCATGTCGAGCAGGGAGCGCACACCCGATTCAAGGCCGAAGTACATGTTGAACCGGCGCATCCGAACAATCGTGACACTTTGCTGAATGACGCAAACGAAGCTCTTGAGTCGTGGCGCAATCGCTTCCCCGGGCTGACGCTGCTGGAAACCGCCGATGGCTTCAGGTTTGTCGCGCCAGACGAGCTTGATGACGGTCACGAAAGCCACTTTCCGCTGGTGCGCGACTCGTTTCTGGACATTGTTGACGGCCACGCGTCCATAGAGTCGATTGCGACCCGTATTAACGCGCGCTACAGACTGATTGCATCGGCAAGGGATTTCGCCCTTGAGCATGCGTCATGACACAGCGATTTGGAATCATAGGCGCGGGAATGATCGCGCGAATTCATGCCGAGGCAATCGCGCTGATGCAGGACTGTGAACTCGTCGGAGTCATGGACAACGGGCGCGGAACCGGAACACAAATCGCACCCGATAGCGATACGACCGGCGCCGATGATATCGACGTCTTTGTCAGTCGAGATGACATCGATATTGTCACCATCTCAACACCGAGCGGCACCCACGCCGATATCGCCGTGAAAGCCGCGAGAGCGGGTAAGCATGTGATCTGCGAGAAGCCGCTGGACGTAACACTGGATCGAATCGATGACATGATCGATGCCTGCGCCAGTGCCGGTGTATCCCTTGGTGGCGTGTTTAACACCCGCTTTACGCCCGGCGCCCAGGCGCTGAAACGTGCCGTCGATGCCGGTCGGTTTGGTCGGCTCACGTTTGGCCAGGCGTTTGGCCCATGGTGGCGGGATCAGGAATACTATGATTCGTCGCAGTGGAAGGGCACCTGGGCACTGGACGGAGGTGGCGCTCTGATGAATCAGGGCATCCATTCGATCGATCTGCTGCAGTGGCTCATGGGATCACCGGTAAGACGGCTTTCAGGTCACATTGCCACGTTGGCACACGATGGTATCGAGGTCGAAGACACCGGATCAGCGAGTCTTGAATTTGCAAACGGCGCGCTTGGCATCATCGCCTGCACCACCAGCATGTGGCCGGGTCATTTTCGTACCATTACACTCGCGGGAACCGACGGCACGGCGACTCTTGCGGACGGCAATCTGCTGACCTGGGAGTTTCGTAAGGAGCTGCCAGAGGATGCCGAACTGCGTGAACAGCTCGGTGGCTTGCCCGGTGCGGGCGTGGGCGCCTCGGATCCAGCTGCCGGCGTCGACGCGCTCGGGCATCAGGCTGTGTTTGAAGACTTTGTCGCGGCACTGAAGGCCGGCCGTCAGCCGGACATTGATGGCGTCGAGTCACGAAAAGCGGTGGAGATTATTCTTGCCGTCTATGAGTCGGCGCGGCGCAACGGCGCATCGGTCGAATTGCCCGGTTAGCTAACCCAATCAACTCAGATAAAGTCATCAGCGAACCTTAAGGAAGGGCTTCCACTTTTTGCAAAAGAACATTCTGAGCTATATCTGGGAATACAGTCGCAAGCATCAGCTCGTGATTGTGGCGTTGACCTGTCTGTCGTTTCCCATCCTGTACATGACGCTCGAGCTGCCGAAGTGGATCATCAACGATGCGCTGACGGATAAGTCTCCTGTAAAAACGCTTTTCGGCTTTGAGTTTCAGCCGGTGCCGTTTCTCGTGGTTTTGTGCGTCGCGCTGCTGGTTCTGATCGTTCTCAATGGTGTGCTGAAGATGCGCATCAACACCTTCAAGGGCATCATCGGTGAACGGATGGTGCGCCGGCTGCGGTTTTCGTTAATCGAACGAACCCTGCGCTTTCCGCTGAGTCACTTTTCGAAAATATCTTCGGGCGAAATGATCAGTACGGTCACGGCCGAGACCGAGCCTCTCGCGGGCTATATTGGTGAATCGGTCGCGTTACCCCTGTTTCAGGGTGGGACGATGATCACCATTCTCATTTTCATGTTCGCCCAGGACTGGGTTTTCGGTCTGGTGTCGGTCGCCTTGATCCCGGTCCAGGGCTATCTGATCCCCAAACTGCAGAAGCAGGTAAACCGACTCAAAAAGGAACGCGTCAGGCGCGTGCGCAAACTCTCTGAACGCATTGGAGAGACCGTTTCGGGAGCCCAGGAAATCCGCCTTCAGGGTACCGAGGCCTACACGCTCTCGGAATTTTCCCAGCGTTTTGGTGATCTTTTCTGGGTTCGTCTTGAGATCTTCAAGAAGAAGTTCTTCATGAAGTTTCTCAATAACACGATCGGACAGATCACTCCGTTTCTGTTTTATCTTTTTGGTGGATACCTGGTGCTCAAGGGGGATCTGACCATCGGTGCACTGGTCGCGTCGCTGGCCGCGTACAAGGATCTCACGTCACCCTGGAAAGAACTGCTGAATCACTATCAGGCCCACGAAGACGCCAAGATCAAGTACGAACAGATCATAGAACTGTTCAACCCGGATGGACTGGTTGAACTGAACCTGAGTCAGGCGGATACACGCCCCCATCTCAACGGTGACGTGAGCCTTGAGCGGGTGTCGTGGGTCAACGAGAACGCCGAGCGTGTGCTGTCTGGAATCAGTATCGATATCCCCGCCGGTTCTACCGTGGCTATTACCGGCGAGTTTGGTGTTCGACGAGCGCGTCTTGCGCGGCTGCTTACCGGTCTGGATCAACCTACAACCGGGTCTGTGAAGTTCGATGGTGAACTGATCAGCGATATTCCCAACTCCGTTTTTCGCACCAGGCTGGGATACCTTGGACCCAATCCGCACATTTTTGCGGGCACGATTCAGGAAAATATCCGTTACGGACTGAATATGCGTGCGCCCGATATCGATATCGATGGCGACGATGATCTGCGGCGCCAGTACGACGAAGCAATCGCTTCGGGCAACAGTGCAGAATTTTACGCGGGCGAGTGGGACGATCACCGCATACCCGATCTCCCCGCAGACGGCGAGAGCGAAGAGGCCTGGGCGAACTGGTATCGGCAGGTCAGTGTTGCGATTGGATCCGAAGGGATCGTCTACCAGCGCAGCCTGCTCGAGATATTTGATCCACAGGAACGACCGGAGCTCGCGGCGAGCCTGCTTGAATGCCGACAGCGGTTGAATCGACGGATTCTTGAGGAGGGCCTCGAGCATGTTGTGTCGTCGTTCGATCCTGATGTTTACAACCTCAACGCGACGGTCGCCGAGAACATTCTGTTTGGTGTGCCCGTAGATGAACGTCTGGCCGGCGATGCGCTGTCGCGCAATGCCCACCTGATCGCTGTGCTCGATGATCTCGGTTTGCGCGAACGAGCCATCGAAGGTGGCGCGACAGTGTTCACGCGACTCGCCGAGATGATGACGGACCTGCCGGCGGACAGCCTGCTGCTGGCGCATTTTGATCTTGAAGATGACGAGCGGGTGGAATTTCTGACCCAGGTCGTCGATCGTTACAACGAATCCAGGCCTCTGAAAAAGGATCAGTCGGCTGCTCTGCTTGCCGTGTTTTTACAGGTCAGCCCTGAACGGCACGGGTTCGCTGAATTCGATTTCAGGCTCGTGACACAGCTGCTGCAGGCAAGACGGGATTTTGCCGAAAATCTGCCTGACGATCTGCGCGGTGCGATAGACCGGTTCGATCAGAAGGAGTATCACCGTGCGCTGACCGTTGAGGACAACATGCTTTACGGACGCGTCGCGAGCGGCGATCCCGAAGCTCGCCGCACCATCGATAAACTGATTGCCGAGGTGGTCGACGAAGTTGGCGTTCGGACCGCGCTGATGTTTCTGCTGAGCGAATCTCAGGTCGGCATAAGCGGTTCGCGGTTGCCGGAAGTTGCCAAACACCGCATCCCCCTTGGCCGTATTCTTGCCAAGAAGCCCGACGTGATTGTTTTTCATGACGCGCTGTCTCCGCTGGACCACGAAGGGCGGGCCGAGCTTCGTGACAACATACGTATCCTGTTGCCTTCGGTGACGATTATCTGGATCAGTGAACGTGTCGAAAACCCGGATCAGTTCGACCAGGTTTACGAATTTACCGAGGCAGGCCCGCTGGTCGCGCTGGGTGAGGCGAAAAATCACAACCAGCTCGAAATGGTTGAGCCCGTTGCCCAGAGGACCAGTGATCCTTTCGCCCTTATCAGTCATTCGACACTGTTCTCGCCGCTGAAGGCCAATCAGCATCGCTACCTCGCGGATCACAGCAGGGTGATCGAGATACCGGAAGACAAGTGGATCTATCGTACCGGTGATGAGGCGGACGCGTGCTGGCTGATCGTCAGCGGTTCGACTTCATCATGGCGTCCTGGCCAGTCGGAGCCCGTCGGAAATCTTGGCCGTCTTGAGGTTTTTGGCGCGCTTGAGGTGCTGGCAGGGCGCGATCGACTGCTGTCGGTTCGAACCGAGACGCCCGTTAAGCTGATCAGGATCGACGGCGGCGCCATCGATGACATCGCAGGCGGGGACCCCGAGGTGTCTCGCGGTCTGCTGCGCGCGTTGACCGACCAGTGGGCCGGGCCGTCTTCACGAAAGTAGTCGGTCGTCAGAAGTAGGTGTAGAGCACGCGCCACGCCAGACCCGCGATGCATGACAGCGTCAGCACCATGCCGACGACTCGTAGTTTGAGGTTCTCGGGCTCTCGACTGATGCCAAGGGCATGAACGACTCTCGCCAGTATCAGCATACTGCCAAAGACCCACAGTGCGGTTACCGGACCTGAGCGAAACTCATGCATCGCCATCAGTATCAGAACCATAGGCGCGTATTCGATGAAGTTTCCATGGGCCCGGATAGCGCGCGCGAGTTTCAGATTCTCGACGCCGCTTCTGGTCGATCCTATTCCGATGCCCGCTGCGCGGCGCAGCAGCAGCGTCCGTACGCTCAGCACAAGCAGAATGACTCCGCACAGGGCGGCGTAAATGGGTGTAATAAAAAGCGCGTTGGTCATCTGCTCTGTCTGCAATGGCGCAGCGGCGGCAAGTTCACTGACACAGTGGCCGCACTGCACGGACGTTTCAGTTGCTGTGGGGCGTTCACGGCGACCTGCACAGCGGTTCGATCAGTATACGATGACGTCGCACCCATGGTTTACACTGAGGACCCAAATTTCTTCGGTGACATAACAATGGCCGATATCGAGAGAGCGGCGGAACTGATCCGCGAATACTGGCGATCCGGTGACGTGATCGAATACGTCAAGAGTGACCTCTGGCCGGATACTCCGGAAGAGGGCTACGCGATTCAGGCTACGCTGGCAAAACTGCGCAACGAGGCCGTTGTCGGCTGGAAAATTGCGGCTACCGCGGAGGCCGGCCGCTATCACATCAACGTCGACCGGCCTCTTGCGGGTCGAATGTACGAGTCGATTGTGCGAACTGATGGCGCCAAGTTCAGCTTCGCCAGGAATCGAATGGCCGTGGCGGAGGCAGAGTTTGCATTCACGCTGGGTGCGGATCTGGCGCCTCGCGATACGCCGTACACCGAGGACGAGGTCGCGGCGGCGATCAAGTCACTGCATCCAGGACTTGAGTTGCCGGATTCACGGTTCGAGGACTTCACGATACCGGGCACCGCCGGGTTGATCGCCGACAACGCGTGCGCGAGGCACTTCGTTCTCGGCGCGGCCACAACGGAATCTTTTGACCCACGCGCGCTGGCCGATCACGAATCATCATTGATTATCAACGACGAAGTTGTCACGACCGGCAAAGGTGCAGACGCGCTGGGTGGACCGCTGCAGGCGCTCACCTGGCTTGCGAATACGCTCAGTGACCTCGGTACCGGGCTGCAGGCGGGGCAGTTCGTCACCACAGGCGTTACCGGGCAGCCGATGCCTGTTCGGGTCGGCGATCGCATCACCTGTGATCTCGGGATTTATGGCACTGCCTCAACGGAGCTGTTCTGATGTCGCTACATTTCAGTGATCGGGAAATGACCCGACGACGCGAGCTTCTGGCGAAGACGGTCCGCGAGGCCAATGTCGACGCAATGCTGTTGTTCAAACAGGAGAGCATGTACTGGCTGACCGGCTACGACACTTTCGGCTTCAGTCTTTTCCAGTGCATGATTGTTGACGGACAGGGCAACGTTACGCTGTTTACCCGTCGCCCCGATCTGCTTCAGGCCCGGCACACGTCCAATGTCGAGAACATCCATATCTGGGTTGATCGAGAGGGCGTGGATCCCGGTGAGGAACTCGTGGCGTTGCTGAGCGACCTCGGCTTGCGGGGTCAGAACCTCGGTCTGGAGCTGCAGAGCTATGGCCTGACTGCCGCCAACTGGATAATGCTCGAACGATCCCTGAAAGAATTCTGCAGCTTTGAGGATCACAGTCGTCTTGTGGACGAGCTGCGGATTGTCAAAAGCGAAGAAGAGCTGGTGTATTCCAGACGAGCTGCCGAGCTGTCGGATGAGGCGCTGGACGAGGCCAGAAGACTCGCACGTCCGGGAGCTTTTGAGGGGGACATTCTGGCCGCCATGCAGGGGGCAGTGTTCAAAGGCGGTGGTGACTATGCGGGTAATGAATTCATTATCGGGTCAGGTCCGGGTGCGATGCTGGTGCGGTACTTCAGCGGTCGCAGGCACATGACCGAGGGAGACCAGCTGACGCTTGAATTCTCCGGTGCTTACGCCCGCTACCATGCGGCCATGATGAGAACGATCCTGACCGGCCCGGTGGATCCTCATCACGAAAAAATGTTTGCCGCCGTTGCCGACGCTCTGCAGGCCTGTCGCAACGCGCTGGTCCCCGGGCGACCGATGGGAGATGTTTTCGATGCCTATGCGGACACGTGCGACAACCACGGGTTCCAACACGCACGGTTTAACGCGTGTGGATACGGGATGAGCGCGATATTCAACCCGCTGTGGGTCGATCCACCCATGTTCTACCACGGCAACCCGCTGCCGATTCGAACAGGCAGTGTGTTTTTTCTCCACATGATTCTCATGGACGAAGCAAAAGGCATGGCGATGGCGCTTGGTGAGTCCTACATCGTTACCGAATCAGGCAATGAACGACTGAGTCGATCAGATCTGGATCTCATCGCCAACTGAAGACGGTTAACAGGCCAGGGTCCGCAGATTCTGATGTCGGTCAGGCGTCCCGGGTCCCGGTGTGGGTGTAGCCTTTGGCGATCAGTGCCTGTTCAACCCACCGATTGCCGTACCAGCCAACGATGATGCAGGTGCCGATCAGAACGATCATCGCGCCGATGATGACAGCGGCCGCGACGCCATCGTTCGGATTGGCGTCAAACCGTCGTTCAAAGTAAATTGAAGTCAGGCGTGATCCGGCGAGCAACACGCCAAGCGCTATGGCGTGTCCCCACAGGTTTTTGAGCAAGGCCCAACCGAAGGTGAAGAAAAACCCGGGCCATGAGAACCCTTCCTTGACGGTTGTTTCTCCATGGTCAGGGTGTGAATAGACTTTCATTGTGCGCACGTGTTTGCCTTTGTGTCGCTCAGTGGTTTTCGAAAGGGGTGAACTGACTGCCGCCGTACGTTTGTTCAGTTGGCTGTAGCTCAACCAGGTTGATGTTCACGTGGGCTGGTGTTTCCAGACAGTGAGTAATGGTGCTTGCGACGTCGTGGGGCGTGAGTTCGTTGGTGCCCGTGTTCTTCAAAGTGTCACGCAACACCGGGTCATCGATCGCGCGATCGTAAAACTCGGTAGCCACCCGGCCCGGACAGATTTCGGTTACGCGAATCCTCTTGCCCGCAAGTTCAAGGCGAAGATTTCGAGACAGCATGTGAACCGCGGCCTTGCTGCCGCCGTAAACGGACGTCGGCACGGAGTAAAGGCCCGTCATGGACCCTACGTTGACGATGTATCCATGATCCCGCTCAACCATGCCAGGCAGAACGGCGCGAAGCATGTGGTAGACGGCCCGGATATTGATGTCTATGGAATCGTCGACATCTTCAAGCGGCGTTTCGTACAGTTTGCTGAATCCGCGTCCGTGACCGGCGTTGTTGATCAGGATGTCTGCCGGGATCTCAGCGCAGACTGCCCTGATACCGTCAGTGTCCTGAAGATCGATTGCGTGAATATGACAGCCGGTTTTTTCCGCGAGTTCCTCAAGTCGTTCCCTGCGTCTTGCGAGCGCGTGCACGGTTACGCCGCGTTGGGTGAGTTGTTCGACGACGGCGCTGCCGATTCCGCTGGAGGCGCCGGTTACCAGCGCCGTTTTATACTCGCTTAATGCCACGATAGACCTCGCATGAACTGAATCAGACCCATGATATCGTAATGTCATGTTCGAATCGGGCGCTTAATCCAGAGCCAGGAGAAGCCAGTGACTTTCAGCATTGATCAGTTTGTTGCCGACTGCCGCCAGGCCGCGACACGCTCGGACGCGTTTGAGGCGATTTCAGAAATCATGCGTCGGGCGGTCAGTGAACCTGACGTCGTGAGCGCTGCGATC
>CALHMG010000367.1 GCA_938034705.1 uncultured Gammaproteobacteria bacterium
GGAGTCGAGTATGCCACGGACCCGCAGTGTCACCGGAGTCGGCACGATGAGGGGAAGACCTGAGTCGGAATGAAGCACCTGAGCGTCGCGCGTGGTGCGATCGTGCACCACAGGGAGATACAACGCGTCAGCGATTGACTAAAACGCCGGAAAACCGCGGGCTTTCGCTGGCTCAAACAACCTGCTGGATCTGGCCTTAAGCCAGTACTTAACGTCTAAACAGATGCCTCTCGATTGTCCTGAAGTTCTTTCCAGTGCAGCGCAACCTTCGCGCCGAGCCGATGAAATCGGTGAAACGGGAACGGCTTCAGGCCGGTCACAGGCAGCGGGAGGTCTCTGGCGTCTTTGCCCAGCGCGAGCTCGGCCAGCAGCCTGCCCATCACGGTAGACATCGCCACCCCGCGACCGTTGCAACCCAGGCCCGTCCAGAGTCCAGGCGCCGGCTGATGAATGTGTGGCAGGTGATCCTGGGTAACCGCGATTCGTCCACCCCAGATGTAGTCGAGCTGAATATCGGTCAGAAAGGGATAAACCTTCGACAACCCCAGGATGATGCGACGCTTGTCGGGCTCCCCCGGCTGGTCACCTGAAAATCCTGCTGACCCGAATACGAGACGATTGTCCGCGGTCTTCTTGAAATAGAAAATGACCCGCCGGGTATCCGCAAACGTGTGTCGTCCAGGAAGAATTTTCGAATCCTGTTCCGGCGTCAACGGCGCCGTTGCTGCCTGAATGCTGATGATGGGCACGACGGTTTCTTTCAGACCGCGACACAGGTCATCCGTATAGCCATTGGTCGAAAGCAATACCTGATCGGCTGTGATCGCCGCCTTCGCCGTTCGCAACACCCACTGATCACCGCGAGGCGTCAGGTCGTTAACCCGAGTGTGTGTGTAGATGTTTGCCCCGGCCGCAATGGCTGCAGTGGCTAAACCGCGAACGTAAGACAGCGGCTGTACCGACCCGCCTCTTGGAGCGACCCAACCGGCCTGGTAACTCGGCGAGCCGCTGAGTGCCTCGAGTTCCGCGCGATCGATCATCTTGATGTCAGCGCCGGCTGCTGCCCAACCGTCGTACATCAACTCGAAATCTGCCAGCGCGCTGTCGCCATGGATCGCCCTGATCCACCCGTTCTGCTCGGCGTCACATTGAATGTTGTAGCGGCGAACCACATCGAACAGTTCGTCCGCCGAATCGATGACGAATTTTGGATATTGGCGAGCGTAGACGCTGTCGTGCTTACCCTCCCATCGACGCGCAACAGCTGCCGGCGGCTCGTGCCCAATCGGATTGACCTGGCCTCCGTTTCGCCCGGAAGCACCCCAGCCAACATCGCCAGCATCAACAACGGCAACCGTTTTTCCAGCCTCGGCCAGGCAGATGGCAGCGCGCAGGCCGTTGAAGCCCGCGCCAACAATCGCCACGTCGACGCTGGTGTCGCCCGTGAGCTGCTTGGTCGCTGGCGGCGCGTTGGCAGTGGCCGCCCACAACGAATCGGGCAGGTTTAACCGGGTCACCATATCGCTCTGATCACCTGTGAAAGTTTTGTGAGATTCTGACACAGAGTTCAGGTTCCTGCGGTTCGTCATTATCCGTACCGGGCTGGCTCACGAGATTTTCGGGGATCTAAAAGCAGCGTATTTCCCCGAGTTTCCATTTTGGTTTGCAGGTCTGAAAATATTTTCAGGAACATTCGGCCAGGTCCCGGGTCTTACATCCGAACGCACTACACAGGAACACCGCCAGCTAAAGCGGCCGCCACGGACGAGATGATGAACCCACGCACAACCACCCCACGCACATCCACTATGACCAGAACTCTGAACATGAACACCACTGCCAATCTTTCACGCCGAATATTCTCAGTAACCGCACTGCTGCTTTCGCTTGTAGCGTTCACGACGATCCAGATCGCCCAGGCCGCAAGCCCGCAGGTCAACGTCGACAAGTCCACCGCCGGACATTCCGGTGGCACAGCAATCAGCGGCTTCGATCCCGTTGCGTACTTTACTCAGGGCAAACCGGTTCAGGGTGTCGCCGACCATGCGTTTGAGCACAACGGTGCGACGTGGAATTTCTCCAGCGCCGAGAATCTGGCGCTGTTCAAAGGCAATCCGGACAAGTACGCACCCCAGTACGGTGGCTACTGCGCCTACGCCGTCAGCAAGGGCAAAACGGCACCGATTGACCCCGATGCCTGGAAAATTGTCGATAACAAGCTCTACCTGAACTACAACAAGTCAATCCAGGATCGCTGGTCCGCGGACATCACCAAGAGCATCGCGGATGGTGACGCCAACTGGCCCAAGGTCCTGAACTGAATCAACTGACTTAAAGTCAGCGAACAACCCGGAAAAATTTCCTCTCCCTGTAGTTCCCTCCGTTGTAGGCAAGGCCCCGATCAGTTTTCTGGTCGGGGCTTTGTTTTGTCCGCTTGTGTTCCCGCCCGTGCCGAAGACGTGGCGCGCGATCGGTGTGTGCCGCGAACACACCTGAATCCAGTGCGCAGTGACCCCTGCCTGTCGGTGGACGCTGGATTCGGGAGAAACTCCACGCTTCGTCTGTGTTTTTCACCCGTTCAATGTGGCACCCGGGCAACGGCCATCTATTCTGATAAGTCACCCTGTTCGATCCTGGCCCCGCAATCCCATGAATTCACGCTGGACACCGCTGCTTCTGCTCGCCGCAGTCGCTATTGCGACCGGCGTTCTGATCGGCAGCCTCGTGTATTCAACGACGCTTGGGCAGTTCAAAACTGACAAGACGAACGAAGCGGACGCTCTGCTCGCGTTGACCAGCAACTTTGTCTCGACCTACTCGGAAACACGCGGAGAGCACCTCACCGTTGGCGCCCCGGTGCCGGCTGAGTTTCGAGCGGCCGCAACCAAAGCGTTTAACAAGAACTCTGACTTTGATCTGGGTTTGAAAGTCCTGATGGTGGGTGTTCCCGGACTCGCGATTAAAACGCCGCCAACCGATAGCGATATGACGCGCGTGATTACCAGGATGGTCGATCCTATTTCGCGAACGAAATCGACTCGCCTGATTACACAGAACAATATGCCCGTTCTGCGCTCAATCTATCCTTCGGTTGCCAACAAAGAGAGTTGCGTTGCCTGTCACAACAAACTTCAGCCCGACGGACCAGGCTGGAAGCAGGGTGACCTCATGGGCGCCTTTGTTATCGACAGAGAAATCAGCGGCAACATCGTTGGCCTGAAAAAGCTCGCGGTTCTCGCGGGCGCTTTGTCTGCACTGGGTCTGATCGGCGTCGGCCTGCCGCTGATTACACTGCGCCAGAAGCATCGCGCCGCAACAATTGAAGCACGGCGCACCGCTATCGTTGCAGAACACGCGAACGATGCCGTTGTGATTTCCAATTCCAAAGGCGAAATCACCTGGGTCAACAGCGCCTTTACAAGCCTCACCGGCTATCAGCTTGACGAGGTCATCGGGCGAGTACCCGGACATCTTCTGCAAGGGCCTGACACCGACCCTGCCGTGGTTGCCGATATCTCAGTCGCCGTTAAAAGCGGCAAACGAATTCGCAAGGAAATTCTCAACTACTCAAAGTCAGCAGATCCATACTGGATCGAAATAGACATCGCACCGGTGCGAGACGACGACGGTGTTCTGCAGAATTTCATCGCCGTAGAACGCGACATCACCAACAAGAAACACTTTGAAGAAGAGCTCGAGAACGCGCGAATCAAGGCCGAGGACGCCAGCCGGTCAAAGAGCGAATTCCTCGCCAACATGAGCCACGAGATTCGCACACCAATGAATGGTGTGATCGGAACATCAGAACTCCTGATTGAAACCGGCCTCAACGATGAACAGCTGGCCTACGCACAAACGATTTCGAGATCGGGTTCTGCCCTTCTCACAATCATCAACGACGTGCTGGACTTCTCCAAAATCGAAGCCGGGAGACTGGAACTCGACCCTTCACCGTTCAATCTCAAACTGGCGCTTGAAAGTGTAGTTACCCTGATGACACCAGCCGCCAGGGAAAAAGGTATAGGCGTCGAACTGCACTACGCAGAGCACCTGCCCGAGAACTACATCGGCGACGTTGGCCGGATCAGACAGATAATCACCAATCTCGTTGGCAACGCTGTCAAGTTCACACTCGAAGGCAAGGTCGTCCTGACCGTTGATGGCCGCGTGTCGGACGACAAGGCAAGTCTGCAGCTGGCGGTTGCCGATA
>CALHMG010000368.1 GCA_938034705.1 uncultured Gammaproteobacteria bacterium
TGTTCACCGCGCAGCGATCCCGGGATCCGGTTTTTGAAAGCTTCCAGGTCGATCTGAGTGACAAAGATGCCCCGGCGGTTTTGATCGAAAACCTGATCGCCGACGCTGGCCGACTGGATATTCTTGTGAACAACGCCGGCATGATGAACGAAGGTACGGTCGAGGACTATGGTATTGAGGATTGGAATATGACGCTTGCCGTGAATCTCACAGCACCGTTCCTCCTCATCAAGCATGCGTTGCCGCATCTCAAAGACGGCGGCGTTATCGTAAATATTGGCTCGATCGAAGGCCTTGGCGCCAATCCGGGCCATCCTGCGTATTGCGCGTCAAAAGCCGGTTTACACGGACTTACCCGGGCCGTGGCGGTAGATCATGGCGTCGACGGTATTCGCTGTAATGCGGTAGCGCCCGGATGGATAGATACCAAACTCAACGACGATTTCATCGAGGCTCAGCCTGATCCCGGGAAATTTCGCAGCGCGATTGGCCGAATTCACCCGGCGGGGCGCACCGGCAGCCCGGAAGAAGTCGCCGGGCTTGTTGCTTTTCTGGCCTCAGAAGACGCGGCGTTTATCACCGGTCAGATCTACACCATCGATGGCGGTCGCATGGCGCAGTTAAGTTTGCCGAACACAGCTGAGGGATAGTTTTTCTCTTTGTCGCTGCAAACTTCTGTTCGAGCCGTAATTAAGTGTTGGCCCATATCGATCGCGCCTGTGGTCGGCACGGTCAACATCCAGGCTCATATCCGATCGGTGGATCGACGTCGTGATCGGATGCACCCACCACCGCTTATCGTACGTACCGGGCAACTGAGGCTCGACGACGTGTAGATCTGGAGGATGACTGGTCGAAGAGTTCGGAAAAGCGATCAAACAATGCGACAGGTTTGGGGTGACTGTTCTTATGTCACACGTTCTGCGTATTTAAAAACTTGACCAGTCACTCAAAGGGACTATCTCTGACTAGCACACAAACAACGCACGAAACACGGATGTTTCGAGCAAGTGCTGGAGAAGTCAATGACTGGTTTGATGAAGAATATATGGGGAGCGCCTGGGCACCTGGTGGTTGCCGCGACCCTTGGTGCCTTGACCGCTATGAGTACATGGCAGGCGTCACCTGCGTGGGCTCAGCTCGAGGAAGAGGTTTCCACGGCACCCGACAATAACCCGGATGCTGTCCGTTCGTGCGACGTTGATCTGGCGATTTTGCTCGATGCGTCGGGTTCGATCGGGTTGTACAACAACAATGCGACGACGCCCGAAGACGAGCGCGATCGAAATGGTTCCTACGACATTATGATCGACGGGGTAAAGGCGGTTCTGGGTGCTGTCCAGAATTCAGGTTCCCGGGTGTCGATCTCAAGCTACAACGCTACGGCGCGAACTCACGTTGGTTTCACCGAAGTGACCGATACCAATCTCGAGGCTAACGGCGTGTTCGATATTGCGTTGGGAGATCCGGGAGATGCCGAGTCGGGGATTCCGCAAGTCAATACGGGTTATGTCGACCATGGCATAACGGCCGTTGAGGCGTTGAACGAAGGGGGTACCAACTGGGAAGCGGGACTTAGCGAAGTGCGTGATCTCATCATGCCTGGAACTGACCTTGTGACCCGTCCCGGTGTGCCGCTGCTGGTGCTTCACCTGACTGACGGTAAACCCAACGTCTACACCGGCGAAGATGGTAATTTTGTTTTTGATCCTGACGACGACATCAGCCCACTTGCACGAGCGGTAGACGTCGCAGATGAGATCAAAGAAGATCTGGGTGCCCATACGATCACTGTCGCGGTGGGTGGCATCGTGAGCCGGGCAATCGATAACCTGACAGCGATTTCCGGACCTGATGTCTTTGATGTTGCCGATCCCGACAGTGCGCTTGATTTGCGCGCGGTGGATTTGTTTCTGGCGGAAGAGCCCACGCGACTTGGCGCTGTCCTGAGCACCATGATCGGTGAGTTCTGTGCACCAAGGCTCGTAATACGCCAGTGGAATCAGGAAAAAACCAACGCTGGCGATTACGTCGCAACCGAGGGTTGGAGATTTGACGCGAACCCCGGCGCTGCCGAAATTACCAAAGGCAAGAAGGGTGCCAAAAGCGGCGGTGCTTATTCCTGGCACACGCCCATGTCTCGGCAGGCTGTTGCCACCGATATCAACGGTGCCGCTGAATTTCAATGGCTTGTGTCTAACGACGAAGTCTGGAATGAGAGTCGCGTAACCGTTGACTCTCTTGATCTTGGCGATACCTGGGAAATGGAAGGCGTTTTCTGCCAGGCGACGACAGGTGGCCGCGCGGGTGAACAGGTTGATCCAATGTTCTTGCAGAACGACGGGTCGTTCAGCGTCGACATTCAAAACCTTGAAGTGATTACCTGTGATGTTTACAACAGATACCGACACGGCAAGGGCAAATCCGAAGCCGCGAAGCTGGCAATTGATCAGACTGTACAAACCAGTTCGTTCAGCTGCCCGGGCGACAAAATTGAATACAGCTACCGAGTCACCAATGTCGGTGATCAGCGAGTCAGCGATTCCATTAGCGTTTTCGGCAGCCCCGTGACCGACACACAGTGTCCCGAAATTACAGGTGGCAAAGTTGATGGCGCTCTGAGCGCTGATGAATCAATCACCTGCTCGGGTACGTATCTTGTGACCCAGGATGATGTCGACAACGGGTACGTTCAGAACAACGCCTGGGCGGTATCGGGACAGCTGATTTCGGCGACCGATGAAAGTCGGGTGTTCGGCGGGTCGTCTACGACCGGCAGCGGATCAAAGGGCAAAAAGTCCGGTGAGAAAGCGGTTGACTGCGGGCTTACTGACACAACCGACGACTCCACGGATGATGCAACCACCGCCGACGGCTCGGAAGAGACGACGGGTCAGGACGGTGCGCTGATGGTTGACGAGCGTGTCGCGCAATCGACATCAGCAACGCGAGATGCAAAATGGTTCGCACAGAACCAGAGTTTCGTGGCGGCCTGCGTTGATTCGCTGGGCGGTCAGATTGACCTTGGATCACTGGTGATTCGTGACGAAGCCTATGACGACGAAGTAGATGCGACGGTGAAGGGAAGGGTGCGCGGAGATCTTGACGCCGATGCTGAATCAGCGTTCTCGATGGCTGTGGGCCTGCTCAATGCTCGTGGTGGAAAACTGTCAGACGGTCGTCGTCGAGGTGCGCTTGCACGAAGCTGTGTGCGGGCTTCTCAACAAATGCTTGTCGCTCAGTGTAACGTCGCCGTCTTTGGCGTTCAGCCAGCGTTCGATCTGAGTCGACAGATCAAGCGTCTGGGAAAGTTCTGCGGTGCGAGTTCGGCTGCAGGCGCCGAGAAGAAGAAAGTTAACCGCGTCAGGGCAAAGCTGAACAAGTTTAATCGCTCAGGCGTTGATGTCGCGTTGCCCCAGGTCGATGTCGACATTCTGGAGACAAGAATCAGCGGCGACGATCCTACTGACGGATCGGACTGATTCGACATAAGTCGACAGGTCAAGGCGCCCGCAAGATCTTGCGGGCGCCTTTTTTTGTTCTGAGCATCTCTCGGCTTACGCTGTCGCCGGTGATCGAGCGACCTTTCAGGTATCAGAGTACCTTCAACAGGTCGTTCACGGAGTCCTTGGCATCGCCGTAGAACATCCGGGTGTTGTCACGAAAGAACAGCGGGTTTTCGACACCCGAGTACCCGGCTCCCTGGCCGCGTTTGGACACGAAGACGGTTTTGGCCTTCCAGACTTCCAGGACAGGCATGCCGGCGATAGGGCTGTTCGGATCCTCCTGCGCGGACGGATTGACGATGTCGTTTGATCCGATCACCATGACAACATCGGTGTTCGGGAAGTCGTCATTGATCTCGTCCATTTCCAGAACAATGTCGTAGGGGACCTTCGCCTCGGCGAGCAGGACGTTCATGTGTCCCGGCAGCCGCCCCGCAACGGGGTGAATCGCAAAGCGGACATTCTTGCCTGCATCACGCAGGCGTTTGGTGAGTTCCGAGACTGCCATCTGTGCCTGGGCAACGGCCATGCCGTAGCCGGGGACAATCACGACGCTGTCGGCATCATTCAGCGCGGCGGCCACCTGATCAGCATCGGTCGCCACCATCTCGCCTTCGATCTCCATTGCCGGGCCCGTTGTGCCGCCAAAACCACCGAGAATGACGGACACAAAATTGCGATTCATCGCTCGACACATGATGTAGGACAGGATGGCACCCGATGCGCCAACCAGTGCGCCGGTAACGATCAGCAGATCGTTGCCCAGCAGGAATCCCGTTGCCGCAGCCGCCCAGCCTGAATAGGAGTTGAGCATCGATACCACCACGGGCATGTCGGCTCCACCGATGGCCATCACCAGGTGCGCGCCGATCACAAAAGCGATCAGCGTCATGAGAATCAACGTCCAGGTACCGGCGTGATTCAGATACAGAGCCCCCAGGATCAGACAGGCCACGACCATGCCGAGGTTGATCATGTGCCGCCCGGGGAGGGTCAACGCTTTACCGTCAATCTGGCCGGAAAGTTTTCCGTAGGCCACGATGGAGCCGGTGAAGGTTATGGCTCCGATAAAAACGCCGAGAAAAATCTCGACTTCGTGAATGACCTTTTCGGCACCCACCAGCCCGTCCGGTGGGGCAATATCGGAATTGATGCCAATGAAAACGGCCGCAAGACCGACAAAACTGTGCAGCGCCGCAACGAGTTGCGGCATGCCGGTCATCTCGACGCGTTGCGCGACAACGGCACCGATGACGGCACCGATGAGAATCATCGGGATCAAAATGCCGTAGCCGGTGACTCCGGGTCCAAAAATCGTTGCGAACACGGCGATCGCCATGCCGACGATTCCGAACCATACCGCGCGCTTCGCGCTTTCCTGGTCCCGAAGTCCGCCGAGGGACAAAATGAACAATACGCTGGCCGCAATGTAGGCGGCGGTGACAACACCTGAACTCATGACGACGCCTCCCTCAGCTCTTCTGGAACATGGCGAGCATACGGCGCGTAACCATAAACCCACCCACGATATTGATTGTGGCAATGAGAACCGAGATCGCCGCGAGGATGGTGACAAGCCAGCCGTTGCCGTTGATCTGCAGTAAAGCTCCCAGAATGATGATGCCACTGATGGCATTGGTGACCGCCATCAACGGCGTGTGCAATGCGTGACTCACGTTCCAGATCACCTGAAAACCGACAAAGCATGCGAGTGCAAAGACGATGAAATGCTGCATGAAACTCGCGGGCGCGTAGGCGCCGATGAGCAACATCAGCAGACCACCGGCAACCAGCATTACGGTCTGTCTGATGCCGGCCTTGCGCATCGCCTCGGCTTCCTGGCGCTTGAGTTCTTCCGGGTCAACGGGCTCTGGCTTCGGGGCGGGTTTTGCGATCGCCTGAACTTTGGGTGCCGGTGGCGGAAAGGTAATCGCGCCGTCGTTGACTGCTGTTGCGCCGCGGATGACGTCGTCTTCCATGTCGATTACGGCGACGCCGTCTTTTTCAGGCGTCAGGTCGTCAAGCATGTGGCGAATGTTCGTCGCGTACAGTGACGAAGACTGGGACGCCATGCGGCTTGGCAGGTCGGTGTAGCCGATCACCTTGACGCCGTTGGCCGTCTCGATGATCTGATCGGCTTGCGTGAGGTCACAGTTACCGCCACGTTCCGCTGCCAGATCAACGACTATTGAACCAGGTTTCATGTCGTTGACCATGTCCTCAAGCCACAACCTCGGGGCGTCCCGGCCGGGTATCAGCGCCGTTGTGATGACGATGTCGACATCAGGCGCCTGTTCACGAAACAGGGCCAGCTGCTTTTCTCTGAATTCCGGTGAGCTCGGTGCCGCGTAACCGCCATCGCCGGAACCGCTTTCCTCAAAATCCAGAAACAAAAACTCGGCGCCCATGGACTCGATCTGTTCGGCGACTTCAGGGCGAACATCAAAAGCTCTGACAATCGCGCCCATGCTCTGGGCCGCGCCAATAGCGGCCAGGCCGGCAACGCCTGCGCCAATGACGAGCACTTTGGCCGGCGGCATCTTGCCGGCTGCCGTGATCTGGCCGGTGAAGAAACGGTCGAACTCGTTGCTCGCTTCTACAACGGCGCGATAGCCCGCAATATTGGCCATCGACGACAGGGCGTCCATTTTCTGAGCCCGTGAAATTCGCGGCACCATGTCCATGGCGATCACGTTTACATCTTTGTTCTTCAGTGATTCAAGCAGCGCTTCGTTCTGGCCGGGCCAGACAAAACTGATCAGCGTCTGGCCGGCGTGGGTCAGGTCAAGCTCACTGCCTTCCGGCGCGCGCACTTTGACAACGATGTCGCTTGCGGCCCACAGCGCGGCGGCTGACTCGGCGATTTCGACGCCCGCGGCGCGGTAGTCCTCGTCGGAAAACCGCGCGGCCGTCCCGGCACCGGATTCGACAACGCACTCATAACCGAGCTTCTGCAAGAAGCCCGCGCTGTGCGGTGTCATCGCGACGCGATTTTCTCCATCAGCGATTTCTCTCGGGGCACCAATCTTCATCGTTCAGTTCCTGAAATCATTCAAAACACGCCGCAATTATAGGGACGTTCGGGCATCGACCACCATCGAAATATCGTTTTGGCGGCACTCTCAGATTTGGTTAATAGAGAACATCAAAACGAACAAGGCCCTGTGGGGCGAGACCGGCAGGAGCCTGGGATAGACTGCGCAGCCCCTTGACTGTCGAGAGTAAGACCGTGACGAGCTGGATTCGCGTACAACACAATCACGAAGTGAAATTCGGAACGCTGGCCGATGGAGTTGTTCGTGTTCACACCGGGGACATGTTTGGCGAGAATTCGCCGATCGACGAGACACTGAAACTCAGTGAAGTAACCTTACTCACACCGTGCGTCCCGGAGAAAATGTTCGGTCTGTGGAATAACTTCCACGCCACTGCGCAAAAGACAGGCCTGCCCAGCCCGGAACACCCCTGGTACTTCGTGATGACGCCGAACACCTACGCCCCGGGTAATACTGAAATCTCGCGGCCAACATCATGCGAGGGCAAGATCCTGTTCGAGGGAGAGCTTGGCGTAGTGATCGGCAAGACCTGTAAAGAGGTCAACATTGGCGATATCGAAAAGCACATCTTTGGATATACCTGCGTCAACGACGTCACCGCGTTCGAACACCTTTTCAGCGAAGAGAAGTTCGCTCACTGGACGCGCGCCAAGTGCTTTGACGGGTTCGGGATATTTGGGCCAGTGATTACAACCGACGTTGATCCGTCCGGCCTGACCGTCAGGACGCTTCTCGAAAATGCAGATGAGGTGCAGGAGCGTCAGAATTATCCTGTCACCGACATGATCTACTCACCTCTTGAGGCGGTGAGTCGAATCTCCTTCGATATGACACTCAAGCCCGGGGACATCATTGCGTGTGGCACCTCGGTCGGGGCAGGTGCAATGAAAGACGGGTGGACTGTTCGGGTAAGTATCGAGGGCGTCGGCGAACTCGTAAATACCTATAGCCAGCGATCGTAACGACTTTATAGGTCAGGGTTTCATGAAGGCTCTGACCACAACATCGACCGTCATCTGCGCCGGAAATTTCACTGCGTCATCGTCAAAGTCACGGGTCTTGGAACGGTGGACGTGAGGTGTCATCTCAAGCAAATCGCGCAGCAGTGACGGTGTGGAAATGGTGCTTTTGTAGTTGACCTTCATCTCCTCAGTCATGCGATACCCGGCTTCGATTGCCGACGTGTTTGTCGGCGCATCATGAAACCTGACGTCGTCGTAAACCAGTTCCCGCAACTCGACAAGATGCGCGGTGCCAGAGTCAACGGTAATCACAAACTGGCCACTGCGCTGAAGGGCGAACCATGATTCCCACATCTCAAAACCGAACAGACTGGTAATGACACTCGCACAGTCCTGCTCGATGGGCAGTTGCTTGTTTGTTCCGACAATCCAGGCAACGTCCCTGTAACGTTTGGCCGCGCTCTGAATCGCCCACTTGGAGATGTCGACGCCGACCACCTGAATCTCATTGTTCGGGCGGCTGCTGCGAATCTGTTGCCGGAGATGGTCGGTATAAAACCCTTCGCCGCAACCGGCATCGACAACGCAGCCGTCGGGTTCTGCAGCTGACGCCAGACACTGCAGCACGAGATCTGCGAGCGCATCGGCAAGGGGCTTGAATACCCCGTCGTCAAGCAGACGCCTGCGAGCCTGAACCATCGCTTTGCTGTCGCCTGGGTCTCTGGACGCTTTGAGCTGAACGGGAAGGAGGTTTGCGTAACCCGCTGCTGCAATGTCGAAACTGTGACCCTGCGAACATATCAGCGATCGGTCGCTTGCTTTCAGAGGCAGGCCATCGATCGGGCATGCCAGTTTTGCGGTGGATAACGCTGTGAGCACGGACTTCCTCAGGTTGGGTGAATGCCGCTGTTTCGCTGCCGGTATCGGGCCAATTTCACTCAGTTGGCCGGGCGATTGCCACATTCTGACCCACCTTCGGCTGAAAACTCAGGTTAAGCCTGAATTTAGCTGATTTCGTTGATTTTTGGCCGTTTTCAAAGTCTACGATGAGGAGCAGCGCGGCATTTGTCTAATGACATCGGGGGGTGTTTATGGCGCAGGACTCAAAAAAGGAAAGCGACGACGTACGTCACGGGCGAACGTCGCTCTCGGCGGTCACCGAGCTGTATCCAGAGCGTACGGCACATCTGAACACAGGTAGCGCTCGCGACAGCGGGTTCTATGCGCCCGCGAAAAGCGAATGGATATGGGAAACCGATTCCGATCTCAACATTATCTTTGTTTCAGAATCGTTTTTCACAACGTTTGAACTGGATGCGGCACGGTTGATCGGATCCAATTTCAAGCATGTCTTTGGCGCTGCGATAAGCAAACACAAAAAGTGGGGCGATCTGTATACAGAGATGCTCGCTCACCGATCCGTTGCAGATTTCGAGATAAGACCGAAAGACTTCGCCGGTGATGTCCGCCACATACAGATGTCGGCGGAGCCGGTCGTTTCGAATACGGGTGAGTTTGTTGGCTACCGCGGTGTTCTTGTCGACGTGTCGCAAATTCGCGAAGAAGAGCGGCTCGCACGACGTTCACGAGACCGTTACCAGCTCCTTCTGGAAAATGCTGGCGACCTGGTATTCGAACTCAACCGCGAGCTGCAATTTTCCTACGCGTGGGGACGCCTGCTCTCTTCGAGAGGCGTGCGACCGGAACAGGTGATGGGTCAAGACTTTTTCCAGGCTCTCGGTGTCTGCGATCCGCCGATCGACTTCAGGTTCGGC
>CALHMG010000369.1 GCA_938034705.1 uncultured Gammaproteobacteria bacterium
ATCGGCACTGGAAGGTCACTATCAGCCAGGGCATCACGGCCTTGCCGACAGCACCGGCGTGACGCTGACTGAAGTACGTGATCTGACCCTGCATCAGGTGGCGGCGTGGCCGGACACCGTAGCCGCCGTGGGCGCACATGCTGCGAGTGCCGCAGGCGTTGCGTCGGCGCCTGCGCCAGGCAAGGCCGGCGCATCGGCTAACGCCTGCGTGCTGCGCATCGAGCCGCTGAAGTGGTGGGTCTATGGCGCCGCTCCAGGCTCCGTCGACCCGGAGCAGGGTGCGACTCTCGACCTCTCGCACTCACGTACCCACATTCGTATTTCCGGATCCCGGGCGACGACCGTTCTGAACGGGTTTATTTCGCTGGATCTGCGCGAGCGTTCTTTCCCCGAGGGCTCCGTTGGGTCCACGGGGTTTCATCACATTGGCGTGACGCTGTGGCGATCAAAGGACGGTTACGAACTGTTCGCACCCCGCGGCTACGGTGTGGCGATCTGGCAAATGCTGGTGGAAGGATCGGAGCAGTACGGACTCGAAATCGTCTAGCGCGTACTGCTGTTCTCAATAGATAAAAAAAGCCTGATCGCGTGATCAGGCTTTTTTGTGAGGCAGTCAGCCAGGGTCTTAATACAGCCGCAGGTATTCCTGGACTTCCCAGTCGGTGACCGCTTGATGATAGCGCTCCCACTCGTCCACCTTGTAGGCGAGGTATGAGGTCATCATCTGTTCGCCCATGACTTCCTTGGCCATCTTGTCTTTGCGCAGTGCTTCGGTTGCCGCAAGGAGGTTGCGCGGAAGACGACGAATTTTGCGCTTTTTGAATTCTGCCTCGCTCATCTCGTAGAGATCAACGTCAGTGGCGGGCCCCGGGTCCGTCTTGTTCTTGATGCCGTCTATGGCGGCTGTGATGGTCATGGCGAGGCCGAGATAAACGTTCATCGTCATGTCCGCTGCCCGATTCTCGATACAGAAACGGTTTTGCGGCAGTCTGAACTGAGCGGAGCGATTGTTGTGCCCGTAGGTGATGTTGGTGGGCGCCCATGTGACCGTGCCGCCTTCGAAGCCACCGACTCGCGGTACCAGCCCGTTGTAAGAGTTAACGGTGGAGCAGGTGATTGCCGTCATCGCCTCTGAGTGCTGCATGAGGCCGCCAACGGCATACAGCGCCTCTTTGGACCAGGTGCCTTTCTTGCCTTCAAAAATGTTGACGCCAGGTTTTTTGACCGACTGCAGCGAAAAGTTGATGTGGGCGCCGGATCGCCAGTCACCGATAGTTGGCTTGGGCATGAACGTAATAAACATGCCGTGCTCTTTGGCGACTTCTTTCAGCAGTATTCGAAGAAACACCAGTCGGTCTGCCATTTCCAGCAGATGCGTGTAGTGAAAGTCGAGCTCAAACTGTGAGTACGCGCCTTCGGCCACAACGTCATGAATGTTCCAGCCGAGGTCCTCGAGGATATCGATCATGTCCGACAGAAAAGGCATGGAGTCGATTGAAAACTCCACGTCATAGCCGAACGCCTGGCGGCGCGGGCGAACGCCAACTTCGGGGTCGTCGTCCATAGCCTTGATAGGCTGCCCGGCTTCGTTGTAACGCATGGCGATAAACTCAGGCTCGATACCGCACATGCCGACGTAGCCGGCCTTTTTAGCATCGCGGATTGCGCGCTTAAGCGCCTGGCGCGGACACAGGTTGTACGGTTTACCTTCCCAGAAAAGATCGGCGAAGATGATGGCCGTGGTGTTGTCCCACGGGCAGATGTACACAGCGTCGAGATCGGGTACCGGAATCTGATCGGCGTCCGCCGGCGAAAGTTCGGGCACATAAGAAATCGAATGCACGGCAAACTGTGGGCCCTTGCCCATGCACAGCTGTTCAAAGTCGCTCATCGGGACGGGCTTTGTCTTGGGCAGACCGAACAGGTCAATCCAGCTGGACAGCACGTACTTCACGCCGGCTTCTTCAAGCTGCTTTTTTACTTCACCGACGCGCTTTTTGGTGGGGAGCGCTTTTTCGAGCGTTTCTGCGTATTCAGTCATTGTCGTTTCCATCAATTCAGGCTTGCCGAAACGTTACCACGGCCGGATCTCCCAGCGGAGCTTTCGAGAAAGCGACACTGTCCGCACCGTGGTCCAGCGAGCGAACACAACGTTCTATCGGAACGCGCGGGGCTGTGGTTACAATCATGATCCGCCCGATCACGCAGTGTTGCTCTCATGTCCAGACGTCTCGATGAGATACCGTCCGTTGACGAACTTCTCGCCGGCTTCCGTGGCTACAGTCAGTCAAACCCGTCAGAAATCGACGAAGAACTGGCGCGCGTAGGACCGGGCACTCCGTGTGGGGAATATCTGCGCAGGTTCTGGCATCCGGTGTTCGTGTCAGACGAGCTTGGCGAGCTGCCAAAGGCGATCAAGATCCTCGGCGAAGAACTGGTGTTGTTTCGGTTCGGCTCGCCTCGGAAGATCGGTCTCGTACATAAATACTGTCCCCACCGGCGAGCGTCACTTGAATACGGCCGCTGTGAAGACCGGGGCATTCGCTGCTGTTACCACGGCTGGCTGTTCGCGCCGGATGGCGAAATTCTGGAGACGCCGGGCGAAGCGCCGGATGCGGCAGCGGCAGAACAGGTGCGGGCCGATACCCGACTGGGTGCCTATCCCGTGATGGAATTCAGAGGTCTCGTTTTTGCCTACCTCGGCCCGGTTGAGGAGATGCCAGAGTTTCCGGTTTACGACACCTACACCATTGATGATCTGGTGATGCGTCCGTACAAGGCGCCGTACCGCTGTAACTGGATTCAGGTGCTGGACGCAATCATGGATCCGGTTCACACCACGTTTTTGCACAGCACCAACAGTCATCCGCAATTTTCCGAGGGCATGGGTGAACTGGGTGAGCTTGAGTTTTACGAGCGGAACAAGAATCACTTCCTCGGTTCGAGCACACGACGTGTGGGCGACAACGCGTGGGTTCGTGTCAACGAACTGGTGCTGCCGAACTTTACCCAGGCCGGCGCAGCGTTTGCCGCGGACGGCACATCGTCGCGGTACTTCGGTCGGTCGGCGTTTACCCGCTGGGTCGTACCGGTTGATGATGAAAACTGTATTGCGTTTGCGTGGGGCAACTTTGGAGAACGTGGTGACCCGCACGAATACAACACGCAGGAAGGTTGCGAGCTGATCGAACAGGGCGAAATCCTTGATCGCACCGACGAGGAAAAACAACGACGTCCGGCGGATTCCGAAGCGGTTGAAGGTATGGGTGCGATTTCAACCCATCGGGGTGAGCATTTGATGGCGACGGATCGCGGCATCACTTTGTACCGGCGCCGCATTCGCATGGAAATTCGCAACCTCGAAAAAGGTGGAACGCCGACGCACTCGAGCGCACCGGACGGCGCGTCGATTCGCACGTACGGGCAGGACACGATTGTGCGGGCGCCCCGAAGAGCGAACGGCGACCGGGAATTTCTGCATCTTCTTGGCAAGGAAGTGATGGAACTTCAGTTTGCCGAGGAAGCCTCGAGCGATGACGACCGCGACGACAACATAATCCAGAGCCTGAAAGAATTCGAGAACGCGCAGTCATGATCAAAGTGCATGTGAAGAACAACCGCTGGGCAGCTGGCTCCTTTCCGAATACGCCTGAGGGGGAGGAGGTGTTTTCGATTACCGAGGCGCGCTACCTTGAAGAGCTGGCCCGGCACCCGAGTCTGAAGCATGAGCTCACGCAGTTTATCGACTGGGACACGGACAATTTTGTATCGTCCATGGCTGACGCCGATGTGCTGCTGACCTGGAACCTGCCAACAGAAAACCTGGCGAAGGTGGCACCGCAACTGAAGTGGATACACATCATCGGCGCCGGGGTTGAGCATTTGCTGCCGATGGACTGGATGCCGCCGGGTGTCACGCTGACCAACAACAAGGGTGTGCACAGCGCCAAGGCGGGTGAGTTTGGACTCATGTCCATTCTCATGCTGCATACGCACATGCCAGCAATTCTCAGCAATCAGAAAACCAGAACCTATGAGTCGCTGTACTCAACTCCGATCGCCGGTCGCAACGTTGTCGTCGTTGGTACCGGGAGTCTTGGCGGCGCGACCGCTGCTGCGGTGCAGGCGCTCGGCGCGCACGTGACGGGCGTGAATCGACATGGCGCGCCGGTCAAGGGTTGTGACGAAGTCATCAGGGTGCAGGATCTGGATCGCGTATTGCCGACAGCCGACTACGTTTTTCTCGCGGTCCCGGACACACCTGAAACCCGCGGCCTGATGGACGCGCGTCGTCTGGATCTTTTGCAATCAACCGCCGGGATCGTCAACGTCGGGCGCGAATCGGTGATGGACTACGATGCGCTTTGTGATCGTCTGGAAGACAGCCGACTCGCTGGCGCCATTCTGGATGTGTTTGATCCGGAGCCGATTGCCGACAGCTCAAGGCTCTGGAACACCCGCAATCTGGTTGTTACACCGCATGTGTCAGCGGACGACGGTGACACCTACGTGCCGATGACGCTGGATCTGTTTTTTCGCAACATGCAGCGGTTCGTCGCTGGCGAACCGCTGCTCAATCCTGTGCGACCAGATCTCGGCTACTGAGCGTAAGGTCAGTGCGGGCCGTTAAAGTTGCCGGGTGAATTCCAGCTGGCGCCGAACACCTCAAAGCGCGAGATGTAGTAGAGCGAATCGTCCGCAATGATCGTGCGTTCGTTCCGGTCCTGGTCGCCGTAGAAACCATAGCTGGCGGGGTCCGGGAACCGGGTCATCATGGTGCCGGTGTGCCGAAGCGCAGGCGTTGCACCGTCGTCTACCTCAAAGAGGTAGGCGCCGCTGGAAGTCCAGTCGTACCAGTCACTGGGGTGGCCACTCTGGTAGGAACTCGCGGTGTCATTCAGCTGCATGTCGAGGGCGAGGCGCGGTGGATTGCCGTTTGTCGCCGGCATGAAGGTGAACGCCTTGTGTGTAGACAGCGCAGCGCTGTCGGATCCACGCTTGCCAATCGAAATGGTGTCGATTTCGCGTGGATCCGTCGGGTCTGACACATCGAACAGTGCGAGCTTGACTCCCTGAACCCAGGCGCCGCGAAAATCTCCGCTGTCGTCCGGGATTGCGTCCTTGCCGAGTCCCACCATCAGCCGCTCGTTTACCGGGTGAAGGTAGTCGGAATAGCCTTCGATCTCGAGCTCGCCGGTGACTCTCGGGTCGCCGGGATTGCTGAGGTCCACGACGTATAGCGGATCGGTCGCTCTGAAAGTCACGAAGTAGCCTCGGTCACCTACAAATCTTGACGCGTACAGCTGCTCGCCGGGTTTGCCGATGTTTTCCGGTCGCGCCGAATTCGGTAGCGTTGCTGTGGTGTCGAGGCGGCCGGAGCCGGTGTCGTTAAGGATGCTCAATGTGACCGGACTGCCGCGCGTTGCGAAACGTTCGGACATCGTGACTACGCGAAGATGTGATCCGCTTTCGCTCATGCGCCACGGCTTGCGGTCCGGGTTCCAGCCGAGGTGGCCGGGCACGGTGCCGCTGGCGCGGTAGGCGATGGCGCCGTCGTTGAGTGAGAATTTGTGGATGTCGGTGGTGATCTCGGGTTCCTGATAAATGAAACTGACCTCGTCACCGCCGACCTGGGTTTCGTAGCTGTAGCGTGTTGTCGCGAGATACAGCGACGCGGGCGACATGTACATTGTCTCGGTTGGGCCGACAAAGCAGACGCTGTCGGCAACGGTTGCCGAGTCGAGGTTGATTGCCGTTACCGACACCACATCGGCGCGAGGCTCGCTGGCGCCTTGTTTTGCGACAAAACATTTTTCAGGTTCAGTCAGTAACGCCTTGGTTGCTCTGTTGCGGGAGTAGTGAGGCAGCAGTTTGTCCAGCGAAAGAGATTCAATCTTGTCTACCGCACGGTCGTACTCGGGCGTGCCCTCCTGAACATAAAAGTCGATGCTGCTCAATTTGGGCGAAAAGCGAGTCGCCACGTATAGCGTCTGACCGATTCGACGACTGGAAATGACTTCGCCATCGAGATCGATGCTCGATTGCTCTTCCGGCGATGCGGGACTCGATACGTCGACCAGGCTGATGTTGCTGCTGCGTCCACTCCAGCCGTAGGGCTCGTGCCAGAAACCCCAGTGATCAAAATTGCCGAGTGTTGAAACCACGGCCAGTTTGTTGCCTTCGGGGTAAAGGTACATGCCTGATTCGCGATTGGTGCCAACCGACTCCAGCGGAATTTCAGTCAAAGCGCTGGCGGTGCCGTTGCCGGGATTGATGTCGACGACACGCAGGTTGGTAAACGCTTCGTAGCTGACGCCCGGGCCGGGCAGCGAGGATGCGATTGGGTTGTCTTCGCTGTTATTGCCCGATCGCAGAATATAGACAACGTTGCCATCGGTTTTGACGTAGTCGTATTCGTCAACGCCGGCTTCCTGCAGGTTGGTTGTGGTGAAAGAGCTTGCGCCGCCGCCACCGCCGCCGGCACCACCATCGGCGAACGCCTCACTGACTTCGGGTTCACCGTCGATTGCGACGGGGTAGTACTGCGGTCGGTTCAGCTGTGCAATCAGTCCGTCCTTGATGGCTCGTTCAAGAGCGGACGTGTCTCCAAGAGTTCGCAAACGGTTGCCGCGGGCGTTGGGCTTGCAGTCCACGGTGCCTCGTGCAATGTCTTTGGCGGTCTTGACCGTGAGGACGCTGCAGCGTGATGTCGCCGGAAAGCTTGATAGCTTCAGCCGCATCTGAATCATCTGGTCAGGTGCCAGGGACGTGCTTTGGTCGTCGCCAGAATCTGTCGACACCGGGGCATCGACGATCGATCCGCTGGTGTCAGTCAGACACGCCATCGCAAGTGACTCGTTACCCGCACACGCCGCGCCGTTGAATCTTGAAACATGCACGGGTTCCCAGCTGGAGCCGCTGTATCGTTTTACAACGAACACGTTGGCCTCTTCACGGGAGTTGAATTTGATCTTTGCGCGGACGTCGCCTTTGTTGGTTTTGTTCTTGTCGCGCTTGAGCGTGATGATGACGGAAGTTTTCTTCGGGTTGGTCGTGTCTGATCGACGTTCGGTGGCCGTGTAGATGACGCGTTCGTTGCCGGAGGTATCGGCGAAGAAGTAAGTGTTGCCCACGTCATTGAGTCGTCCGACGCGACCCGCGATGTTGCCGGTAGTCGTGCGCTTGGTGGCATCTACGGCGCCGTTGTTCGCCACGGTGTCGCGAATGACCGCAACCACACCGGCTTGCGGTGTGTTTACCGTGCCGTTGCTGTTAACAAGAGATGACCAGTTCGGTAGCAGGCTGGTATCGGCGCCGGCTGTGGTCGTCAGCGTTATCGTCGCGATCGATGCCAGGACGAGTAGTGAAGGGCGAAGTCGGGGGTTGCTGTGGGAGATGGCCCCACAGAGGCCAGAGTTTTGTCGCATGACAGTGCCGTCCTGAAGGTGTCGATCGACAACCAGTATGGCACCGCGAAGTGGTGTGAAAAAGGTAATACTCGTCGTTCTAGCGGCCGACCAGTGGCTTCATCATCACTTTGAAATCATCATGCAACTGGAGGTTGGTTGCGAGAATGTCCCCGCTCTCGAGATGCTGCTGCTCACCGGCAAAATCACAAACGAGTCCGCCGGCTTCTTCGACCAGCAGCGTGCCCGCGGCGATGTCCCACAGGTTCAGATCCATCTCCCAGAAGGCGTCGACGCGACCACAGGCAACATAGGCGAGGTCCAGAGCGGCAGAGCCGGCTCGGCGCATGCCGCTGGTCTTGAGGGTGACGTCGCGGATTGTGGCGAGCCACGGGTCAATGCGATTGGCAGACTTGTAGGAGAAACCGGTGGCGGCCACGGCGCGATCGATGCGGGTGCGCGGACTGACACGAATGCGCCGGTCGTTGAGCTGGGCGCCTTCACCACGAGAGGCGGTAAAGAGTTCGTTGCGGACGGGGTCGAAGATCACGGCGTGTTCTATGACGCCCTCGCGCCTTGCCGCTATCGACACACAAAAATGTGGCACTCCCTGCAGGAAGTTGGTTGTGCCGTCGAGGGGATCGATGATCCAGTCGTATTCGGTGCCGGCTTTCTCCGAACCTTCCTCCGCGATGATGCCGTGCTCGGGGTAGGCGCGAAGCAGGGAGTCGACGATCTCGACTTCGGCATCACGATCCACGGCCGAGACGAAGTCCGCGCGTCCTTTTGCTTCGACCCGAAGGCGATGCAGCTGATCCATGTTGCGCGTGATGACATTTCCGGCGCGGCGCGCGGCTTTGACAGCGGTAGTAATTAGGGGGTGCATCGGGAGTTTGGCGGCCTTAAGTGATATAAAAGAGCGGGCGAGTGAACAACGTCGCGAATTGTGGCAGTGCGTAGCGCGCAAGTCCATTTAAACCCGGGTCAAGCAGGCGGTTGAATCGAGATTGATCCGGCCATCAACCCGGTTGAAAAATCCTTAAATTTCGTCTGAGTTTTGTTTTCATGGTCAGTACAGTCAAGCGAGTAATTGAAAGCGACATTGAGGCGCCGGCGATCGTGCTTGTGGAGCCTACGCATCCTGGCAATATCGGAGCGGTTGCGCGCGCGATGGCCAACATGGGGTTTCTGGATCTGCGTCTGGTCAAGCCGCAGATCTTTCCGTCTCCTGTGGCCAAGTCGATGGCGGCAGGTGCCGACTCGATCCTGCGAAGTGCGACGGTCTACGACACGCTTGACGAGGCGATCGCCGACTGTCGATACATGATCGGCACGAGTGCCCGGGATCGCACAATTGACTGGCCAAGCCTGACGCCGGCTGCAGCAATGAAGAGCATTGAAGGCGTGAAAGCGGCCGATGTCGCATTTGTGTTTGGCACTGAACGAACCGGACTGTCAAACGCGCAACTGGATCGCTGCAACACCGTTGTGCGAATTCCTGTTAACGACAACTACGGTTCGATCAATCTGGCGACCGCGGCCATGCTGCTGTGCTACGAATATCGGCAGTCTGTGGTTGAGCCCCGGGAGGCGCAGCTTTCCCGCTACGAGGCGAGCGCTCCGACCAAGCCTTCGTTACAGCCCGCGCCGGCCGAGCTGGTTCACGGGTTTTATCGTCATGCGGAGCACGTGCTGAACGAAATTCGATTTCTCAAAGTACATCCGCCGGTCAAGCTGATGCGCAAGATCCTGCGACTGTTCAACCGAGCCCGTCTGACCGAGGAAGAGGTCAATATCCTGCGCGGCGTGCTGACCACGATTGAGTACGAGCTCGATCACCGCGGGCCGCGCACCGATTTACCGCCTGAATCCGGCGATTCGGCCGAAAAAGACGCGACGCGATCGGGTGCAGGCTGACGGGATAATCGTGACTTTGACCGTTCGATCCACGGCCGGGGTTGGCGTATACTTGGAACTAGCTTGAAAAGGCTTGAACTGGCCCCAGATTTCAATAAGACCTGAACGACTGAATCCATATCCAAATGACTACATCCGATAGCCCAAACGCTGATTCTTCAAATGCTGATTCTTCGCTGGTGACATCCGTGATCAGCGCTTCGTCACCCGTGACGTTGACCGAGAAAGCGGCGACCCGAGTCCTTGATCACATGACCGGTAAAGACAACGTAGCCGGACTGCGATTCGGCGTTCGCAAAAACGGATGTTCCGGACTCGCCTACGTCATCGATTTTACCGATACCGTTGGCGACGAAGACGAGACCTTTGAAAGTCGTGGCGTCAAGATTATTGTTGATGCCAAGAGCGTTGTTGCAGTTGCCGGTACCGAGATCGACTATGGTCCGAGCGACGACGGTCTGTCCGAGACTTTCCAGTTTCGCAACCCGAACGTGACCGGGTCGTGCGGCTGTGGCGAAAGTTTCAGCGTCAGCTGACGGCTTTTGTCTGAATACCGCCAGAATTCTCTCGCCTTAACATCATGAAGTCTCCGGGGTCTGAATCCATGTCAGAGCAGACCGCATCGGTGGATGTCGCTTTCGCGCCGAAGACACAGGCGTCAGCGAGCGCGAGACGCGTGGGTGTGACCACGCTCGGCTGCAAGGTCAATACCTATGAATCTGAATTGATCGCGAAAGCGCTTCGCGGCGATTCGTGGGTTACGGTTGATGCGAAAGATCGCGCCGATCTGTATGTCATCAACACGTGTACCGTAACTCGCGAAGCGGATCGCCAGGCGCGTCAGGAAGTTCGTCGCGCTGTCCGCCGAAATCCGGATGCGATGGTCATCGTGACCGGCTGCTACGCCCAGATGGATCCTGATGCCTGCGCGCAGATTCCGGGAGTGGACTTTGTTATCGGTAACGATCGCAAGCTCGATATCAATAAGCTGCTGCCCCAGCTTGAGGCCGGCGAGCTTCCAAAGGTTCTGGTCGGCGATCTGGACGAGCATGTCAGTCTCCCCGAGGACATTCTCGGGGGCTTCGATGGCCAGACCCGCGCATTTGTCCAGATACAGCAGGGCTGTGACCAGGGCTGCACGTACTGCATCATCCATCGGGCGCGCGGACGCAGTCGTTCGCTGCCGCTGACGATGGTCAGGCGGCAGGTGGAGCGCCTGGTGCTCAACGGCTATTCCGAAATTGTCATCTGCGGTGTGGATCTGGGCTCATGGGGCGAAGATCTGATTGAAGCGGCCGAGCAGGACGAAAATTTTTCGCGCCAGATGCGTGCGGCGTACACGCTGACGGGGTTGATCTCCGAGCTGCTGACGCTGGAAGGCAATTTTCGAATTCGACTGAGTTCAATCGATCCGGTTCATATCACTGATGAACTGATCGCGCTGATGGGGAGCTCCGAGCGGATCTGTCCGCATATCCACCTTTCTCTGCAAAGCGCGAATACGCTGATCCTCAAAAGGATGAAAAGGCGCTATACGCGAGAGGTGGTCTACGAAAGAATCGCGGCGCTCAAGGCGGTGATACCGGAACTGACGCTCAGCGCTGATGTGCTGGTGGGATTCCCGACGGAAACCGA
>CALHMG010000370.1 GCA_938034705.1 uncultured Gammaproteobacteria bacterium
ACGGCAAGTCGCTGGCTAACAAGGGCAAAAAGACCGACACGACCATCGCCGCGCTCAGTGCCGCCGGCGTTGATGTCGCCTACACCAGCGCTGACAATCCGCGCGCGGGTCTGCTCCGGTTTAACGGAGCGTCCGGTATCGAGTATCACGCCGGCTTTACCAACTTCTTTAAAATTATGACGTACAACCCGAGCAGGCTGTACGCCATGGCAGTTTTTCAATTGAGTCAGGAAATAGGAAGACATCGATGAAACGTCTCGAGTGCTGTCCCGGTTTTTCTCCCAACACCCGTGTTCGAAGTTCTCGCGCCCAGGCGCTCGTCGCCACCGCGACGGCGCTGCTGATTGTCACGGGCTGCAGCTCGCGCATCATCGATCGCGCAGGCACCGGACAGGACTCGGCGCCTGTAAATCCGCCGGTTAACATCGATACGATTACCGACGCGGTACCCCAGCCCGAGCCGCTGAGCGCTACCGGCAACGCGCCTTATAAGGTATTTGGCGTTCGCTACGTGCCCATGAGCCAGTCTCGCGGATACGCCGAGAACGGCATCGCGTCCTGGTACGGCACCAAGTTTCACGGTCGCAAGACGTCCAGCGGCGAGCCCTACGACATGTTCGGCATGACGGCCGCTCACAAGACACTGCCGCTGCCGACTTACGCCCGCGTGCAGAATCTCGACAACGGCAAGTCGGTCATCGTGAAGGTCAACGACCGCGGGCCGTTTGCCAACAACAGATTGATTGACATGTCGTATGTTGCGGCGCAAAAGCTCGGCATGGTGCGCACCGGCACCGCCCGTGTTCGCGTTACCGCGATTGACACCGGTCAGAAGTATGCGGCGAATCAGGACAGCATATTGACCAAGCAGCCCGTTGTGACGAGTCACTCCAACCCGATGACCACGGGTCCCGTTGTTTCAGAATCCATTTATCCGGGCCAGGGGCCTGCGGCCTCCCAGGTCACCTACGGGCAGACCCAGACCGGCACTTTCAGCCAGGGCACGACCTACCAGCCTTCGTACAACACGACAACGTCGAGCAGTGCCGGCGTGGTCACCTACGGTCAGCAGAGCACCGTGCAGCCAAGCTTTAACGACACGACCTACAGTCAGTCGGTTGCCGGCAGCACCGTGACGCAGGATTCCGGGTCGACCTATCAGGCGACGCCCGGGTACACGGTCTGGCAGGGCAGCGACAGTTCAACGGCCTACCAGTCAACGACCATTCAGCCAGCGCCCACCTATCAGGAACTGCCACCGGTGAACCCGGCGGCGAGTGCCGGCAGCGTTTACCAGAGCCAGACGGGCTACGGGTCGACCGGCGCTGTGCAGTACCAGACACAGACCGAGCCCGAGTTCAGGCCGTATACCAGCGGACAGTCCGTCGACTACGCCAGCAACGCGCCGGTACCGCCATCGCCCTACACGCCGCCCGCGCCAGCCGCCGGTGGCATCTATGTGCAGGTTGGCGCGTTCGGCAACATGGCCAACGCCATCAAGGTGCAGAACGCCCTCGATCAGCGTGGTTTCAGACCGGTGATTGTGGTGCCGGTCCAGCGAACCACGGGCACGCTGTATCGTGTACGCATTGGTCCATTGCCTAACTACGCGCTGGCCGACTCCGAGCTTGCGAGATTGACCAACTCAATTTCCTTTGGGGGGCGACCCAGGGTCGTGGTTGAGTAACGCTCTATGAATCGAATGAACAAAATCGTCATGCGCCTGCTCGCCGCTGTGCTTGCGCTGGCTTTGCAGCCCGCGTTCGCTCAGGGTCTTGCCGAAATTCCGGCGGACGCGCGCTCGAACATCCCGGCACCCAAGCTTGACGCAACATCGTGGCTGCTGGTTGATCACGAAAGCGGCTGGGTGCTCAGCTCCCACGAGCCCGATCTGCGCGTGGAGCCAGCCAGCATCAGCAAACTGATGACGGCCTATATTATTTTTGACCAGGTCAAAAAGAACGCGCTGTCGCTGCAGACCGAGGTATTGATCAGCCAGAAGGCCTGGAAGACCGAAGGTTCGCGGATGTTTGTCGAGGTCAACTCCAAGGTCTCGGTAGAGAACCTGCTGCGCGGTTTGATCGTGCAGTCGGGCAACGATGCGGCGGTTGCGCTGGCCGAACACGTGGCCGGCAGCGAAGAAGGATTTGCCGAGCTGATGAATCAGACCGCGGCGCGTCTGGGTATGGCCGGCTCAAGCTATCGCAACAGCACCGGCCTTCCGGATCCGGAGCACTACAGCACCGCGCGCGACATCGTGACGTTATCGCGCGCCCTGATTGCGGATTTTCCGGAGTTTTATCAGTACTACTCCCAGCGTGAATTTACCTACAACAAGATCACGCAGAAAAATCGCAACGTCCTGTTGTTGCGCGATGACTCTGTCGATGGCGTCAAGACCGGCTACACCAAAGCCGCCGGCTACTGTCTGGTCGGTTCGGCCAAGCGCGAAGAGCAACGATTTATCGCCGCCGTGATGGGCACCAAAAGCTCCAAGGCGCGCGCGACTTCAGTGCACAGTCTGCTCAAATACGCGTTTGCGGCGTACGAGTCGGTGCAGCTCTACGCTCCCGGTGAAGCGGCGACCAGCGCTGAAGTATTTTTTGGCGGCGACAAGCCGCTGCCCATCGGCGCAGCCGAAGGCCTGTTTGTGACGGTGCCACGGCAAAAGGCCGGCAAACTCAAGGGCACGATCGCCCTCGACGGTCCACCCAAGGCGCCGGTTGCAAGCGGCTCCCGGGTCGGTCGGCTTGACGTCACGCTCGGTGAATCCACCATCGCGACCTATCCACTGGTGGCGCTGGAAACCGTCGAAAAGGGCGGTCTGTGGGATACCGTCGTGGATACCGTAAGGCTCTGGTTTCATTAAGGTATGTCGGATCAGGACGCGCCTGGATTTGAGTTTCCGGTTGATTTTCCGGTCAAGGCGATGGGGCGCGCTGATCCACAGTTTGAGCGCACGGTAGTCGACGTTGTCTCCGAGCATGTGCCGGCCGAAGACTTCAAGGACATCGCGACGAAGCCGAGTCGTAACGGCACCTATACCTCGGTAACCTGCACGATCACGGCGCGAAGTCGTGAGCAGCTCGATGCAATCTATGACGCACTGACGGCCCATCCTGACGTGCTGATGCGTCTTTAAAAATTCTCCATGACCGTTTTGTACAAAGAGCTCGGCCTGTGTGAGTACGAGCCGGTTTGGCAGTCGATGCGCACGTTCACCCTGGAACGTGATGACGACACGCCGGACGAAATCTGGAGCGTGCAGCATCCGCCCGTGTACACCCGCGGCCAGCGCGATCGCGACAGCGCGCCGGAGGATACCCGGATTCCCGTTGTCGACATTGATCGTGGCGGCCTCATTACGTATCACGGCCCCGGGCAGGCGGTGCTCTACGTGATGCTTGATCTGAAGCGTCATGGCATCGGCATCAAGCGGCTGGTCAACGCGCTTGAGCAGGCGGTTATCGATCTGGGCGAGGCTCAAGGGTTTGTTGCCGCGCGCCGTGACGGACAGCCGGGCGTTTACGTTGACGGCCGCAAGCTCGCGTCGCTCGGTCTTCGCGTGCGCAAGGCACGCACGTATCACGGCGTCGCGCTAAACGTCGACATGGATCTGGATCCTTTTGCGGCCATCGTGCCCTGCGGCATTGAGGATATCGAGATGACCCAGCTGCGCGCCCTGGGCTGTGACCTAAGTGTCGCCGACGCCAGTCTGGCGCTGTCGCGTCTGTTCGCCGCGAGGCTTGGCTTTGAGCTTGAGATCGCCGGCTAACGGTGCGTTGACCTGATTTCCCGGTCGAGATCAGCCAGTCGATCCGGCGTGTCCACACTCACCCACTTTTTCTGATGCACTATGGCGCCGCAGCGTTCACGATCCATGGCGTCGCGCAACAAAGGCGCCAGCGCGGCGCGTCCGCGTGGCAGGTGCGCAAACATTTCACGGCGATAGGCGCCAACGCCTGCAAACGTGTAGCGGCTTGCGCCCATGCGCCAGCCGTCTGACGCGCGATCATCAAAACACCAGAAGTCGCCGTCCGGATGAAAGTCGGGGTTGGGTACCAGCACCAGGTTGGCAAGGTCGGTGCTCTCAACCTTGACGGTGGCGTAGTCGATATCGATGTACACGTCGCCGTTGGTGACGATGAATTCATCGTCGGACAGCAGCTGCAGCGCCTCGCGGATGCCGCCGGCGGTCTCAAGCGGATCGCCGCGTTCATGGGACCACGCGATCTCCACACCGTAGGCGGAGCCTTTGCCGAGCGCCGGTTCAAACTGCTCCGCCAGATGCGAGATGTTGATGACAATCTCGCGAATGCCGGCCTGCGCGAGGCGTTCAATCTGGTATTCGATGAGTTTTTTGCCGCCGGCCTGCAGCAGCGGTTTTGGCGTGACGTCTGTCAGCGCGCCCATGCGGGTGCCGTGTCCAGCACTGAGAATCAAAGCCTGCATCGTGATCTCGCGTCGGTTGTGCGTGACGAGGCCGCTTTTCGCCCCAAACCGGCCCGTGACCGGCGCACAAGTGCCTGAATTTATTGCACAGATGCCGTCTTGCTCCCGACATATATATA
>CALHMG010000371.1 GCA_938034705.1 uncultured Gammaproteobacteria bacterium
GCGGCGCCCTTTACCAGATTGTCCTCGACGGACAGGACAACGACCGTATTGCCACCCATCGGACGATGGCACGCGAGGCGACACATGTTGGTACCACGGACGCTGCGTGTCTCGGGATGGCTCTGCCACGGCAGAACATCAACGAATGGCTCATCGCGAAATCGATCCTCAAACAGCTGCTGAACATCGGTGTCGGGGTCTTTCAGCTCTGCATACAGCGTGGAATGGATACCGCGAATCATCGGCACCAGATGGGGCACGAAGGTCAGGCCCACATCACCCCCGGTCATAAGTTCGAGTCCCTGTCGTATTTCCGGTTGATGTCGGTGCTGCGGTACGCCATAGGCCTTGAATGATTCGGCATTCTCGGACAGCAACAGACCAACGTTGGCGTTGCGTCCCGCGCCGCTGACACCTGACTTCGCATCCGCGATCAGTCTTGATGCGTCGACGGCGTCGTTCTCCAGCAGCGGCGCAAAACCCAGCTGCACGGTCGTGGGATAGCAACCGGGGTTGGCAACAAGTCGGGCATCCGCGATTGCAGCCCGGTTCAGTTCGGGCAAACCGTATGCCGCCTTTGCCACAAAGTCGGGGCAGCTGTGGGTCATGCCGTAAACGGACTCCCAGAGCGCAATATCCTTGATACGAAAGTCTGCTGAAAGATCGATTACAGCGACGCCTGCTTCGATGAGCGCCGGCACCTGCTTCATCGCAACGCCATTCGGTGTCGCAAAGAACACGACGTCGCAATCGCCAAGCGATGACTTCGCCGGATCCTCGAAAGTGAGATCACAAAAACCCCGAAGACTCGGAAAGTGTGCATCGACGCGCACGCCCTCTTCGGCCCGCGACGTCACGCACACCAGCTCCACGTCCGGATGTCCGGCGAGAATCCCAACCAGCTCGACGCCGGTGTAACCGGTGCCACCTACGATGCCTGCGCGAATCATCTCTAGTCTTCTACCCTTGTCTACTCTTCTGCTCTGATCTTTGATTATCCGCCCGGGTGCTGCGTGAGTGAAACCCGGATGCGGCTCGCGCGAAACGCTCGCGGCGCGTGATCGCAACCCTCAAACGAAAAAATCCGCGGTACACGAGTACACCGCGGATTCTGACATGAGTTTACGGCGACGTCAGGTCGTAGCAGACATCAACTCACGTGTTCGATCAACCAGGCTCATGGCGTCATCGCTGATTTCCCACTGCGCAACGCCGCACTGAACGTGAGCTCCGTCGAGAACCTGATCCAGCAGCGGGCTGATTTTGGCAACCAGCTGTTTCGCTGATTCAGCTTCGGTCTCCGGCAGCACCAGCAGGAAAGAATCGCTTTCCAGTCGACCGGCAAAGTCTACCCACCGCAGGTTGTCCGCGAGTCTTACCGCGACCTTGGAAATGGCGTCATCGTCTGCAGCAGGAACTTTCGCAAGAATCACGCTCAGGTTGTTACTGTATCGGCGGCATCGAGAAACTTCTGAAACGAGCTGCTGGAATATCGCTTTGGGTGTCAGCAGACCCGTGTCGAGATCGGTGCGCGAAAGCTCGTGCAGGTCGAGACCGTTGCCGCCCTTGGCAAGACCGGTCACATCGCTGACAAGAACCAGACGGGTATCTTCATCAAGCTCACGGGTAACTATCCGCAGGCGCATACCGGGGCGACCGCGCGGTGAAAACAGTGCTTCAGGCGCACCGCCCTCGCTTTTTGAAATCGGCAGATCATCAAGATTCTGTCCAACCAGCGTGTCAGCGTCCTCGCCCAGCATGTCGATCATGAGCGCGTTGACCCAGTGGATTTTGTCGTCACTTGCGACGATGCAGACTCCGGCGGGAATCGCCTGGAGCACGGTTTCGGTCTGGGAGTTCAGTTCCATCTTCGTTCCTGACAGTCCTTTGCAGGTTCGTTCATCGTGAATGTAGGCCTGTAAGAATAGTTCATCTGAGTTCGCAGTCGGTCGGATGACGGATGGCCGGCGTTGATGTCCGTCCAGCAGGTGTAGCGGCCGCGGACGTCTGGACCCGGTACGCAGGTCTGGCAAAGGCGTCAGCGCATAAAAAAAGCCCGGCGCATTCGCCGGGCTTTTTGATTCTGATCTGTTGATCGATCAGCGCTTGCTGTACTGGGGCCGTTTACGCGCGCCGTGAAGACCAACTTTCTTGCGTTCAACCTCACGCGCATCACGCGTCACGAATCCCGCCTTGCGCAGCTGTCCGCGAAGGGACTCATCGTAATCCATCAACGCCCGGGTAATGCCGTGGCGAATCGCGCCGGCCTGTCCGCTTCCACCGCCACCGGTTACGGTGACCTTGATGTCAAAGCGATCGAGATTTTCGGTCAGCTCAAGCGGCTGACGGACAACCATGCGCGCCGTCTCGCGTCCAAAGTACTCGTCGAGTGCCTTGTTATTGACGACGATCGAACCGCTGCCCTGGGACAGGAAAACGCGTGCTGTTGAGGACTTGCGGCGGCCGGTGCCGTACCAGGATTCTGTTGCCATGATGTTGTGTTCTTAATTTCCGGGGTTTGTTCTAAAGGAACGTGTCGCACGCTCCATATTCCTGCGGGCCGTTCCTACAGCTCGAGCGTCTTGGGCTGCTGCGCTGTGTGGCCATGCTCGGGTCCGGCATAGACTTTCAGCTTGCGCATCATCTGACGTCCGAGCGGTGATCGCGGAAGCATCCGCTTGACCGCAAGTTCGACGATTCGCTCAGGATACTTTTCGCGCATCGTACGCAGATTCATTTCTGTAAGACCGCCCGGCTGCTGAGAGTGACGGTAGTACATCTTGTCCTCTTCCTTGTTACCGGTCACCGCTACCTTTTCGGCATTAACAACGACGATGTAGTCGCCGGTATCAACATGCGGCGTGAACTCGGGCTTGTGCTTGCCGCGAAGACGCAGTGCGATTTCGGTTGCGAGCCGACCGAGAATCTTGTCTTCGGCGTCTACGACGAACCAGTCGCGGCGAACTTCATGTGGCTTGGCAGAGAAGGTCTTCATAATATTGTTCGTTCAGCATTACGCGCTGCGACAGATACTGGATCGCACACACGATTTGATAGTGGTCTTTAAGTAGCGGCGGCGCCATTTTTGAAAAGCTTTGAAAAGCGGTAAAAAGCTTAAGCCTTTCTCAAAAAGCGCTTGCGCCAGCTCGAGCCTCGATCGGGTCTGCAGTCGAAGCCGGTCGCGGGAGGCGGAGTCTAGCGCAATGATGAGGCAGTGAACAACCGCGCGCGTGCCCTGTTTTCGGGGGATTTCTGACATTTTCGGCCCCTCGCCCGGGCCTGCGCCAGTCCGGGCACAAATTGCGGACAAAAAAAAGGCGTGGCAGAGATGCCACGCCCAAACCACCAAAGGAGGATGGAGGAGTCTTTCAGTATTTGATCGCGACTAACTCGCTGATCAAACACACAAATTCTCGGGCTTACGTGGCAATTATCAAAGAAGATGGCAGGTCACACCGTGGTGACTGACGACTGAATCTTCTCCGTGGAGCAGCGACGGCGGCTGGTTACGCCTGGGGAATCGCCTCTGCCGACTATCCGCCAGAATCCAAATCCATTTGGTTCCTCTATCGACCTCTTCTTGCGAGATCGGGGCAGATAAGGCCCTTACAGAAATCAGTGTAGCTGTCATTGGTGACTTTGCCAGACGCATCGCAATCAAATCGCGCTGAGCAGACCAATCTGGCCTAACTGACGACTAAAGGCAGGAAAAACTACTAAAGTGTGTCCCAAATCACACTCCAAAACTCAGAAATTATGCAGATCCGAACCGCAACCAGGAAGCGTCGTGCCATGGCGTCAGGGATCAGCGAACGGGTTGGACCGACGACGGGTCAGGCCAGCAGTTCGATCCAGTGGCGCACGGGTATGCCCGCATCCGGCTCGAGATGGCTCAGGCAGCCGATGTTGGCGCTGGCAATGACGTCGGGGGAATCCTGCAGTATCGCGCTGAGCTTGCGCTTTTTCAGCTGCCCGGAGATTTCCGGCTGGAGCAGCGAATAGGTTCCGGCCGAGCCGCAGCACAGATGCGAATCACGAATATTCGTCAGCTCAAACCCGGCGCTGCGAAGGATCTTTTCCACAACGCCTTTTGTTTTAAGGCCATGCTGCAACGTGCACGGTGGATGAAACGCCACACGGGTGTGCGTCGACACATGCGCCGTCGGCAGATGCTCAGCCACCACCGACGACAGATCGCGAGTCATGTCGCTGATGCGTTTTGCCCGCTCGGCGTATTCGGGATCAGAAGCAAGCAGGTCGCCATAATCAGCAACGACTACGCCACAGCCGCTGGCCGTCATCACGATTGCCTCGAGGCCCGACTCAACGAGGGGCCACCATGCGTCAACGTTACGACGCGCCGCGACAAGCGCCCCTTCATGGTCAGAGTTGTGCAGACCTACCGCGCCGCAACAGCCGGCATCGGGCGCCACGACCAGACTGATCCCGACGCTGTCGAGGTAGCGCGCCGCAGCCGCATTGATATCCGGCGACAGCGTGGGCTGAACGCAACCCTCCAGTACCGCCATACGTCTGTCATGACGGGCCTCGGGCCAGACCCCGCGAGTTCTTGCGGGACTGATTTTGTCTTTCAGAATCCGCGGCATTACCGGGCGCGCCAACCGGCCGACCTTCATCAAACCACCGAAGAGCCGGGCGTCAGGAACCACCCGGTTAAGAGCGGCGCGGGCGACTTTGTCCATACCCTTGCGCGGCACCCGTTCGTCGACCACCTTGCGACCGATTTCCAGAAGCTTGCCGTACTCCACACCCGAGGGGCAGGTCGTCTCGCATGATCTGCAGGTCAGGCAGCGATCAAGGTGGCTCTGGGTGCGCTCGGTAACCGCTTCGCCCTCGAGCACCTGCTTCATCAGATAGATACGCCCACGTGGGCCGTCGAGTTCATCACCCAGCAGTTGATAGGTGGGACACGTTGCGGTGCAGAAGCCGCAGTGAACACACTTGCGGAGTATCTCGTCCGCCTTGTCACCTTCAGCGGTGCCTTTAATAAAATCTGCGAGATCGGTTTGCATCAGAAATCTGCGTAAAGTCGCCCGGGATTGAAAATACCTTTGGGGTCAAAGGCAGCTTTGAGTCGGCTCTGGATCTTGAGGACCGCCGGCGCCAGCGGTGCGAATACCGTGCTGCGATCAGACGCCCCACGAAACAGTGTCGCGTGCCCACCCGCGCCGGACGCGAGAGCACGAACGCTCTCGATGTCGCCCTGATAACCGGTCACCCAGCGCTGAGCACCACCCCAGTCGATGGTGCATCGAGCCGCGTCGCCGAAATCCAGCGCGGGGGTCGCCGGAGACACGCAGACGCGCCAGAGTACGTCATCGCCGCCGAGGTCATCGAGCGTGTGGTCGCGCAGCTGTGTCCAGAACACGTCACCGTCATCGACGACGTCACCGCCGAGCGTCTTTGCCGACGCCTGTACCGCCTTGCGTGCGCCGGACAGACGCACGTAGAGCGATCCGCTGGTATGGGCTAACGCTGAAATCGGCGCCGCCGTCGACATCCATCCGGACATCAGCGTAATCGCTTCGCCTGCATCGATATGATCCAGTCGAAGCGTCTGCTCAAAGGCCGGCAGCGGCAGCACCTTGAACGAAACATCAGTGATGATTCCGAGCGTACCGAGCGAGCCTGTGACGAGCCTGGAGACATCATAGCCTGCGACGTTTTTCATGACCTGCCCACCAAAAGCCAGATGCTCCCCGCGCCCGTTAATCAGGCCCGCGCCGAGAACATGGTCACGCACGGAGCCGCCAAACGGACGACGCGGTCCGGACACTCCCGCCGCGACCATGCCACCCACGGTCGAGCCCGCTCCAAAATGCGGCGGTTCGAATGCAAGCATCTGGCCTTCGTTGCGCAGGGTTTCCTGCAATTCTGTCAGCGTTGTCCCGGCGCCGACATGTACGACAAGTTCGGTGGGGTCGTAGCTGATCACTCCGGTCAGACCGGCCGTGCTGACAACTTCGCCGTCCAGCGTTCCGCCATAAAAGCGCTTGGTGTCACCACCGACAATACGCAGCGCGGTGCCGGATGCCGCAGCGTCGACAACCTGAGACGCCAGAGCAGCAATCGCCGGATCAGCGAATCCCGCCTTGTCCGAGGCAACCATCAGAACCGCTCCAGCTCAGGATGCGGAAGGTTGCCACCGTGCACGTGCATCGCACCGAACTCTGCACATCGCGCCAGCGTCGGCACGGCTTTTCCCGGATTAAGAAGACCGTCAGGGTCAAACGCCGCCTTGACTGCGTGAAACTGTGTCAGCGCGCCGTCGGTAAACTGGATGCACATTTCGTTGATCTTTTCGATGCCGACACCGTGTTCTCCCGTGACGGTACCTCCAACCTCGACGCACATTTCCAGAATTTTGCCACCGAGCTGCTCGGTTCGTTCAAGTTCACCTTCGATGTTGGCGTCGTAAAGAATCAGCGGATGCAGGTTGCCGTCACCGGCGTGAAACACGTTCGCAACTCGCAGGCCGAATTCATCAGACAACTCGCTGATACGTGTAAGCACGTGGCCGAGGTGACGGCGCGGTATGGTGCCGTCAATGCAGTAGTAGTCCGGTGAGATTCGACCCACCGCGGGAAAGGCGCCTTTGCGCCCGGACCAGAATCTCGCGCGTTCGTCGTCATCGGCCGCGACGCGTACTTCCGTCGCGCCGCAGCCCTGGAGCAAACCTCTGACGCGCTCGATGTCGTCGACAACCTCTTCTTCGGTTCCGTCGAGTTCACAAAGCAGTATCGCTGCGGCATCAACCGGGTAGCCCGCCCTGACAAAATCTTCGGCGGCCCGAATCGACGGATTGTCCATCATCTCGAGACCGCCCGGGATGATGCCGGCACCGATAATCCCGGCGACGGCGTCGCCGGCGCGTTGCACATCATCGAATGCCGCCAGGACAACTCTGGCGACTTCAGGTTTTGGCAAAAGCTTGACGGTAATTTCGACGATGACGCCGAGCATTCCTTCAGACCCGGTCATCAAAGCGAGCAGATCCAGGCCCGGGGAATCGTAGGTGTCGTTGCCGATCGTGATCAGCTCGCCGTCGACCGTCACAACCTCCAGCTTCAGTATGTTGTGAACCGTCAGCCCGTACTTCAGACAGTGAACGCCCCCGGAATTCTCGGCAACGTTACCGCCAATTGAACACGCGATCTGTGACGAGGGATCCGGTGCGTAGTAAAGACCGAGATCAGACACGTGTTCGGAGATAGCGAGATTGCGCACCCCGGGCTGCACACGGGCGGTCCGGTTGGCTTCGTCGACTTCGATAATCTGGTTGAACCGCGAAAGAGACAGCAGCACGCCATCGTTGAGAGGCAGCGCCCCGCCCGAGAGCCCCGTGCCGGCGCCGCGCGCGACCACGGGCACCTCGAGTTCCGAGCAGATTCGCATCACGGACTGCACCTGTTCGATATCGTGGGGAAGCACGCAGATCATGGGCAGCTGGCGATAGGCGGAAAGCCCGTCGCATTCATAGGGTCGCAAATCTTCTTCGTCGACCAGAACGCTCTCGTCGGGCAGGAAACTTCTGAATTTTCCTGCGAGGCGATCTCGAAGCTCGAGTCGTTCGGCTTCGGAACCGATTTTGCTTTGGTAGTCGGGCTTCATGGATTCGTCTGAAGTTGCTGAATCTGCGAGTTTACGCGCGTGACATTGATCAGGAAATCGAAATTAGCCGCCCACGACCCTGAACATGCGCAGCCCGGTGTAAAGACACAAAAAAGCGCGCCCAAGGCGCGCTTTTTGCATCGTGAGGCGGATTGGCCTCAGAACTTTACGAACGGATTAAGCAGGCGTCCAAGCGCACCTGTGAGCCGCACCGGTGCAAAGTTGACGGCGAGGCAGATGCAGTCTGTCCCCTCTTCGGCTACAGGCGTGTGATCAATGTGCTCATCCGCGATCGCAACGTCACCACGGTGAAACGAGACGTCCCCGTCGCTGAACCCACCGTCGAGAACCAGGGTGTATTCACTACCGTCGTGACTGTGCCGGGGCATTGCCTTGCCTGCCGCGATCTTCATTAACCGCGTCGAAATTTCCGGGTAGTCCGGGAGAATGTCGACGACCTCAAGTGCCGGCGATATGCGTCTGAACTGCACGTCGTCCAGCCCGCCACCAAGGTAATCGCGAAGAGGACGCGGGATTACAAGATCCGGGCCGGGGGAATTTCGCGAGTGATCAATTGGATCCGGCTGGGGAGTATCAAGTTGCGCAAACACAGCATCGCGAATCCCGTCGATACCTTCGGACTGCGACAGCGCTTGCGATGAGTCGCTCAGGGACTCTTCCAGCAGCGCTCCACCGGCGCTTTCCAGCACGCTGTGGGTCGACCGACAGTCCGTGCACAGCGCCAGATGCGTCGCAGCCAGCATGGCTACAGGCTCAGGCAGCGCGCCGGCTGTGTACTCGAGCAAAGTTGTTTCTTCGAGGTGGTGGTGTGCCATTACTTCAATAGTCCCGGGTTAGTCGTCTAGGGTATTCGTTGATGAAAGATAAAGCGTCGGCCGTTAGCCGAAGTTGACCATGGTCTTGCGCAGGTGCTCGACAGCCAGTCGGACCCGCGATTTGACGGTGCCGAGCGGAATTTTGAGTTCAGCGGCGATTTCCGTGTGCGTGCGGTGTCCGAAGTAAAACAGTTTGATGATCTCAAGCTGCTCGGGGGCGAGGTCCTTCAGCGCGTTGTGTAACCCCGTTGCGTTTTCACGCATCAGGATTTCCTTCTCGGTGTCCTCATCGGACATGAGTTCAAACGCCGGGTCGTCGACGTCGAACATCGGCTGCTTTTCGCGGCGAAGGTGATCGATGTAGGCATTGCGAGCGATGGTATAGAGCCAGGTGCTCACACCACCCTGCTCGCGGCGATACAGCGGAGCGCGGCGCCATGCGGTCAGCATGACTTCCTGTACCAGCTCTTCAACGATTCCGAACTGAGCGCCGTTTTTGACCAGATACGCCTTGAGTCGAGGCGCGTCGTACTCAAAAATTTCACCAAACGCGCGCTTGTCCCGTGACTCGGCGATAGCCTGCATCAGCGCCGGATGGCCCGATGTGTTTGAACGCGGCACGCTGCCACGTGCTTCTTGCCGGTGTTCACTCATCGTTTGATTTAACGCTGCGGACTGGACTTGCACAAGCGAAGCCTCCTGGTATTTTCTGATTCTTGACGGGCGTACGGCGGTGTCGGGTCATCGGATCTGCACTCGGACTCAGATGTCATCGCCGCGTGCTCACAGAACATGTGCGCCCTTTGAAGTGGCTTACGCGGGCAGATCCGGGCCGGATCACAGAAATTGACGATAATTGCGGCAGCGAGGCCAAGCTGCGGTAGCCTTGGGCCCCATGACCAGGCGATTCACCCAAAGCGACACCATTTTGCGCGAAATTGACCGCGCCCTGCGTATTTCCACCGGCGCCACGGGGCGGCCGACGGGTACGGCGAGCGGCGGTTCGGACGAGACCGACGCGTCACGCGCGTTACGAGAAAGTCACGCCGCTTTGACGATCACGGCCGGTCTGCAGGCGGGAACGGCCCTGACCGGACAAGCGCCGTCTGCGCAGCGCCAGTCACGACAGACCATGGGCAATACGGACCGCGCGCTGACGCTCATCACCAACGCCATGAACCAGACTGACGCCAGACCGAGTCTGCTGGCTCCCGCGTTATACCTCGCGTCCGTCACAACCGGTGCGGTGACGGCAATGGCCGGCGAGCGCGAGACACGGGCACTGCATGCCGACAATCGGCGCCGGATTTCGCGGGCGCTGGACTCGACGGCTGACCGGAAATCCAAAATCCCGCCCATGCAGGACGATGGTTCAGTCAGCGAGCAGGCGATCGCTGCCGCAAAAGTTGCGATTGAAAACCGCAGCCACCCGGACGCGCCCCACAGCGCCTACGAGCCACGGATGTCGAGTCCGGTAAAAAAACTTTTTGATATTGCCGAAACCACAATATCCAGACTGTCGCGCAGATTCTGAATTCGACCGTCGTCAGAGCCGCGGTCCAGCGATGGGATCGGGCTTCAGTAACTGTGGCCCTTGACGGTTCGGTCTGATTGCCAGAGAAACCATGCGAAGGCGAAGCCCACGGTCAGACCATCATCGCGAAACTTAAGCGGGCTGTCTTCAAATTCCGCGTTATCAAGTCGATCGTAACGCGCGAACACGCTGAAGAAGTTGTTGCGGTTGCGACTGACCAGCGAAACCGTAAATCGGGTTCCGCCATATCCTGAGTTGGCGCTGTACGCGGCGCGACCCGCTCGTGCGAACTCGGGGGCCACCGAATAGTAATAGTCGTGGTAGTCGCGGGATCCAAACTGAAATCCCCCCGACACCCCGAGACGCCACTGCCTGGAGAAAAGCTCGACGTTTCTGTTCCAGGTCAGATGGGGTGAGAACGTATAGCCAATGCTGTCGAGGCCGGAATCAAGCGCAAACACACCTCGGACAGGGAGATTAAGCGTCAGGCGCTGACGATCTTGCGCTTTTTCCCAGAGCTTTACCTCAAGCGAAGGCCCGACCTGAACCGTGGGATCCAGATCAGACATGCCGTCGCGTCCCTCAATGTCATCGCTGTCTCCTGGCGTGTTTGCGTCGGCGCTGATATCCAGTCGCACACGATCGGTATGGAAAATCTTGCCGCGCACTCCCTTGTCATCAACCCTGAAGCGCTCACCCCGGTACACCGGGTACAGGAAAGGCAGGGCAACGGTATTGTTGCTCGCGGCACCTCGGTAGTAGGGCAACGAAATCACTGATGGCCCGATGCCGACTTCCCAGAGAGGCAACTCTTGCGCACGCAGGTTGTCGTTGACGGTAAGTGACGCAAACGCGACCGCTGCGCAGGCTACGATTCGACCGGGGTTCAGTATTTTCATTGAGATGTACTTTCTTTAAGAGAGCGGTTTTTCCTGGGGAACAGTCCGGCAATGCCCTGGCCCTGACCGTACGCCGATGACCAGATGGCACCAAAAATCAAACTCAGGCTCGCGCCAATTGCCGCGGTGATTCCGACAGAGTGAAGTGGCGGCGTCTTGGAAACAATCAAAAGTCCAAAAACGAAAACGGTGGTCAGGCAGCAGACCCAGAGTGAACGGAAAGTGGTTTCCCACTCATGAGGATTTTCTGGAAGTCGGCTGAAAAACAGTGAGTAGTCCAGACCGAGACCCAGAACGAGCAGCAGCGCCGTAAGATGAAACAGGTTCATCGCGACTCCACTCGCAACCAGGATCGCGCTGACGACAATGACCGAAGCGAGGGTCGGCACCAGAATCCGAAACGGCCGGCGCCAGTCACCGAATGCGACTCCAAGCAGAATGTAGATACATACCGTTCCGATCGCGATGAGTGTCACCATTCGATCGATGACTCTGCGCATCAGCTGACTGGTCTCGTCTTTCAGACCGATATAAATCAGCTCGCCGTCTGTTACATCTCCTGACAGCGCCGCAACTTTTTTCTCATCCACGACGTTGTGGAGCAGGATCGGCGCCATCCACCGGCCGTCACGCTCAAACAGCATCGGCTTCAGGTGGCTCGCCAGACTGCGCTCACTCAGATCTGCGAGCGTCAGGGGCTTCAGTGTGCGGGACTGCGTCACGCCGCTGACAAAAGGTTCAAAAACCCCCTTCTTGAAAGGAAGTCCTTCCAGCGCAGCGTCCAGATCCTGTTCGAGTTTTTCTGTCTCAGGCAGGGTCGCCCGCCGCTCAAGTTGCGTACGCACGCTAGGCAAAAACTGCGAAGCCATGTCGTAGTCGGAGACCGTGCCTTGCGACACGAGCTTGTCGAGCTGTGGCTTGAGGGATTCAGTGCGTTCCAGAGCCGACTGTTCCGAGTCGGCTACCGCGACCAGCATTTTTCCGCCCGACCACATATTCAGATCACGTCGCACGGACTTCGCATCCAGTCGCCGCTCAAGTGGAATGGGACTTAACACATCGACCTGAAAGTCCCTCAGCGGTTTTTCCGTCAGCAACAAAAACAACGACGCCACGGCCACACAGATAATTGCAGGAAGCCGGGCCCTGGACGCGTTCGTTCCGGCAGCAGTGAACAGTTCGTGAAGTCGATTGAGACGATGCGCAACCTTCATCCCACCGGGGACCAGTAACGGCAGCACCCAGCGAGTGACCGCCGCTGCCGTCAGCAATCCGGCAATCGTGAAGAGACCAAGCTGCTGCAGCCCTTCAAAATTCGACAGCAGCAAAAATGCGTAGGCAACTATGGTCGTCACCACGCCCAGTCGCAGGGTCGGCCAGATTCGACGCACCTGATGGGTTGGACTGTCGTTTGAATCGTTCAGGTGCGCAAAAAAGTGAATCGGATAGTCAACGGCGACTCCGGTCAGCGTGATTCCGAAAGCCAGCGTGATGCCGTGGATCTGACCGAAGGCCAGCAGCACCGCCGCGATTGCGACAACCACGCCACACACCAGCGGGACAAACAGCAGCAGCATCAGCCTCAGCGATCGAAACACCACCATCAGGAAAAGACCGATTACCAGTGTCGCCAGCAGCGTGAGCAGTCGCACATCAGCGCGAATGGCATCCCGGGTCTCGACCGCGAAAGCGCCGGCACCCGTCATGTCGAGTGTTGCCGCACCTTTGGATACCTCGTCGAAGCTTGTCGTCAGATAGCGTGCGCTTGCTTCGTGAGAATCAAGGTCCATTCCCTTGGTTCGAGTTTGCAGAACCAATATCGCGCTTTGAGCGTCCTGGGAAAACCAGACGCCATCGATTTTTCTTGGTCCTTTATTGCTGGCACGCTTCGCCTGCCATCGCTGGAGCTGGCCGAGCACTTCGCCGGTGGGGTCCTGACGCAGAAAACGTTTTTCAAGTGCCGCCATCGCGCCCGACAGACCCCGAACACGCTCGCGTAAATCCGTACTCAGCGAGTCAGCGGAGAACGTCGTCGCATCAATATCCGCAAGCAGATAGCGATATTTTTCGACAAATTCGATGTCAGATTCAGTGAGTGTCTGGGTACCGTTCAGCGCACGTTCGACAACGTCCGATTTGCCCCACACGTCTACCAGCTGCCGGGACAGCGCAGCGAGGTTTTCAGGTGTGTCGCCGCGAACACGGACAAAGACAACGTTTGCGGTGGCGCCACTGTCGAGCTGACTGAGAAGCACATCGGCCGCGGTCGAGCTTTCATTTTTGGGAAGAAAGACGCCCATATCGGACGTGACGGTAATACGTGTTGCGACAACGATCAGGCTCGCCAGAACGACCAGCCCGATCACTATTCGCATGACGTTGTCAGGCACTACAGTCCTCGTTTGCGCGGACCCGTTCACAACTACCAGATCTTGTCATACGTCAGAGTCATCACAGAGACGTCACCGCCGGCTTCTGTAGTCTGGAACTGACTGATCTTGGTACCCGCACCGGCGATAAGAATTGACTCAATCGAATTGGCCAGCTTTTTGGTCATCGGTTTGAGTTCAATCTGCCAGGTGTCTGGACTGCCGCTGACCGCTACTGAAAAATTATTCTTGAGCTCTACGCTGTTGCCGGCAAGCGTCGAACGAACGCTTTCGACAATAGATCGAAGTTCGGGGTAGTCCTCAATAGAAATCACGGATCCCCGTGTACGTCCATCATCGGTTCTGGAAAGTTTGATTTCGCCGCCTTCGACGGTGACGGTTTCTTCGAACGGCTCCAGCGTTATCTTGGTGAGGCTGCCGGGTGCTCGCCATAAAACATGCCCGCTGCTTTTCAGTCCGCCTGTCAAAAAGGCTGACTCTCGGGTTTCAGAGAAGGTCGCATCCGCCCCCTGGACGCTCGCGAGAGCCGCCATGATTGACTCAAGGGACGCTGTTTTCGCCTGGGCATCGGCAGCGGCCCTCGTTCCAACAAGAACGGTCAGGAACATCGCAAGCGAGACGGCTACCGCTGTAGCCATCTGAAGCCGGGCATGTTTAATGGAATGAGATGTGCGCAATCTTGTAGTAACCCGTGATCGTGTGGTCGTCTGTCGAGAGCGGGAGTATATGACAAGCAGACGTAACGTCTGGGTCAGAAGGTGACAGGGGGACGACTATCTCAGAACAGGGTTAACGGGTGCTGAATTTGTCACCCGGGAAGACGACATGATGCGCCAGTCACCCGCGCAAAGACCTGCAGCGCCCGAGACTGGTCACTGCAGGTCAGATTCTGTAAACGAATGTTTAACGAGCCACCGACCGTGGCCCGTGAATAATACTGACGGCCTCAGGCGACTTAATCAGCTACCGAGGTGATGACGAGATTATGCTCGAAATAAACGCAGTAGCCCTGATATTCCCAGCGCGTAATCGGCGGTGTACCGACCGCGGGCTTGGTCATGATCGGCTCGCCGTACTGACTGCGAACCTGATCCATGCTCAGACCCCGATGAGGCATTCCAGGCGGATCACCCGCGAATGCAAATCCGGCAGAAGCGGCGAGCGCAATTCCTGCCATGGCGCTGGTGATGAATTTCTTCATCTGATGTCACCCCGATGTAATTGGACGATTAGTCGTATGAAACCAATATAGACAGCGATTGCCGATCAACCGGGGTCACGGGGAAAATCGTGTCAAAGTCTTCTGTCCAATGGGATGATGTCCCAGAGGCTGCGATTTCAGGCGCCGGTTTTCATCCGATGCAGCGCCAGAATCGACACCGTTAACAGCAGGATCGCGCCAGCTTGATGCAGGACTCCAAGATGAACCGGGACCTTTGACATCAGCGTAAACACGCCGAGCGCGAATTGTCCCATCACCACCAGCAACAACAGAACGATCGTGAAAGATCGGGTCAGGTTGGTCAGACAGAACAACACGGTAAACGCCAGCGTGAATGCCGCGAGGTACCGATGCACGACATGAATCGTCGTGACGTTTTCGAACAGGTTTGCCCACCACGGCTGCATCGCCATAACGTTGTCGGGCAACCACGCGCCGTCGATCTGTGGAAAAGTGTTGTGCACGTGTCCGGCCTTGGTACCTGCCATAAAACCGCCGGTCACGATCATCAGCGCGACCAGCAGCACCACACACCACGCGAATAGCGTGCGAGCGCCGGCGTGATCGCGAACAAAAACGGTTCGACCTCGCGCCATCGACAGCGTGACCCACAGCAGGCAGCTGTAGAGAAACACCGCCAGAGACAGATGCGCCACCAGCCTGTACTGGCTGACTGCGGGATTGTCGACGAGTCCACTTTGAACCATGTACCAGCCGAGCAGGCCCTGCAGACCGCCGAGCACAAAGATCGACGACAGCGGCAGCACCCATCGCGCGTTGATCCTGCGGGTAATGAGAAAAAACATGAACGGCAGGAAAAACACCAGGCCAATCAGTCGACCAAGCACTCGATGACCCCACTCCATATAAAAGATGGACTTGAACGCGGCGAGGGACATCCCTTTGTTGACGAGCTTGTATTCCGGCGACTGCTTGTACTTGTCGAATTCAACGTTCCACTCGGACGCAGACATGGGCGGCATGATGCCTGTGATCGGCTTCCAGTCGACCATGGACAATCCTGACTGTGTCAGCCTTGTCGCGCCACCTACGCTGATCATGACGACGACGAGCAGGCAGCAGATCACCAGCCACGTCACCACCGCCGGCGAAGTTCGCGCGGGATTCAGAGATCGTGAAAAGCTGAGTGATTCCGACATCGAGTTAACTACAGTACGAAAGGCATCCAGAGGCTGTTAATACATCTGTCACACAGGAGTCCGACCGATCGACGTTGTCGGGGTCGGAGACCTGACTACACCCCTTGTTCAGACCCTTTGTGCGACTCAAGCGATGCGACTCAGGCGGCGTAACGCGCGAAAACCAGCGTGCTGTTGGTGCCACCGAATCCGAAGCTGTTTGAAAGCACCAGATTCAGGCCGGCATTTTCGCGCTTCTCTGTAACGATCGGAAATGCCTTCGCCTCGTCGTCGAGCTCATCAACGTTGGCGGACGCGCAGATAAAATCGTCGCGCATCATAATAAGAGAGTAGATCCCTTCGTGAACACCGGCAGCCCCGAGAGAATGACCGCTGAGAGACTTTGTTGAACTGATCGGTGGCACGTCGTCACCAAATGCGGCTCGCATGGCGCCAAGTTCCTTCACGTCACCAACGGGTGTGCTGGTTCCGTGGGCGTTGATGTAGTCGACCTTGTCGTTCACGTTTTCCAGAGCCATGTGCATACAGCGCGTCGCCCCTTCCCCCGAAGGCTGGACCATATCGGCTCCGTCTCCGGTAGCACCGTAACCGACCAGTTCGGCGTAGATCTTGGCGCCGCGGGCCTTCGCGTGCTCAAGCTCTTCGACGACGACCATTCCACCACCACCTGCGATAACGAAACCGTCTCGCGCCGCATCGTACGCGCGTGATGCGATTCCAGGCGTGTCGTTGTACTTCGAAGACAGCGCGCCCATCGCGTCAAACAGAACTGTCTGAGACCAGTGAAGCTCTTCGCCGCCGCCTGCAAACACGACATCCTGCTTACCGAGCTGGATGAGTTCCATGGCATTTCCGATGCAGTGAGCGCTCGTCGCGCATGCTGAACTGATCGAGTACGAATAACCCTTGATCTTGAAACCCGTGCCAAGACAGGCCGAGCAGGTGCTGCTCATTGTTCGGGTCACCATGTAGGGTCCAACTCGTCGGACGCCTTTTTCGCGCAGCGTGTCCGCAGCGATAACCGTATTTTCGGTCGACGCCCCGCCGGAACCCACGATGAGACCCGTCCGGGGATTTGAAACCTCACTGTCCTCGAGACCCGAATCTTCGATGGCGTCACGCATCGCGAGATAGCTGTACGCGGCCGCGTCACCCATGAAGCGCAGCTGTTTTCGATCAATCATCTCGCTGAAATTGACGTCAACGTCGCCATGGACGTGTGAACGAAATCCGCGCTCTTTATATTCTTCGCAGAAATTAATGCCGGATGTGCCGGTATGCAGGGAATGCGCGACCTGATCCAGACCGACTCCCAATGAACAGTTGATGCCTAGGCCTGTGATGACGACACGTTTCACGCT
>CALHMG010000372.1 GCA_938034705.1 uncultured Gammaproteobacteria bacterium
CGCGTCGACGATTTGCCGATAACGGCCGAAAAGGTATTGCGCGCGCTGAAGGCAAATGGCGGTGCTCAACCTAAAGCTAACCGACCGGGGCAGTCGCGCAACTAGGCGCATCGATGCCATGGCCATAAAGCGATCAGTAGCCGGCATAAACGGACCTGAAGAACTCGAGGTAGCGCTGCGGGCTGCGCAATATCTTGCGGATGACGGTCTCGCAACAGCCGCCTACCTGGCGCTGGCCCTGGGTAAGCCGCTGCTGCTCGAAGGTGCCCCGGGCGTTGGCAAGACCGAGGCGGCAAAAGCGATCGCCTCGATTGCTGGCAGGAATCTCATTCGCCTGCAGTGTTATGAAGGCATAGACGCAAGCGCAGCGCTCTACGAGTGGAATTATCCAAGGCAGATGCTGGCGATACGTCAGGCCGGCGATGACTACATCAACATTTATAGCGATGATTTTCTCGTTTCACGCCCCATGCTTGAATCGCTCCAGCATCATGATTCGTCGGTGCTGCTGATAGACGAAGTAGATCGCTCGGATCATGAATTCGAGGCGTTTCTGCTCGAATATCTTTCGGACTTCCAGATCTCGATACCCGAACGGGGCGCCGTTCGCGCCATCAGTCCCCCGATCGTCGTGCTCACGTCCAACCGTGTCAGAGAACTTCACGAGGCGCTGCGAAGACGCTGCGTCTATCACTGGATCGACTATCCCGACGCCGAGCGCGAGGCGCAAATCGTGCTGATGCGGGCAAGCGCTGTCGCCCAGTCGACGGCTGATGCGGTCGTGGCCGCGGTCAATCGTCTGCGCGCTGAGCCGCTGTCCAAGGCGCCGGGCGTTGCCGAGACTGTGGAATGGGCCGAAGCGGCAACGGTGCTGAACGAGCAGGGGGCCGACTGGCCGATCGCGTTCAAACGAGCGATCGGGGTTGTGCTCAAGGATCAGGACGATCTTGCCTACATCGAGCCAAAGGTAGACGCCATCCTTACAGAGGCGCTGGCATGAGCACAACGCTGCCCGCCGCAAGCGCGATACTGGTGACATTTGCAACGGTGTTGCGCAACGCCGGCTTTGCGGTGTCGCCTGAACAGACCATGCTGTTCGTGGAGTCCGTTGGGCTGCTAGGTCCCCGTGCCATGAGCGATATTTACCGGGCGGCGCGATCGACACTCGCACCGACGCCCGATCAGCTCGAAGCGTTTGACGCCTTGTTTCAGCAGCACTTTTACGACGCCACGCTGTCGATCCCGATGGCGGGCGATGATGATGACGACGATCTGACGATTCAGGAGTCACGAGATGTGCCGTCCGAGCTGCCCGAGGTGACCGAGACATCCGAGTCCGGAGGCGATGCGACTGCCGCGGAAGTACTGTCGGTGCGGGAATTTGACGCGATGACAGAAGTCGATGCCCTGAGGCATTTTCGACGCCGGGCAGGTGCGCAATTGCCGGTCAGGCGGTCGAGGCGTTTTAAGTCGGCAAGTCGCGGCACCCGTTACGACCTCAAGCGCAGCCTTAAAGATGCGGTGAGCCGTGATGGCGAGGTGCTTTCGCTATCGGCGCAGAAATCGAAACAGCGTCAGCGCCAGATTCTATTACTGATTGACGTGTCGGGTTCCATGAAGGAGTTTACCGACAGCTATTTCCGGTTTGCCCATACGCTTGGACGGGTATGTGATCGGCTTGAGGTCTTTACGATCGGAACACGCCTGACGCGAGTCTCGCGGGCGATCAGGCTGCGCAACCAGCAGCAGGCACTCGTTGCTGCGAGCAATGTTGTGGCCGACTTCGATGGCGGCACCCGGCTCGGTGACGCCCTCACGGCGTTTCTCGGTGTCCCGAGGTTCGCAGGATTTACGCGTGGTTCAGTGGTGCTGGTGCTTTCCGACGGTTTTGAGCGTGGTGAGCACGAGCGTCTGGTCGGGGCGATGCAGAGAATTTCCAAACTTGCCTGGCGCACGGTGTGGCTGACACCGCTCGCGGCAGACCCCGAGTATGTGCCCGAAACCCAGGCCCTGCAGGCGATACTTCCCTTTGTCGATGAGTTTGCCGACGCGTCAAGCGTCCAGCGACTGTGTCGTGAAGTCATGGATATTGCGAAGGCGGCGTGATGCAGATTGTCGACGCCCACCACCATATCTGGAAGCAAGAGGACCTGCCGTGGTTGCAGGGCGACATGCAGCCGCGGATTTTTGGCGCGTACGAATCAATCATGCGCGACTACCTTGTTGACGAATATATCGACGACGTGTCGCCCCAGGGTGTGACCCAATCTGTTTATGTTCAGGCCAACTGGCCCGTGGAGAACTTTGTTGAAGAAACTGCCTGGGTGAGCGAGGTGGCAGCCGAATCCGGCTGGCCACACGCGATCGTAGGCTATGCGGACTTTGTTTGTGATGATGTTCGCGGGCAGCTCGATGCTTTGGCTAAGTTTCCGCTGATGCGAGGCGTACGTCAGCAATTTCACTGGCACCAAAACCCGATGTATCGATTCGCATCAGGTCCGGATGTCTTGTTGGACCCCCGCGTTGTAAAAAATATTGCGCATCTGGCGACATACGACTGGGCGTTTGACCTGCAGGTGTTTACCTCTCAGATGAAAGATGCGGTCGCGCTCGCGAGACAGTGTCCGCAGGTTCGGTTTGTTCTGCAACATGCGGGAATGCTTGAGGACACAACGCCCGAGGGGTTACGTGCCTGGCGTGAAGGTATGAAACGCCTTGCTGATGAGCCCAACATCTACTGCAAGCTTTCGGGTCTCGGGACCTTTATACGGAAGAACGACAAGACGCACATCCAGCAGATTACCGATCAGTCTATTGACTGGTTTGGCGCGGATCGATGTCTGTTTGGTTCCAACTTCCCGATCGAAAAAATATGGACGTCGTACGAAGATTTGTTCCAGGCCTATAGCGAGGCGCTGGAAGGCAGATCTGACTTCGACCAAGAGCATGTGCTCGCGAGGACTGCACAAGCCGTTTACCGAATTAACGAAACCTGATTGATACAACTTACTGGTCGATTACCCAGGAGACTAGACGTGGCACACGAAGCGATAGAAACAACCTTTAAAGCGCTTATTGATACCGACGCACCCGTTAGCGAGATTGGAGGTGGTTTCGAGTTCACGGAAGGACCGGTGTGGCACCCCACAGAAAATTTTCTGTTTTTCTCGGATATGCCCGGTGACGTGCGGCGACGCTGGGACCCAAGCGGCCGAGTAGAGTCAGTGCTAAAGCCAACCAACATGGCTAACGGCATGACGTTCGACGCCCGGATGAATCTGATTGTTTGCGAACATGCTACGTCGTCTCTGGCGAGTTATTCCCCGGACGGAGAGCGTCGTGTGCTGGCCTCCCACTTTGAAGGCCGCGAACTTAACAGCCCTAACGATGTTGTAGTCGCATCGGACGGGTCGATCTACTTTACCGATCCGAGTTTCGGGCGTATGGCCTATTACGGTGTCGAACGTCCGGCGGAACTCAATTTCAAAGGCGTCTATCGGTTAAGACCTGGAAGTACGGAACCTGAACTCGTTGTAGACCGTTACACATTTAATCAGCCCAACGGTTTGTGTTTTTGCCCAACCGAGGACCGTTTGTTTATCAACGACACCGAGCAGGCGAATATCAGGGTCTATGACTTTGATGCACAGAACGGACCTTCGAACGGCAGAATATTTGCCACCGGCATCAAAGATCCGAATCTGGCAGGCCTTCCCGACGGGATGAAAATGGATGCTCAGGGCCACCTCTGGTGCACGGCGCCGGGAGGTATCTGGGTCTACAACCTGACGGGTCAACTGATCGGTAAAGTCAGAGTGCCCAAGCTGGTCGCAAACTTTCACTGGGGTGGTGATGACTGGCGGACGCTATTCATGTGCGCAACTGACTCGCTATACAGCGTGCCGGTTCGTGTGGGCCCAAACCTGGAGCCTCACATGCGGGCGGCCGGGGTGAACGGTGTTGCGTCTGCGGGCAACGATCTCAACATCAACCCCGGGCGAACCGCGCTGATAATTCAGGACATGCAAAACGATGTTGTCATGGACGGGGGTGCGTTTGCGGATTCCGGTGCGCCGGCGCACTGCAAGGAGCAGAACGCAGTCGAACACTGTCGCCAGCTGGCGCAGGCCTGCCGAAAGGCCGGTATCCCGGTGATTCATGTCTGGTTTCACACGGATCGCGGCGCTCCCGGCATGACAATGAATGCACCGCTGTTTGAAGGCGTTCGCGATACGGGTGCGCTGGTTGCGGGTACCTGGGGCGGATCGCCCGTCAGCGGACTCGAACAACAGCCAGGGGACTTTGCGCTGACGAAAAACAGAATGAGTCCCTGGGAATGTACGACGCTCGAAATCGTGCTTCGTAGTCGGGGTATTGACACGATTATCAATACGGGTGCCTGGACTAACATGTCGGTGGAGCACACCGCGAGAACAGGCGCCGATCGCGGCTACCGCGTGATCATGCCGGAGGATGCGTGCTCAACAATGAACGCAGACTGGCACAACGCGTCAATCAACTACGCGGTACAGAATGTAGCAACGGTCACGAGTACCTCTGAAGTGCTCAGAGCGATCAGCTAGCGTTCGTGTTCTGCCAGAGTGAAGCACCGCTGTTGGTGATGTGTTGTTCAGTTCCGGTTAGCCAAACGAAACCTGTTTTTGATATGCCGGGACACGAGTCTCACGCCGACCGCAGAGGGCGGCAGGCACCGCTGGCCTTCGCCGCACGTCGTGACGCTAGAGCTTGATCGACTGGGCGGAAAGCTTGATATCGAGTGTCAGGCTTCCCTCATTGACCAGCCACTTGCGAACGGTATATTCCCTGGCGCCCTCGGCGTGCATGGGGTCGGCATCGGCGAGCTTGCGCGCCGCATCAAGAGACTCAGCCCGGTAGATGATCATTCCTTCTCCCTGCATCTGTTCACCGGATGCATCAGACAACGGGCCTGCAAAAACCAGACTGCCCGACGCTTCCTGTGTCGCCTGATATTCGAGATGGGCCGGCAGCAACGCTTTGACTTCATCAGGGGCTTTGACAGGCTTTGTCATCACTACAAACAGCTCAAGCGCGAGCGATCCGCGTTCCTGTGCCGCCGCCTTGTATTCTGTCCACGCAACCATTGATTTCTCCGTGATATTTGGCTGTTGTTTCAGTCGTCGGGCAGAGTCTCATTGAGCCCGCACTGTGGTCAATATGGCGTGAATTTCGCCTGTTATTGAGTAGTGTAGATTTCATGTGTGAGCTAGTCTCGGGCGTCTGCGTCGAAAACTCTGGCCGAGGTAGCGGCCCTCGATATCGGTGGCAGACGGGGTGAAATCAAACCAACGAAGAGACGATATATCAGTGTTATCAGGGAATGAACTGCAACAGGCCATCGCGGACGCTCAGCAGGGCGTACGTGATTTGCGAAAGAAGATGCCCCGACTCGATGACGATTCGATCAGGGTGATTTTGAGTGAAGCTCGCTCTCACTACGCGTGGACGGACAAACCGGTTCCGGATTCGATGCTGCGGGAGCTTTACGCAATCACTGCCGCCGGTGCTACCAGCATGAATACCTGTCCCGCTCGATTTGTCTTTGTGACCAGTGAGTCGGGCAAGGCCCGTCTGGCAAAGTCGGTTAAGGAAGCCAACCTCAAGAAAATGATGGGCGCACCCGTCACCGTAATCATCGCCCATGATCTGGACTTCTGGCAGGAGCTGCCGTTCCTGTTCCCACATGACGACCGTCGTCACTTCTTCGAAGGTAAGACAGAGCATTGCGAATCGACGGCTTTCCGAAACGCGACGCTTCAGGGAGCGTACATGATGATTGCGGCTCGGGCTCTGGGGCTCGACGTAGGTGCCATGTCTGGATTCTCCAACGAGGTTGTCGACGAAGAATTTTTTAAAGGCACTTCCTTGCGCTCCAATTTCCTCTGCAACATCGGCTACGCCGACGAGAGCGCGTTGTTTCAGAAGCTGCCCCGATTTCCATTTGATACAGCGTGTTCATACGCCTGAGGAGTAGAAGCAGAGATGGCGATCAAGCCGAAAACTATCGTGACACTCAAGGCGCAGGCGAGCTGTCAGTCACATTCCCGATCAGATGTCGCAATTCGCGATCTGACTTTTACGATCGACGAGCCAACCGAACGAGGTGGCACCAACGCAGGCCCTACGCCAACGGATACTGCGATTTCGGCGCTTGTGGGTTGCACCAACGTCATTGGCCACAAATGCGCTGACAAGCTCGGCGTGGATATTGGAAATCTGACCATCACTGTCGAGTGCGACTTTGATCGGCGTGGCGTAACGCTGGCAGAAGAGATAGACGTACCCTTTACCGCAATACGCCTGGATGTTCAGACGGGTGGCACTGCCAATCAGGAACAGGTCAATGCTGTTGCTGCAGAAGTTGCCAAATTCTGTCCGTTGTCCAAGTTGTTCAAGCAAGCAGGAACACGTCTTGATGAGACGTGGCACCCCGCGACATAATTATTCTAAGTACCCGCAAAACGAGGAGAACAAAAGTGAAAAAAGTAATTCAGCCATTTCTGGCCTTTGTTCTGGCGATCAGTGCAACGAGCCCGGTTTGGGCCGCAGAAAAAATCAAGGTCGTCGCCATTGACGGTTATCCCGCGAAGGCGATGTGGGTGAAGGAGTTCTCCGGATTCTTCATTCCAGAAGTAAACAAGCGCCTGGCAGCGAAAGGTAACTATGAGATCGAATGGCAGGAAAGCTATGGCGGATCGATCGTTAAGCCGAAAGGTGTCCTTGAAGGCATCAAGCTTGGCCTTGGAGACATTGGTATTGTCACCACGATTTTTCATTCTTCAAAGTTGCCGAGTCAGTCTATATCGGCGGTAACGCCGTTTATCGCTGCGGATTCACGTGCGGTGGCGAAAGCCGTTGACGAGATCGCAAAAGAATTCCCGACGATGCAGAAGGAGTTCGAAAAGCAGAATCAGGTTTACCTGGCAACCGGAGTGGTGCTGGACACCTACCAGGTTTTCAGCAAAGAACCGATCGCATCACCTGCCGACATGCAGGGAAGCAAGGTTGCCGGAGCCGGTATGAACCTTCGCTATCTCGAAGGCATCAAGGATGCCGCGGGTGTGAGAGGGGGGCTGACGGATTTTTACAACATGCTTCAGACCGGGCTGGTCGATCAGGCCATGCTTTGGCCGGAAGCGGCCAAGACTTTCAAGATTGCTGAAGTCGCACCGCATATGCTCAAGGTCGATCTTGGCGCTGTGAACTCCAAGACGGTTACCGTCAATGCGGACTTCTGGAAGAAGCTGCCGGACGAGGTCAAGGGTGTACTGAATGACGTTGCGCTTGCGTGGCGAGATCATGTGGCCGCAATCGCCATGGAGCGTGCAGCGGCAAGCCGCGACGCGTACGTGAAGGCTGGCGGTACGGTTGTAGATGTCAGTGCCGACGCTCGCGCCGCATGGGCAACAGCGATGCCCGACATCGCCGCTGACTGGGCCAAAAACCTTGACGCGAAGGGCGAGCCCGGAACTGAAATGCTCAAGGCGTACATCAACAAGCTGAAAACAGCCGGGTTTACGCCGGTACGAGACTGGACGGCCGGACTCTGAGCACGGCGAGCTGAACTGGCTACTGTTGTAGTCGGATAATGCGTCTGTTCAGGACATTCAGCCGGTGTTCCAACATCGTCGCACAGTGTGCCAATGCCCTTGGTACGCTGTGCGTTCTTGCGTTGATCGGGGTCGTAGCGATGGACATCGTATCGCGGACCGTTTTCAACGCGCCGATCATGGGAACTATCGAAATCGTTCAGTTTTCGATGGTGCTGATTGTTTTTCTGCAGCTGCCCGACGTAGTTCGGGCAAATCGGCTCACCCGGTCAGACGGGTTCCTGTTGATCGCGCGAAAACGCTGGCCTCTGCTTGCCAGGCGCCTGGGGCAGGTCATAGATTTTATCGCCAGTCTTTTCATGGTGGCGATAGCCTTCAGTATCTGGCCAGAGTTTGTCGATATGCTCGAAACCCGGGACTACTTTGGAATCCCGGGTGTGTTCACCGCACCATGGTGGCCGATCAAACTCGTCATTTTTATCAGTGCCGTACTCAGCGCCATATTGTTTGCGCTGCGCATCCTCTTCGAAGATGCTGGTGTGACAGCCAAGGCATCGACCGAAAAAGCGGACGGTCACGTGTCATGAGCCCGGTTGAAATCGGGCTGCTGTCTGTTACCGCCATAGTCATTATGATCTATATCGGGGTGTACATCCCGATTGCGCTTGGCGTCGTGTCGTTTGTTTCTATCTGGCTGATGCGGGATAACTTTGATCTCGCGATGAACCTGCTCAAGGTGGCCGTTAGCGATAGCGTCATGGAGTATGCGTTTGCGACGGTGCCGTTGTTTACGTTCATGGGTCTGATCGTGTCGAAGTCGGGACTCGGCAGTGACATCTATGACGTGATGAATGCAGCGTTCAGGCGCGTGACGGGCGGTATCGGTATGGCTACCGTGGGTGCCAATGCGGTCTTTGCCGCGGTCACCGGGTCGTCGATTGCCTCGGCTTCCGTATTTTCAAAAGTCTCAGTGCCCCAGATGTTGCGCTATGACTATAACCCCCGGTTCGCGGTTGGGGTTGTCGCCGGTTCGTCAGTGCTGGGTATGATCATCCCGCCGTCCGCAATGCTGATCATTTATTCGTTTATCGCCGAGCAGTCGGTTGGTGACATGTTTCTCGCCGGAATCGTGCCCGGGATACTGCTGGCTGTGGCATACATTTCCGCGATTGCATTTATGGGCAAGTTTACGCCGGGGTTTATCGGTGGACGCCAGCAGGAAGACGCGGAACCCATGTCCACCTCCGAAGTGCTGAACAAAACACTACCGATCGTTGCATTAATCGCTCTGGTGCTGGGTGGCATCTATCTCGGCTGGTTTACGCCTGTGGAGGCCGGCGCCGCCGGCTCGGCGATTGCGTTACTGCTCGCTCTGGTTCGACGAAGACTAAGCTGGTCGGGCTTCTGGGAGGCGTTGATTGAAACCGGGCACATTACTGCGGCGATTTTGTTTCTGATCACCGCCGCGTCGATCTACAGCCGAATGCTGGGTATGGCAGGTTTGCCGAATCAGCTGGCGGACATCATTGCGCAAAATCAGCTCGAGTTTTTCTGGATCATGGTGATCTATGTGGTGATGATGCTGTTTCTCGGGACGCTGCTCGATACCGCATCCATCATTCTCATTGTTGTGCCTCTGTTTCTGCCTTTGCTCGAACCAATGGGATTGAGCCTGGTCTGGTTTGGCATCATCACCGTAGTCGGTGCCGAGATCGGCCTGCTGACGCCACCGTTGGGTATCAGCTGCTTTGTCATCAAGGCAACACTGAACGACGACAGGATCGCGCTCAAAGACGTGTTTCTTGGAGCTTTGCCGTTCGCGGCAATCATGCTGCTGGTCTTGATTCTGCTCATTCGGTTTCCACAACTCAGTATTGGAATTCTCTAGACCGTCGAGGCCTGGATAACCTGTGTTGCAAAAATTGTCTAAACGAATCCTTTGGAGATGGTGTCATGCGATCGGTCGATGAAAACAACATAACCGAGACGTTTCTGAGTTATTTCGGCAAGGACACGGATCCTCGACTGCGTGAGGTGATGACGTCTCTTGCGAAACACCTGCACGAATTTGCCAAGGAGACCGAGCTCACCCATGAAGAGTGGCAGACAGGTCTCAAGTTTCTTCAGTGGACGGGGAAAATCACGACGGATGAACGCAACGAGTTTGTGCTTCTTTCAGATGTTCTCGGGCTGTCTTCGTTGATAGACATCATCAACTCCTCTGAAGACGGCACGAGTTCCAGCGTTCTCGGTCCCTTTCATATCTCAGGTTCGCCGCCGCACGAAATGGGTGCGGATTTGCGGGGTGATTCCGGGGGCGACCTCGTGCTCGTCGAAGGACGCATACTTGATCCCGATCAAAACCCGATCGGTGGTGCGACCATCGATATCTGGCAAACCGCGCCCAACGGGCTTTATTCATCCCAGGACGAAGAGCAGGACCGATATAACTTTCATGCGCTGTTCACCACCGACGTGGACGGCCAGTATTCCTTCACAACCACTCGACCGGTCAGCTACACCGTGCCCACTGATGGGCCTGTCGGGGAAATACTCAACGCAACCGGGCGTCACCCGTGGCGTCCGTCGCACCTTCACTACATCGTCGAAGCCGACGGTTATCGACCTCTGGTGACAGAAGTATTCCCGGATGATGACCCTTATCTTGATGAGGACACCGTGTTTGGTGTCAGAAGCGATCTCGTGATGACCTATGAACGCAGACTCGCAAGCACTTTCCCATCGTCTGGATACGCGTTGTCCGGTCAGGTGAGCGAAGACTATCTGCATGTCGCATTTGACGTTGTGCTGAGTCGAGCGTAAGACTGGTCATCCGTCAATGAGCAACATTCCAAAAACACAGTCAACCAGGACTTTCCAAATTTATGAATCAACCAGCCGCTGAACCATTGACGGTCGAGATCTTCTCCGACTACGTCTGACCCTGGTGTTACTACAGTACCGTGCGTATTGAAAAGCTCATCCAGGAACACAATGTCGAAATCAAATGGATTCACTTCCCGCTGCATCCCGATACACCTGAGGGCGGTCGCTCGTTAGAGGATCTCTTTGCCGGTCGCGGTATGGATGTAGACGCCATGAAGGAACAGATGCGGGTCCGCATGGAAGCTGAAGGGTTGCCGTACGGCAATCGAACGATGACGTATAACAGTCGCCTCGCCCAGGAACTCGGCTTATGGGCTGACACCCAGCCAGGTGGTGACGCGATTCATGACGCGTTGTTTAAAGCCTATTTTGTCGACGCGCGAGATATCGGTGATGCCGATGTGCTGCTGGATGTCGCCAGGTCCACAGGCCTTGATGAAGACGCTGCACGTGACGTCATTGAAAACAGAACCTTCGAGCAGCAGGTCGACGAACATTGGGCCAAATCGCGCCAGTACGGCATCACGGGCGTTCCGACGTTTGTGGCTGGCGGGCGAGGTGTGGCCGGCGCGCAGCCGTACGAGGCTCTGGTGGAATTGGTAAGGCTGGCTCGCGAAGGCGATTGAGTCAGGGCTCCGGCGAAGAGCCGAAGGTGAGGTCGCATTGAGAAGGTCGACAGCAGGATGTTTGCTGTCGGCCTGTTCAGTTCACCCGCAAAGTAACCTCTGACGTCGGCACCGATCAGGCGTCGGGAGACGCAATTCTCTGGCCAGATTCCTTCTCGAACAGATGCATCGAAGAATAGGCCGCGGTCACGCACAGGTGGTCGCCCAGACCGACAGAGGGCGCCCGGTCCGTCTTGACGATAAATTCGGTGCCCGATTCTGTTGCGAGGTGAACCAGGGCGTACTCGCCCAGTTGCTCAACCAGCTCAAGCTTCGCCTTAAGTAGCGCGTCGTTTTCGTTGCAGACCTGCATATGCTCTGGACGTACACCGATAATCGTTGTTTGCGAGTCAAGATCGCGCAGCAGTTGCGGCGCCGCAGGGGCCAGATCGCTGGAGGAGAAAAAATTCATTTGCGGGCTGCCAATGAACCGGGCGACGAACACATTTTGTGGGGTTTCGTAGAGTTCTACGGGTGAACCAACTTGCTCCACGTTGCCGTCCCTGAGCACAACGATCCTGTCCGCCAGGGTCATCGCCTCGACCTGATCGTGGGTGACATAGATCATGGTTGCGTCAAGACGCTGATGGAGGCGGGCGATTTCCAGTCTTGTTTGCACTCTCAGTGCGGCGTCGAGATTCGAGAGTGGTTCATCGAACAGGAACACTTCGGGTTCCCGGACGATCGCTCGACCGATAGCAACGCGCTGGCGCTGTCCGCCGGACAGAGCTCGTGGCGTTCGCTTCAACAGTTCTGAAATGTGCAGGACCTCTGCGGCCTGGTTGACGCGACTTTCGATTTCGGCGGGTGGTGTTTTTGCCTGCTTGAGCCCAAACGCCATGTTGTCGTACACGGTCATGTGGGGATACAGCGCATAGGTCTGGAACACCATTGCCACACCCCGCTTGGACGGAGCGACTTCGTTGACAACGTTTTCGCCAATAGAAATCGTGCCGTCAGAGATTTCCTCGAGCCCCGCGATCATTCTCAACAAAGTTGATTTTCCGCATCCCGATGGACCGACGAAGACGACAAATTCGCCATCGCCGATTTCGAGGTTTATACCTCGCATCACCTCGGTGTCACCGTAGGACTTGGCGATATTCTTTATGCTTACGCTGGCCATTTCGATTCCAGTTCGTTGATTGCCTTAACGAGGTCAGGGACAAAGTTTGGATAGGTCGTTGGTAGTTGCCCCCACAGTTCAGTGGTGCGAGCGAACGCTTCTTGCTTGCCGTTGGCGAGGAGCGGTTTCAGTTGATCCCAGGCCGGCTCCCGATATTCAACTGACGTTCTCCCGGCAGCAAATTCGCGGGCGAAGATGTACCAGCTGGCGATGCTGGCATAGCCGTATCTCGGCACAATATCCTGGCTCAGACAGCTCGCGAGGGTCGGCACGACGAAAAGCGGAAATTTCGCAAATCCGTCCATGCAGATTCTATCGAGCGTGTCAGCGATCGCACTGTTCTCAAAACGAGCTGCGACCTGTCGACGGTATTCAGATTTGTCGAAGGGGAGGGCAATAGTGATGCCTGGAAGCACCTCCTCGTCCTGCCATCCGTCGAAGTGCGGACGCAAAGCCGGGTCGTGCATTGCCGTGTCGAAAGTCTTGTGTCCGTGAAGCACGCCAAGATAGGCAAGACTGGTATGTCCGCCATTGAGAATACGGATCTTGGCCTCTTCGTAAGGATCTACGTCCGGAACCACCTCGACACCTGCGATACCGAGATCGGGTATCGGTCCGGCAAAATTATCCTCGATCACCCACTGTATAAACGCCTCGCCGTGGACAGGATCAAGTTTTGCGTCTGGAAACTGCGTCTCGATCTCTTCGCGCACCGCGTCTGTTGTTCTGGGTGTTATTCGGTCGACCATCGAACAGGGGAACGACGCGTGGTCCTCCAGCCAGTTGGCAAGATCCATTCGCCCGGCGTTTTCAAGATACTGGCGAAAATTGCGCTTGAGCATTTTGCCGTTTGAACGGATGTTGTCACAGCACAAAATCGTAATGGGCGCCGCGGTCGAGGACATTCGCCTGGTCAGCGCAGCGGCGAGGTAGCCGTAGATCGAAGCAGGCTTTTCGCCAGCGAGTTCGGCTGCAATAACCGGGTCAGCGAGGTTCAGCGACCCGTCGTCCAGCAGGTAATAGCCGCTTTCTGTAACCGTGATCGTCACCGCGTGAACCGATGGCTTTGTGAGTAAATCTTCAGCCTCTTCGGGTGTTCTCGACCAGTCAGAAAAACAGACATGCGCTCTTACAAGCCGATACTGACGGTCGCCTTCGGGTGTTGTTGTTTTCAGCAGATAGCCGTCGGGTGTCTGTGCCTGCTCGAAAGACGCCGACTCGGAGTCACGCAGATTCACGGCGGCAATGCCCCAGCGCAGATCCCGGGTGGCGTTCATGTAGTCGTCGACATACACCGCCTGATGTGCACGGTGAAACGCCCCAAAGCCCAGGTGGACAATGCCGGGTTCACACGACGTTCTGTCGTAAGTTGTCTGGAATACCGATGCGGCCGAAAATGCAGTCATTGCTGCTGTGCGCCTTTGCCGATCAGTTCCTTACGCGCAACTTCGCGGTATGCCGACGGCGTCATGTCTTTCATTTTAAGGAACTGTCTGTTGAAGTTGGCCAGGTTCTGAAAGCCCACCTTGTAGCAGATCGACGAAACCTGATCTTCAGTTGCGTAGAGCAGAGAGCAGGCCTGTCCGATGCGAATGCGGTTGACGAACTCGATAAATCTGTTGCCGGTGGTTTTCTGGAAGTTTCGTGAGAACGTGGTTGGGCTCATGCCCGCCATTTCTGCGGCGGTCTCAAGAGATATTTCGCTCGCGAAGTTGCGGGTGATGTGGTCCACCACTTCCGCGATTCGTGCCTGGCGGCCACCGCTGTCCAGCTGGGTCATTGACGCTACCGAGAGCGCTCGCTTTTCAACGTGTTCGTTGATTCGAACCAGAAATCGCAAAAACGCCACGATACGCTCGGATCCTTTGCTGTCGCGAATTGCTTCAAAGTGCCCCTGGGCAAACGTGGGGTTAAATCCGACGAACTCGATGCCCGAACGCGACAGCTCAAACATGTCGCCAATCTCCTTGAACTCGGGAAACGCCATCGTCAGACGATCGAGGCTGGACTGGTTGAACTGTACAAGCATGTCGCGAATATCGACCTCGTCCTGTCCTGTGTCGTCGGTAACCCAGTTATGAGGCAGGTTGGGGCCGGTCAGGTACAGAGAGCCATGCTGAAATTCACCGATATAGTCACCAACGAACGCTTTACCCCGAGTGTTCAGAACCAGGTGCAGTTCATACTCGTCATGACTGTGCCAGCGACACAGGTCGCTTGGCCATCCGTGTTCGAGATATCGAATACTGTGGGTCGCCCGATCGACGTATTCAATTTCAGGCTGAATAATCGACATCAGGCGCTACCGAAGAACGTTCCCGCCGTCGACCGACAGCGTCTGACCGGTCATGTACTGAGACTGGCTTGAGGCGAGAAACGCGGCGACCTGGGCCACTTCAAACGGCCTGCCCATGTAGCCAAGCGGGACGGCTTCACCGACCTCACGCTTTTTCTGGCCGATCTTCTTGCCCTCGTGTGTTGCAAACAGGGCGTCTACAGTTTTCCACATTGGTGTGTCGATAACGCCGGGCGAAATCGCGTTGACGCGAATTTTGTGCGGCGCAAGAGCCATAGCCGTTGACTGGGTGTAGCTGATAACGGCTGCCTTGGTTGCACAGTAGTGAGCGACCAGAGCTTCGCCCCGGTGGCCCGCCTGACTGGCGAGATTGATAATGGATCCGGGCTTTTGGGACTTCACCAAAGCCCGTGCGCTCGCCTGCATCACGGCGTACATCGCTCGTACGTTCAGTCCAAACAGACGATCAAACTGGTCGAGCTCAGCGTCGATGATGGAGCCCATGTCGAACAGAGCGGCATTATTGAAAAGCACGTTGGGGGATGCGTTGGAGATCCACGAAACACACTCCTCAAGTCCGTCAGAGTCGAGCAGGTCGTAGGCCTGGTGTTCTGTATCGCACTCGCCCTGAAAGCCATCCTGGATATCGGTCGTGAGTACACGCGCGCCGGCGGCGGCAAAGTGCTCGGCTGTCGCGCGGCCGATTCCGCCGTTGGCGCCGGTCACCAGACAGGTTTGTCCGCTTAGATCGGCCGCAGTGACGGGAGCTGTCATTTTACTGCTCCAAACGTCAGGCCCTGAACCAGCTGGCGCTGGGTGAACCAGCCGAATACAACAATGGGTGCGCAGGCCAGCGTGGATACGGCCGAAAGCTTTGCCCAGAAAAGGCCCTCGGGACTTGAGAAACTCGCGACAAGCGCAACCAGCGTTCCGGCATCGGAAGACGTCAGGTTGATCGACCAGAATGCTTCGTTCCACAGCAGCACGATTGAGAGAAGCGCTGTCGATGCGATGCCGCCCCACGCAAGTGGCATCACAATCTGAGTGATTTCATTGAACGTAGACGCGCCGTCCATGCGACTCGCTTCGAGTATTTCTTTGGGAATCTCGCGAAAGTAGTTAAACAGAATCATCATGATGATGGGGAGGTTGATCAGCGCAAATATCACGACAAGGGCAATGCGTGTATCGAGAACTCCAAACTTCTGGCAGATCAGGTAGATGGGCATCAACACTCCCACCGCTGGAAGCATCTTGGTTGACAGCATCCACAGCAGAATATCCTTGGTCCATCTTCCAGGATTGAAGGCCATCGCGTAGGCAGACGGAATAGCAATCAGCATTGCAAGGAGGGTGCCGCCAACGCTTGTGATGATCGAGTTAAGCGCGTAGCTGAAGTAGTCGGTGCGTTCCTCGATCAACCTGAAATTCTCAAGCGTCGGGTCGAAGAACACCGTTGGCGGAACCGCGATCGCTTCCAGTTCGGTTTTGAAACTGGTGAGCACCATCCAGAAGATCGGGAAAAAGAACAGGATTGCTACCAGCCACGCACAAATCGCCGCGATGCGATGCTTAAGTCGTTCTCTTTGTCTGTCGGTCATCATCAGACGGTCAGATTTTTGCCGATCAGGCGTACAAGAAAGAAGGCGACGACGTTCGCAAGAATGATGGCGAAAACGCCACCGGCTGATGCGACTCCGATATCAAAGCCCTGAAGTGCCTGACTGAAAATCAGGAACGCGAGGTTGGTCGACTGGGTGCCAGGACCACCGCCCGTAGTCACAAAGATCTCGGCGAAGATCGATAAATGGAAGATCATCTGAATCATAAGCACGATCGCGATCGGGCGCATGAGATGGGGCAGGGTCAGGTATCTGAACTGGGCCCACGCGCCAGCGCCGTCGAGCCTTGCCGCTTCCAGCTGTTCCTGATCCTGACTCTGTAGCGAGGTCATAAAGATCAGGATCGCGAACGGCGTCCACTGCCAGCTGACGATAAAGATGATCGAAAGCAGGGGATACTGGGAGAGCCAGTCAATCGGCTCGGCGCCTACGCTCTGGGCTGCGACCGCGAACAGGCCGTAGATTGGATTCATCATCATGTTCTTCCACAGCAGGGCGTTCACCGTGGGCATGATAAAAAAGGGCGAAATCAGGAGGACGCGCACGATTCCGCGACCTGGAAATGATCGGTTGATCAGTAGTGCAATCGCGAGTCCCAGAACGACGGTAATGACCAGGACTGAACCCACGAGAATCAGGGTGTTGAGAATCGCCGGCCAGAAGCTTGGGTCAGTATAAAAGAATTCGTAGTTGGACCAGCCAACAAAGCCTGTGCGTTCGGGGTAGAGCAGGTGATAGCGGACGGTTGAAAAATAAATCGTCATGCTTAGCGGCACCAGCATCCAAAGAAGCAGGACAATAATGCTGGGCGCTTGGAGCCACTTTGAGAGCGTTGAGTTCATTTATCTCGGGCTTGATCGACAATCAACTCGCGGTCGTGGCTGTTGTGAACAAAGATACAGACATCGTGCTTGCGACCAGAGCGTCGCGAGGGACGCTCTGGTCGAAACACGTCAGGGATTACTTGTAGTAACCACCTTTTTTCATTTCACGATCTGCAGCAGCCTGGGCATTTTCCAGCGCTTTCTCTACAGAAATATCGCCCGCCAGAGCGGCCGTCATCTGCTGGCCCACGGCAATGCCGATCGCCTGAAACTCAGGAATCGCAGCAAACTGAACACCGACATAAGGCGACGGGTTCATTGTGGAATCTTCAGGGTTAGCTGACAAAATAGCCTTCAGCTCTGCCTCGTCAAATGTCGCGGCTTCCTGAAACTTCGGGTTGTCGTAGGTCGACTGACGGGTACCAGTCGGGACGTTGCCCCAGCCGTTCTTCGAAGCGACCAGTTCGATGTATTCCTTCGACGTAGCCCACTCGATAAATTTGGCAGCGTCGCCAGCCTGCTTGGTGCCTGCTGGAATTGCCAGTGCCCAGGCCCAGAGCCAGTTCGCACCTTTCTTGGTCGCGGAGTAGGGTGACTGCGCGAATGCCATCTTGTCGGCAACCTTCGACTGACCTGGGTCAGTTACGAATGAAGCAGCGATAGTCGCGTCGATCCACATGCCGCACTTGCCTTCGTTCATCAGCGCGAGGATTTCGTTGAAGGAGTTACCTTCCGATCCTGGAGGTCCGTACTTGGTCAGCAGGTTGACGTAGAAGTTAACCGCCTTGTTCCATGCGTCGCTGTCGAGCGCTGGAGTCCAGTCCTGGTTGAACCACTGGGCGCCAAAGCTGTTTGCCATGGTGGTCAGGAACGCCATGTTGTCGCCCCAGCCTGGCTTGCCGCGAAGGCAGATGCCGTACACGCCCTTTTCCTTGTCGGTCAGAGCGGCTGCTACTTTTTCAATATGATCCCAGGTTGGGTTGTCTTCGATCTTCATGCCCGCTGCATCAACAAGATCCTTGCGATACATGATCATGGAGCTCTCACCGTAGAACGGTGCTGCGTAGAGCTTGCCGTCGTGGCTCAGACCGCCGCGCATGGCGGGAAGGATGTCGTTGACATCGTAGTCTGCACCGAACTCGAGCGGCTCAAGCCACTTTCGTGAGCCCCAGATCGGTGCTTCGTACATGCCGATAGTCATGACATCAAACTGGCCACCTTTGGTGGAGATGTCAGTTGTCACGCGCTGGCGCAGAACGCCTTCTTCGAGCGTGACCCATTTCAGGGTAATTCCTGGGTTGGCGGCTTCGAATTCCGGTGTGAACTTCTGCATCTCGATCATATGACCGTTGTTAACGGTCGCGATCGTGAGTTCTCCAGCACTGGCCGAGGTCGCCATCGTGGTGCACAGGGCGAGCCCCAATGCGAGTTTATTTAGTCTCTTCATTCTCTTCTCCGGGGGATAAGTGCACTGACGGTGCGGTGCATCCGCGGAAGCGTGCGCCGTAAGCGATCAGTGCGGCCAATACGAATTTGTCTGAAAACTATACTTTTCTGCGCGTCGGAGCGTTGTCTTTGATAATTTTGACGTATTTTTGTATGAGATCCAGCCCTTGGCCGACGCTTGGTTGCGCTCGTTGCTGCCTGATGAAAAGCTCACCGCCTGTGGAAGCCAGCTGCTCGTACCAAATGACCAGCTTTAACGGAGTCGAACCAGCGCGATGATTATCTGTTGTGGGGAAGCCCTGGTCGATCTCTTCCCTGATGGCGATGGCCAGCGGGCAATTCTCGGTGGATCGATTTTTAATACTGCGCGTGTTCTCGCACGCTTGGGCGTGCCGAGCGCCTATGTATCGCCGGTATCAACGGACCGGCATGGCGATGCCATTGTAGACGCCCTGAACAAAAGCGGCGTCAGCGATGTTTTTGTGAAGCGTGTCGATCGTCCAACAGCGCTGGCACATGTGACTCTCAACAATGGCCAGGCGGAATATCGTTTTGAGGACGAAGGCAGCGCGTCGCGCATGGTGTCGCCAGACGAGCTCCCGGATTCGGTTCCCGATTGTGAGCTCGCGCATTTTGGTTCAATCAGTCTCGTGATGGAGCCGTGCGCGACAGCGTACGAAGCATTCGCCGTAAACATGTCGGCGACAGCATCGATTGCGATCGATCCAAATATCCGCCCGGATTTCATCGAAAATGTCCCAGCGCACCAAGAGCGACTCGAAGGTCTTTTTAAACACACAGACATCATCAAGCTGTCTGATGAAGATCTGGCCTGGTTCGGAATCAATGCAGATGAAGCTGCATCTCGATGGCTGTCGGGACGAACGAGTATTGTTGTCGTTACCCAGGGCGAAGCCGGCGTAACCGGTTTTTGCAAAAGCGGGCGCGTTGACAGACCTGCCCCGGAAGTTGAGGTTGTAGACACCGTTGGTGCCGGCGATTCATTCAGCGCGGGACTGTACGCGGGTCTGCGAGAACACGGCGGACTACACCGCGACTCCCTGCGGGATATCTCACTCGCGAATCTGGATAAGGCGCTGTCTCGTGGCGTCGAGATCAGCGCGCAGGTCGTGCAGCAGGCGGGCGCCGAACTGCCTTGGCCAGCCTGACTGTTTTTAAGCGAGCGCTTTATGTGCGTCGCTAAGTCTCGCTGCGATATCGATACCCTGTGGGCACACAGCAGTTGCCTTCGCTAGCTCTTCCGCCCGAAACTCTCGTCTGGCCGCGGGAAGTTCGGAGAACAGTTCTCGCGCCCGTTCGGGTTTGCCATAGCACTCGTAGTACATCAGATACCGAAGCTGATCGGCAATTGCGGTGTCATCAGCCACTGCGTTCTCGCAATGCTGCTTGCATCCGTTGCACGCGTAGCCGGCCGTCATCGCCGCAAGGCGATTGAGCTGCTGAAATTCGCCGGCGTTCAGCTGTTGCTGTGACTTGGCGGCAAAGATGTTTTCGCGCGCCACCTTAACGCTGTCCATTTCGGAGACGATGCTGTCGATACGCTCATCCGCCCAGACCGACTTGAGCTTGGCCTGGGCCAGACTGAAATCTTTGGACCGGAAATCCGCGACCGCCTCGAGTTCCTTGGGGACCGATCCCATGGTTTTCATGGCGATAAGGCCAATGCCGGCCTTTTTGCAGTTGTCGATTGCCAGGTTGAGTTCACGGTCGCCGTACCGGCGAAAGTTGTATCGAAACAAAATCGCGTCGATGCCGCCAACCTTCGCCGCCTTGTTCATTACCTCGACCACGTCGCCGCCGTGGCAGGAGAAACCGAAAAAATTCGTCTTGCCTGACTTGCGCATGGCGTCGCCCATGGCGATGTACTCAGGCTCAAGCATGTCGACGTCATCGATGCCGTGCATGAAGTACAAATCAACAAAATCGGTCTTCAGTTCGTCGAGCGCCTGATCGAGTCCACGGGTCAGGCCTTTGACGCTGCTGCTCCCTGATTTCGATGTGATAAACAGCTTCTTGCGGTCACCCATCTGTTCGATGAAATTGGCGATCGCTTCGTGAGAAGCGCCGCTGCCGTAGGACAAGGCTGTGTCAAACGCGGTAACACCGTTTTTAAAGCACCCGTGCATGACTTTGTCGTAAACCGGATCAAGACTTTGCGACGTACCCAGCCCAAGAATGGGAATCGAAGCGCCGGTGGTGCCCAGCTCTTTGTGTGGCATGTCGCTCTGCGCGTTTGCAGCCTTAATGAACGCGAGTTCGGTTGCAGACACGGCCGCTGCCGATGCGGCTGCCTTTTTCAGGAAATTTCTTCGATCAGAGCTGTGAGATTTCATGGGGTTTCCTTAAGTCTCAGGGATCAATGTTTTGTCAGGCTGATTCAGACTTGCGCTTTTGCAGCAGCAGGCTGCGATCTTTGGATCGGCTTTCGCCGACGGCGGTGACGTAAACCGCTCGTTGATCGAGAACCGGGCACTCGGCCTCGCAGATGCCGCAGCCGATGCAGAGTTCCGGGACGATAAACGGTTTGTTGAGCACAACGGTGTTGCCAAACACGTCTTTGGCTTCTTCGTCGTACGTTTGAATTGCTTTAGGTGCGACAGGACAGACTTCCTCGCAGACCACGCACGGGATCTTGTTGGCCCACGGAAGGCAGCGGGTCGTGTCTATGAAAGCCGTGCCGAGGACCACCGGGCCCTGTTCCTGATGTTCGCCGACGCCGAGTTTTTCTTCCGCCGAGATTTCGCGAATAGCGCCCGTTGGGCAGACTTCAGAGCAGAGCGTGCACTTGAGCTGACAGTGAGAAATTCGGAAATTCATCACCGGTGTCCACAGTGCCTCAATGCCGCCTTCTTCGAGCGTGGCGGGTTGCAGCACGTTGGTCGGGCAGGCGTTAATGCACTGATCGCATTTGATACATCGTTCAAGAAATTCTTCTTCGGCGACTGAGCCCGGCGGGCGGATCATTGCCGGCGAGAAGTTCTCGTCGGTGGCGAGGCCGTTGTTGCGCAGCATCGGAAACGCGAAAACGCCTGCAAGTGCGGAAAATACGAGTCTTCTTCGAGAGACATCTGGCGCAAGCTTGGCCTGAGCGCGATCAAGTTTAAGGAGAGAGAACGACAGCGCGTCTTCCGGGCAGTCGTCGATGCAGTTCATACAGGAAAAACATTCGGCAGTGCGGACCTGAGACTGTGGATCCGCCGCACCCTCGCATCGCATCAGGCACAGATTACAGTCGGTGCACTTGTTGACGTCCCGGTTGATCCGAAACAGGCTGAACCTGGCAATGCTTCCGAGCATCGCCCCGAGCGGACAGAGAAAGCGACAGAAGAATCTCGGCTTCCACAGATTCAGGCTGACAAACAGCATGAACAGTGAGCCGACCCAGAACGATCCGACAAACACCCGGCGCTCAACGCCTGGTGCAAACTTCAGCACATCCAGAAATGTGGCTTCAACGCCAGCGCCCTCGAGCGCACGCGTTGCTTCGCCGATGGCCATATCCGTTGCCGGTGCGATCACCGTGGTGACAGCGCGATACATGATCACGATGGGGTCGAGCAGTCCGATCTGCAAAGCACCCATCGATGACATCACCAGAAACACGATAAGGATGCCGTACTTCAGATACTGGGCACCTTCGTATCGGTTAGAACGGATGCGAGTGCTGTTGGTTTTGACGTTGAACAGCCATCCGGTGAACTGATGCAGGGTGCCGAAAGGGCAGGCCCAGTTGCAGAACACGCGGCCAAAGATAATGGTGATGATGACTATGACCAGCGCCCAGCCGAGGAATTTGTAGACGTATCCTGTCGCGAGAACCGTCGCCAGCGTTACCAGCGGATCGATTTCGAGCATCATCGAAACCGGAAAACCTTCGATGCGCGACGTCCAGCTTGCCCAGCAGAAAAAGATGAACAATGCCATGAACACAATCTGGGACAGCACGCGGACGGTCGTCAGGCGCAGCAATCGATTCAAGCCGGTTGGCCGCGGCGGCGGTGGCGTTTTCGGTTGTGGCGGCTGGACGATCACGTTCATGGTTACACGATCTCCCGAATCCGGTCTTTGTAGTTCACGTCGCCGCTTCCACGACTTTGCGCTCGCGCCAGATACTCGGGCAAGCCGCTGCGTTCCAGGAGGTGCTCGTACGCCCAGGCGTCCATGGCAACTGCGTCGGTTCCGGCCATGATCACACCCGCGTTTTTAACGTTTGAAGGATCGCCCCCGGTGGGTCCGTTTTCCATGAGGACGTGTGTACCGTCCAGAATCGAGAGCGTCGGCTTTATCATCATCGACAGGTCCGCGATGATTTCATGGATGTCCTGATGGAACTGGTTGCGCCGCCCGCCGAGCAGGCCGTACCAGTTTTTGATGCTCATGGACGCATGACACAGGTTGTGGTCTTTGACGGGTGCGATGCCAATAACCTTGTCGACGCCCTGAAAGGGGCGTTTGAAAAATGGCCAGCTCTCGATCAGCGTTGCACCGGGCGTGTTGAGGTTTTCGAAAGCATTGCCGTCCGGTAGATAAATGCGGGCGCCAGCGCGCTCGCTGGCAAGACGGATGCCGCTTTTTTCAAAGCAGTCGGCGGGCGATTCAATGGGGTTGTCGGCGACCCGAACTTCAGCGGCGCGGCAGTCAACGAGTATGAGCTGTATCAAGTGCTCCAGTATTTCCGGATTGGAAGTTGCGCCAATAATCGGCGATCGGTCGAACGCCACGTTAGGCTTTATCAGCACGACATCGTTGGGTTTGATGTAGTGGGTGATGCCGCCTGCGGCGTCGATCGCCTTGCGCAGGCGGGTCATATCGTCGCCTGTTCGCCCAAGACCAACCGCGGCTGCGCCTGCCTTTGGCGCGACGCGAAAATCCTGGAGTCTGAATACCGACGGCTGGGGCATGCTGCGAAGGCCACTGTCATCACGCAGGGACAACGGCCAGTGCTCCGGCGCAAAGCTCGCGTATCCGGCCCCGGCTGCCACCACGCCGGCCGCTGCGGCTGTGCGTAACAGCTCCCTGCGGCGAACCGGTGTTGCGCGGTAGTCAGTGTTGGGCTTTCGTTTGGGCATCGTTGCTCAGTTTTCGCCGTTCAGAATTTCGGTAAATTTTGCAATCGCGTCGGCGGCATCTTCAGGGGACTCGGCGTTCTCAACGCCAAAGACCCACTCGTCTGACACGCCAAGCGCGAAGTAGTTCTTCAAAAAACCGTGCAACAAAATCGTGTGGTCGTCAGCTTCGGTGACAACTTCGAGATCAAAGCCCAGATCATCGAGCAGGCGAGTCTGCAGATCGCTTGCTTCATCAGGTGACTTGGCCTCATGGGCGAACAGTCGGGCGTTGGAGTCGTCGGAAATTTTGCCGAACCAGAAATCATTCGCGAAATCGAACTTGAATACGTTTGCTTTCTGAAACGAAATTCGCTGCGGGTCCACGCCCATGCCGTTTGCAAGTAACGCAAGCCCGGGCGGTGATTCCTCCGAGTCCGCACGCAGCGCCTGCATAGCCGTGGCTATCTGTACGGCCTTGGACTGCACGGTCTCGGTGTCGGCATCGCCGATAATTCGAAAGAAGTACTGCCCCCGGCGACCGATTGCGCCAATCGATGTTCGAAAGAACGTCACGCCGTTGGCGTTCTCGACCTGGCTTGTCGCGGACTGATGATCGGAGAAGATGCCAAGGCTTCCACCTTTGTCGCCCTGGTCAAACAGCTCAATGCCGATTTCCTCGTCGGTAGCGGTTGACGCCAACACGACATAGTGCAGTGACTGAAAACCCTGTTTGGTAAATTTCGGTGCCTCGCCATTGATTTTTTCGAACAGCGTATCGGCATCGAATTCGCGCACCCGTGAAGCGATTGCCCATCCGTCACTGACAATGCTGCCCGGAAAGAGCCCGAGTGCGGGCACGGCAGCGGCCGTCTGGGTGCCGGGCGTGCTGTCGGCGAGTCGTTTCAGGGGAGGCACGTAGAGCTTCCTGTCCGCCTCACTTTTGGCCAGCAGTTCGGGCGCGATATCCCGGAACGCGGGGTCGTAGTTGTCGCGAGTCGTGGCCACCCAGATGATGAGCAGCGCAAGTGCGCCCAGAATGACCACCGACACAATATTCTCGGTTCGGGGGATGACGGTCCGCAGGAGTTGAAATCGCCGCGGATTAATGACGTCAGTGTTTGACATGATTCCGGAGAAAAACCTCAGCGTTGTCGTCAGGAAAAGCCGGGTGTGTGGGTAGTCAGTTTATCGCACCCGTCGGGTATCGTCTTGGGTATGCAGACGGAGCGTGAATACTGTCGTTTAAGCGTGAGTACAAAAAAGCCGCCGGGCCTTTAAAACCGACACGCTGCGCGGATTCGCCCCCGGAATACAGGTTTTGGGCAGAACTTTATAAAAATAGACCGCCGGACTGTAATTATCACGACACTGTAAAGATGCGGTCCGATCGACCGCACCAGGCTCGCCAGGGTGCGCTTTGCGCGACGGCGTGCGATGGATAGTTCCGGCCTAATCAGCGCATCGGAAAAGTATCGTTTCGTCGTCCAATTCAGTGCAATAGACTGGGCCGTGACCGAAATTTGATTGTTGGCAGTGCAAAGTGGACCGTAGATGAAAACAGAGAAGGTACAAACGCTTGTCGTTGGCGGCGGCCAGGCCGGCCTCGCCATGAGTGAACACCTGTCTGACGACGGTTTGCCGCATGTTGTGCTTGAGCGACACCGCATCGCTGAACGATGGCGTTCGGAGCGATGGGACTCCCTGGTCGCCAACGGGCCGGCTTGGCACGACCGCTTCCCGACCAAAGAGTTTGCGAATTTTGATCCTGACGGGTTTCCGTCCAAGGACAACGTCGCCGACTATTTTGAAGCGTTCGCGAAGCAGATCAATGCGCCCATCCGTTGTGGCGTTAACGTGCTTAACGTTAGCAAGCACAAACAAGGGACAGCCTTTCGGGTCGAGACTTCCGAGGGTGTGATCGATGCAGATAACGTCGTCGTTGCAACGGGACCGTTTCAGCGCCCGATTATTCCACCTGTGATCCCCGAGTCGGCCGGGGTTACGCAGATTCATTCAAACAGCTACAAAAACCCAGCTCAGCTTGCCGACGGCGCCGTGTTGGTTGTGGGCGCCGGGTCGTCGGGATCACAGATTGCCGATGAGCTTCTGCGCGACGGCAGAAGCGTTTATCTGTCCGTGGGGCCGCATGATCGTCCACCGAGAAGCTATCGATCCAAAGACTTCGTCTGGTGGCTGGGTGTGCTTGGCAAATGGGAAGCCAAAACCATCGATCCTTCGACGGCTCACGTCACAATCGCGGTTAGCGGTGCGTACGGCGGTCACACCATCGACTTCCGTCGATTCGCAGAGCGCGGCATGACGCTGGTTGGCATGACCGAGAAGTTTGATCAGGGCGTGCTGACTTTTGCACCGGACCTCGCGCAGAACATCAATCAGGGGGACGCCAACTATCTTTCGATCCTTGGTGAGGCCGATGAATACGTCGCCAAGAACAATATCGATCTGCCTGAAGAGCCCGAGGCCCGAATTATTGGTCCGGACCCGCAGTGCATGACAGATCCTTTGCTCGCACTTGATCTGCAGGACGCCGGTGTCAATACGATAGTCTGGGCGACCGGCTATGAGCAGGATTTTGGATGGCTCGATGTCGATGTTCTTGACGACAGGGGAGTGCCTCGACACAAGCGAGGTGTTTCGGTCGAGCCGGGGATTTACTTTCTTGGACTGCCGTGGCTTTCCATGAGGGGGTCATCATTTATCTGGGGTGTCTGGGAGGATGCCCGGTATCTGGCGAAACAGATTGCCGAGCGCAGTCGCTAGTCGGTGTCGTTTTGAGAAGCGCTTACCTGCAATTGCAACGGTGTCTTGCGCGCGTGATCGCGCCTCAGATCTCGAACGGTCGATCGATGCCGATACAAACCAATCCTGAAGTGGAATAATGCAACCGGGTGCAAAAAATACGGAGCGTAAGATGCACGGACACTGTTTATGTGGCGCTGTTCGATATGAGTACGATTCGGTGAAGTGGTCTGGCTACTGCCACTGCGAGAGCTGTCGGCGCAACTGTGCGTCCCCGGTTACCGCATTTTTTGGTGTCAGGGATGGCGACTGGCGCTGGACCGGCGACAAGCCGTCCAGCTACGCGTCCAGCGATCACGCGACAAGATGGTTCTGTGCCCGCTGTGGGACGCCGATGGCCTACGAGTCGACGCAGTTTGCGCACGAGATTCACTTTTATGCGGCAACTCTCGACGACCCCGAACAGTTCAAGCCAACCCAGCATTTTCATCATGGAGAACATCTGTCCTGGTTGAAGATTGATGATCAGCTCAAACGACATCGAAGCAGCTCGCTTGCGTGATCGAAATATCCCATTACCTCATGCTGTGCCGTCGTGACGTTCCCTCGACCGTTCAGTATTCACGATAAAACCTCGAGGACTCCCGATGAGCCTGATCGCACAGACGCCCAAGCCGCCGTACTACGCCGTCATTTTCACCAGTACGCAGACGGATGAGCTCGAGGGCTACGCCGAGATGGCCGCCCGCATGGAAACGCTGGCTAAAGAGCAGCCCGGGTATCTCGGGTTTGAAGCGGCGCGTAACGACATCGGGATTGCCGTGTCCTACTGGCGCGACCTTGAATCTATTCGGCTCTGGAAAGCCGACGTCGAGCACATGACGGCGCAAAGCGCGGGGCGTGAACGCTGGTACAGCGAATACGTGACCCGGATCTGTCTGGTCGAGCGCGACTATGCTTTCAGCGATAACAAGAGCTGAGAAATTCAAGCGTGTGAGTTGAGTTCAGCCTCAATCTGTAGCGCCAGATAGCGTGAGTAAATGCGGCATTGCGAGAACGAGCCCCCGGTAAACCAAAGTCCCGATTGCGGCGTGCGGGTCCACATGTTGTTCAGTTCCTGCGTGTCGTCATCAAAGCCCCAGACCTTTCCGACTTTTTCGGCGACCGCTGAGCCGTAGAGCTTCTCAAGCATGTGATCCTGGCTGTGGTAGCCGGTGGCGAGCACGATAAGGTCCGCATCGATCAGTGATTGGTTGTGCAGGCGTATTCCATCGCGCTCTACGTGGCTGACCGACGAAAACTGTTCCAGCTTGATTCGCCCGTCCGCGATAAGCTCCGAACAGCCGGCGTTGAAATAGTAACCACCACCACGCGTACGATATTTCAGCGGCCAGCCGGTACCGTTTTCTCCAAACTCGAGCCGGAAGCCGGCCTTATCCAGTCGCGCATGTAGCGGTGCATCGAGTTCACGCGTCTTGTCTGTTATTTTTTTCTGAATCCGTTTGACCAGCGCAAGCGGGAATGACGAGTTCATCAGGTCGCGCGCCGCAAGGGGAGGACCGTCGTCGTAGTAGACCTGGTCGTAGAGCTGTGCGCTTGGTTCGAGATTGACAATCAGCGTTGGGCTTCGCTGGATCATCGTTACCGACGCCCCGTGTCGTTCAAGGTCCTGGGAAATATCGTGAGCACTTGTGCCGGTGCCAAACACCACAGCCGACTGGTCTCGCCACCGCTGCGAGTTTTCAAATTCACCAGAGTGACAGACGTGTCCGTTAAAGTTCTGAATGCCGGGGATCTCTGCACGTTTTGGCGAACCGCTGATGCTGGTTGCCATGACGATATGCCGGGGTCGAATAACGCGTGTTGAGTTGTCGGGTTGCGCGAGCGTGGCTATCCAGCACTGTTGCTCGCGGTCGTACTGAGCCTGCTGCAAACTGGTCCGGGTCCAGACATTAAGTTCCATGATGTCTGCGTAGGCTTCCAGCCAGTTGGCAATTTTGTCTTTGGGAATATATCGCGGAAACGTTGACGGAAACGGCAGATAGGGCAGGTGGTTGCTGGGGGTGCGATTGTGCAGATGCAGGGCGCTGTAGCGATTGCGCCAGTTGTCGCCAACGCGTTCGTATCCATCTATGACAAGCGCATCCACGTTGCGCTGGCCGAGTTCGACGGCGGCACACAGTCCGGCATGACCGCCACCGACGACCAGAACCTCGGGGTCCCGATCACGGTAGCCACGTTCAACGGCACGATGTTCATGCCAGTTGCGTGTCGCATCGCGCAGTTCAGTGGGAGATTGACGATCAGCTGTGATGGATGGTTCATCGATTGCCGTCATCAATGACCAGGCTCGGAAACCCGACTGGCCGTCCGGGCGTAGTCGGACAACACCCTTGCACCTTCCACGGTTGCTCTGGAACTGAATTGCACATTCGACAACGCTTTCGTCGGCGCGCTCAGCATGCTGGGCCGGGATTTGGGCGCAATCTGTTGCGAAGTTTCTCGCATCAGCCGCCTGCGCCGATCGCATCAACGCACCGCAGACCTGGTCGCGGCCGCTGATCGTTCGAAAGTCCCATCCGATGCCGAGGATGTTGCGCCAGTGTGGGTCCTCGCATAGCAGATCGGTCAGGGCCGTTTGGCTGTCCTGACCCAGAGCATGCTCGAATGAATCAAGCCAGTCTTGAACGTCGTCCTTGAGGCGATTCAACTGCTCGGATCCTGAATGACTGGCCGGACTACTCGCGATCGACTAGTGCGATTTGAGTTTTGTGCCCGTTCCATAGCCGGACGGTTGCGTCAGGATCAAATTGCTCAGTGAGGAGATCAGAATCTGACGGGTCTCTTCGGCAGAGAAGTAGTTGGCGGAAAGTTCCACAGTCGCCGGTGAGGGCATGCCGCGCAGGATGAGCAATTCATGCATCTGCGTTACGACGGTTTTTGTGGGTACCAGCAGTCGTTTCACGTACTCAGTGTCGGACAGACTGTCACTGCTTGTGTAAACACATTCGTCAACGGTGTCGTACGTGCTGCAAAAGCCACCTGCGCCGTTAGTCGAGCAGGGGCAGTTGACGACGAACTCGGTTTCGACCGTGTTCGGATCAAAGCTCTCGAATCGCACGGCCCTGAAATCGTTAATTCCAATGCTCTCAGGGTCTACGCCGATGAAGCGCAGGCGTTCGAAAACGAGAGCCTGGCTCAGTTCGATGGCATCGCTGACCGCGTCGCGCGCGTTGGGGTTGTCCCGGCCGAGTTCCGAGAGCTCGGATGCAAGGTCGCCACCATGTTCGGATTCGCCACTGCCTTCAGCGCCGCCGTTGCCGGCGTCGCCACCGTTTTCGCCTTCGCTTTCACTCTCGTTCTCGCTTTCACCCTCGGCTTCACTTTCCCCTTCGGCCTCGGATTCGCCGGAGCCGGCAGAGCTTTCGCCTTCGGCGTCGCCACCCGTATCGCCACCGTCACCATTCGCCGATTCGCCGCTTGATCCGTCGCCACTGGAGTCGCCGCCTGCGTCGGCTGAGTCAGAAGACTCTGCGTTGTCGCCGCTTTCCGCCTCTGATGATGAGTTTTCAGATTCGCCGTCGGTCCCCGTGCTGCCGTCACCGGCATCGCTGCTGCCATCGGTGGACTCGGCTGAATTGTCTGAAGACGCGTCTGATGAGGCGTCGTTCGAGCTGTCGGAGTTTGCGTCCGCGCTGTCGTCGGTCGACCCTGCCGGAACCTCGGCGTCTGAGTCCCCGGATGCGGCGCCTTCGCTTTCTCCACCGCCCCCGGATTCGCCGCCGCTGCCGCCGTTTTCTGCGCCTTCACTGCCGCCGTTCTGGGCCAATACCTGGGGCGAAATCGAGGCTATCGCCACACCAAAAACCAACATCCACAGCGCGAGCAGGGCGATGCGTCGCGCACAAGCAAAATATTCAGGGACGTTAAGAGGAGTTTGATTCACCGCGGGCTCCGGGGCACTTGACACTATCGGCGACCATAAGCTGATAAAGGTACCGATCTCAACCCCGAATCCCCCCAGTTGTCTCGCAATACAGGGTGTTGGGTGGTCATGGTTAATCCAAATGGACCGGGAACTTACGTGCGGTTTCAACTGCACCATTTGAAGTCGTCAACCGGCGCTTTGGACCTGAAACACAGCACTCAGGTTCACTATTGACCCAGGCGACTGAACCGAGGGGTCGGTTCAACGAGCCGGTGGGGGCTTCCATGATGGGCCTGGGCGCTGCCGGTGCTCAATTTTCCGGGCGCTCGGCAGCGGTCGATTTGCTATAACCGAACCCAGCGGCCGGGTCGTCAATAGCGGCAGTCACCATCGGTCGCCGGCGTCTGTCCCGTCGACAGACTCGGTGCCTGATATACGGAACCTCTGGATGTCCAATTTCCTGCTGCTCGCCTTCATCTTTCTCTGCGCCGGCGTGATCGCCGTCCCGCTGGCGTCTCGCTCCGGGCTCGGCTCGGTGCTCGGGTATCTCATCGCGGGGATTGCGATCAGTCCGGTATTGGCGTTGATGTCGGTTGACGTCATCGCCATCCAGCATTTTGCTGAATTTGGTGTCGTGATGATGCTGTTTCTGGTTGGCCTCGAGCTCGAGCCAAAGTTGCTCTGGGCGATGCGCGGTCGTCTTGTCGGTCTCGGTGGAGGACAGGTTCTGTTAACCGCTGCCGTCATCGCGGGCGCTGTGATGCTGATTGGATCGACACAGGAAATTTCCTGGCGTACCGCGACCGCTATCGGCTTGATCCTTGCGCTGTCGTCGACTGCGATTGTTCTGCAGACCCTGAACGAAAAGTCATTGCTCAGAAGCGATGGCGGACAGGCGAGCTTTTCGGTGTTGCTTTCTCAGGACGTCTGCGTGATTCCGATTCTCGCACTCCTGCCGCTACTCGCAATTCCGGAGTTCGCCGACGTAGCGGGTCAAGGCGCGACGCATGAGGACCACGGCTTGAGTCTGGTCGGCGGTCTAGATGCGTGGCAGAAAGCGCTGGTTACTGCGGTCGCCGTGGCGGCGGTCGTTCTTGGCGGCACCTATCTTACTCGCCCGGTGTTTCACTACATTGCCATGGCCAACCTGCGCGAGCTCTTTACTGCCGCTGCGTTATTGCTGGTAATCGGAATCGCGCTCCTGATGACTCTGGTAGGTCTGTCTCCGGCGCTCGGCACTTTTCTCGCCGGTGTCGTATTGGCTAACAGTGAATATCGCCACGAACTTGAGTCGGACATCGAGCCGTTCAAGGGGCTTTTGCTCGGCCTGTTCTTCATGACCGTCGGCGCGAGCGTCAACTTCGATGTTCTCATCGCGAATCCGCTACCGGTGCTGGGTCTGACTCTGGGGCTGGTCGTTCTCAAGATCGCAGTCCTGGTTGTGCTGGCGCTGATCTTCAGAATTCGACCACCGGCCCGCTGGTTGTTTGCGCTGTCGCTGGCTCAGGCCGGGGAGTTCGGTTTTGTTCTGGTGTCGCTGTCTCTTGCCAACAGCGTGCTTTCCCAGTCCATCGCTGATCTGGTGCTGCTGGTTGTTGCGCTGTCAATGTTGCTGACGCCGCTTCTGTTCATCTTCTACGATCGCGTCATTGCAAGACTGGCAGCCGAAGGTCAGGAGCAGGACGCTGACGAAATCGATGAGTCGAACCACATTATTCTTGCGGGTCGTGGGAGAGTTGGCGGCATCATCGATCGTTTGCTTCAAAGTGCCGGGTATCGTTGCACCGTAGTCGATTTCAGCTCTCGACAGCTGCAGATTGCGCGCAAATTCGGTATGCACGGATATTTTGGCGACGCCACGCGTCCGGATCTTTTGCACTCCGCCGGAATCGACAAAGCGAGGGTCTTGATCATCGCGATCGATTCAAAAGACCAGATCGACCAGCTTGTTGACTACACCGTGCGCAACCATCCTCATGTTCATGTGATTGCCCGCGCCGTTGACCGTGATCATGTCTACAAGCTCTGGGCGCTCGGTTGTCGCGACATCATTCGTGAGACCTACGACAGTTCACTTCGAATGGGCAGGTCCGCTTTCGAGGCGCTCGGAGTATCGCGACCTGCGGCGGACCAGGTGATCGAAGTCTTTCATTCAATGGATCAGGAGGCGATGGTCGAAGTTGCCGACGTCTATGACGTTAATATCCCCGTTACCGAAAACGAGGCTTACGTGACCCGCGTGCGGGAATTCTTCGACGAGCGTGGACCTTTGCTGCAGGAGCGGGTGGCCGAAATCCTCAGCGCGGATGCGGCGTCTAAAAACTGAAGTCCGGATTCATGTTCTGGGTGTTCTGGCGGAGTGAGTGCCGAACGTCAGCGCCACTGACGAAACGATCAGCACGAGCGCGGCGATTTTGTGCGCCGTCAGGGCCTCGCCGATGATGAGCACGGAACTGATCACGCCAACGATGGGCGCGCTCAATGCGGACAGTGCAGCGATCGTTGTAGGGAGTTTGCCCACCAGCGTGGTCCAGATCGCGTAGCAGATCACCATCGGGCCGAGTACGTGGTAGCCGACCAGCGCCATGGCGCGAGTACTCGGCAAG
>CALHMG010000373.1 GCA_938034705.1 uncultured Gammaproteobacteria bacterium
TCAATGATGTGTAAACCATGTGTCCGGAATAAAGTGTCAGCTATGTGTCGCTAAGGACAACACACTGCAGGTGCAGGTAATTCCTGAACGTCGCGGATTATTTCAGATTGCATTGACCGTCATCGCGACATGTTCGAGTACTCGTTGTGCCTCAACGATTCCGTCTTCAGGGTCGCCCGTGACAGAGTGATTCTTCTTGAGTTGGATCACCGCGGCACAGGCAATATTTTCGAAGTCTTCCTTATGTTGATGCCTGCCTGTTGACTGATGTCAGCACTACCGAAATTGAGCTTACGTGCTGATGTCTGCTTCACACCGAACTGTCCGATTACCAATTTCTCGGATGCCGTGTCGGAAGGTGTTGCCTGCATGAGACTGTTCGCTGTTTTGCAACGTCGTGTTTCAATTGTCTCGTGAGATCTGTGAACTAAGTAATACCCCCGAACCGCCTCTGGCAACATGATGCGGGATCCGCTGGCGATTGGACTTTCTGTCAGGAAGTCACGCTGAATCGCCGCCGATGATGCTGCGCTGGATCTGCGCGAACCGCACTACATGTAAGGACGATCATGACCACATACCTGAATCTGAAAACGGCAGCTCGGTTGGGACTGGCGTTCGCGCTGGTGGTTCTCGGCCAGATGCCGGCAAATGCCCAGGGCCCGAGCGGCTATCCTGCCATGCCCAACTACAACGAGAACTGCCTCGGTATAAACGACGGTTTTTCGTATTCCTGGGACGGCGGGGCGCTCGCGGCCGATGCGTTCAAGGAAGCCCGTGGCCCGGTGCTAGACGATTTCAACACCGTGTCTGAGACCGACAAACACAAGTGGCCCATCGGTAACCAGAACGTCAACTTTCTGATCGCCGAAGGTCCTGACCACGATCTCGACAAGCTCAATCCCTGGGTGTTGTTGCCGTATGCCCAGACCGGCGTATGGGCTAACGAACCCCAGTGGGGTGACTGGATCATCCAGGGCGCCGAGTACGTGGGTACGGTGAAACGCGCGGGACTGCGCGGATATGAATTCAATCTGGGTCCGGACACCAACGTGTTCAAGATTTTTGCCGGCAACCTTCCCGCAGAATCGTTGAATCGATGGCACCTCGTTCCGAAGAAAATGGCGCGCAAATACGCTCAGGCGATGAAGGCGTCGAACATGAAGTACATTTTCAGAAACGACCGATATGCGTCCGATCTGTCGTTCCCGCTGCTGCATCCCCAGGCCAAAGAGCAGATGAAGCCGTTCTGTCGCATCCGCTACATGCTTGGCGACAACATCAACTCGATTGACTTCTCCGGTCGTAAAGCCGATCGAACCAAGCCGAGTCATCCCACCTGGAACACACCGGGAGGGGACGGCATCCCGTACGAATGGGAGGTCTGGATTGCCAATCACCTGGGCGTCAACGTCTATCACTCTGACCACGTCAAGTCGTGGGATGCCTGGAAGGCGGGGGATCTGTATCTGGAAAAGCAGGCGAGTTACTTCGCAAAAAAACTTCGCGGCAATGTGATTCGCGAGTACGGCAACGAAATCTGGAATACCGCGCCGGGCTACTATTTTCAGACGGTATGGGTATGGGACAACGGACCCTATCCGGACCCCAACCGAGCCAACTGGGACATCATGCACCACAACTATGGCCAACGGATGTGGGATACCGGCGGCGTCTGGCGTAAGGCGTTCAGAGCCGAGGGACGCAAGAAGGACGTCGATCTGACGCTGGCATTGCAGATCGCATGGCCTGACGGCATGACCAAGCGTTTTGTGCGACCCGACGGCACATCGTTTGCCAAGCGAATCGACAGCGTTGGCGGCACGTTCTACCTGGGCGGGCCAATTCAGCCCGGTTCAGAGCTCTACAACAATGTCCTCGCGGGTGGTCTCACGGCGGTTGATGCAAAACACCGGGACGACCTGACAAATCTGCAGGGCAACATCAACAGGCTGATGGATCTAACGCGCCAGTACACGGATACCTGGCATCTGTACGAGGGTGGTTCGCACATGAACTTTATCGGCCATGATGCCGGTAACGCCCAGCATGCGCAGGTGTGGAATGCGGTTGAGAATTACTGGAACAGCGGCAGCTACACCAGTGTCATGAACCAGTTCGCCAGCTGGTGGCGCGGCATTCCGGGTTCCGGCGAACTCATATGGTTCAACCTGTACGGCATCGATGAGCCTGTTCAGCCGTGGGGCGTCTACACCTCCAACGGTGAGCAGACGCCGATTTATTCAGGCGTTCAAAACTTCATTCAGAACTACAACAACCTCTAGTTCGTTCGCAAAGCTTCGGCCAATACCATACGGCGCAGGTTTCGACATGAAACCTGCGCCGTTTGCGTTTGCCCGTCACCGCGGCCGAGTTCGCCAACACGGCGAGCGCGCTTTGCCGAGGCTTTCTCCCAGTGAATCCACGTCAGGCGCCCGCTCAGGGCTCGGTTGTTTATCGGTATCCGTATTCGTATACGCCAGCGGCCGTCAGTCGCGCGCGGCTGTGTCTACAGTGGAACGTAACAGCCGACGCCGCGCATACCTGCGGTCAGGACAGCACTCGGAATAAGAGCCGTGAAAAAACGCACCGGTGGTTTTACTTTGATTGAACTGATGATCGTGACTGCGATCATTGGCATCCTCGCCGCGATCGCCATTCCGGCGTACCAGACCTATCTTGTGCGCACCAAAGTCACCGAGGCAATCAACGTTCTCGGCGCGGCCAAGAACATGATGACCGCACACTATATGGATGGTGGTGACTGGCCGAATTCAATGTCCCGAGCCGGCCTGAACCCGAACTACTACAGCTATGAAACCGACTACGTGAAGTTTCTTGCGCTCAACACCGCAGTCGAGGGCCAGCTCTACCTGATGCTGCACAACATCGAGCCACTGCAGGTTGATAACCGGGTTTTGACTTTTACGCCAGATATATCGAGTGAAGGCACCGTTCAGTGGCGCTGCGATGTTCTTGGCGGCATCCCGAACAAGTATCTGCCGTCACTCTGCCGCTCCTGATCAAGGCGAATCACGCAGAACCAGAAGACTGACGGCCGTCATTCGACGGCCGTTTTTACGTTTTCATTTCAGTATCGCTTAACGTCATCGGTGTATATTTCGCCGCAGTCCTGATCCCGGATCGATGGTGATCCGTAAGGTCCAGTATTGCAGTTGCGATATCCGCACGAGGCCCCATGAGCGAATCCGAACGTCAGGTTGGCATTGCCAGCATCAAACTCTCCGACGATGAAATCGACGCCGCCGTCGCGGTAATGCGTTCAGGCGCCTTGCGCCAGGGCAAAGAGTGCGAGTCGTTCGAGAATGAATTCGCGGCGAAAGTGGGTGCGCGGCACGCGGTGTGCAATTCGAGCGGAACGGCCGCGTTGCATTTGGCCTATATGACTTTTCTTGAGCCTGGCGACGAGGTGCTGGTCCCGTCATTCACGTTTATCGCCACCGCAACCTCGGTTGTAGCGGCTGGCGGCAAGCCGATCTTTTGTGATGTTGACCCCAAGAGCTTTCTGCTTGATCTGAAGGATGCCGAGAGTCGCATCACGGAAAAGACGCGCGCCATCTCGCCGGTTCATCTGTATGGCAATGCGTGCAATATCGAAGCCGTTCAGGCACTGGCGAAAAAGCACGATCTCAAGATCGTCTGGGATTCGGCCCAGGCCCATGGCGCGACCTGGCGGGAAGCCGACGTGGGCTCCTTTGGTGACTTTGTCTGCTATTCGTTTTACCCGTCAAAAAACATGTTTGTCGGCGAAGGCGGCATGGTCTGTACCGATGATCCTGCAATGGACGAACAGTTGAGACTGCTGCGAGCTCACGGCGACACGGGTCGTTACATGCACACCCGGTTCGGCCTGAACTACCGCATGACAGACGTTGAAGCGGCGATCGGCCGTAAACAGCTCAGCCGGCTGGATCAGATGATTTCAGTTCGCCGACGCAACGCCGGAATCCTTAACGAAAAAATGGCCGATATAGCGGGTATCACCATCCCTGCGGCCAATGACTCCGTCTCACACGCATGGCATCAATATTGCGTTCTTGTCGACAAAGAACGGTACGGTCTTGATCGCGATCAGCTGATCGAGGCGCTGTCGGCGCGAGGCGTTTCAAGCGGCGTGCACTACCCGCGCGGCCTTCACCAGCAGCCCGTGTTCATTGATCGTTACGGCGAGCAGTCACTGCCCGTCACCGAGTCCCACGGTCGCTCGGTTCTCGCGCTACCCGTGCACCACGGCATGAGCGAGCAGGACGCGCTGTACGTTGCTGACGCGGTGCGTTCCTGCGCGGCCTGAGGCCTGTTCTTCGGCTCTGACCTGAGCCCGGTTCCGCCATATCCACGGTCAGATTACGGCCCCGAAACCACCACCGCCCTGTTTTGAAACAATTACCGGAACGGTCGGTCAGACTCGTGACGGCGTTCTGGCATCCTCGAAACTGCGCATCGCCTTGTTAAACACGGCTTTTTGGGCCAGCTTCGCTCCCGCGACACCAACCCCGGCGCAGATGCCCCCGATACGCTGACCGCACGGTGCCTCACCGGTCTTGAACCAGCTTCCCTGAGGAGTAGACTTCGTTGGACTGTAAATGCTCGTAAGTGCCTGTATCAGAGGAGTAAACAAGGGCCCATGAAACCCACCGATACGTCGGACCCGCAGCACTATCATCGTGTTGTTGATTGTCAGTTTGGCTGCCCCGCCCATACTGATGTCCCACACTACATTCGACAGATTGCCCAAGGGCAGTTTACCGAGGCTTACCTCGAAAATCGTAAGTCGAATGTGTTTCCTGGAATCCTTGGACGCGTTTGCGATCGCCCGTGCGAACCCGCTTGCAGGCGTGGCCGCATCGACGAAAAGCCGGTTGCGATCTGTCGGCTTAAACGCGTTGCCGCAGATCTGTCAGATGACATTCGCGACAGGCTGCCGCAAAAAGGCGAAAGCAACGGCAAACGCGTCGCGCTCGTTGGCGCAGGTTGTGCATCGCTGACCGTCGCCAACGATCTTTTGCCGCTTGGCTACGATCTCGTCATGTTTGAACAGCACGCGGTCCCGGGTGGCCTCATGCGTACGAACATTCCGTCATTCCGGCTGCCTCCCGAGGTGCTCGATGACGAAATCAATCTCATCGTCGAGCGAGGCGTAGATCTTCGGCTGAACACTCGAATCGACAGCATGAAAGAGCTGCTGAACGAGGGTTTTGACGCGGTATTCGTCGGGACCGGCGCACCCAAGGGCAAAGACCTTGACCTGCCCGGCCGCCACGATACCGATCGCATTCACATCGGCATCGACTGGCTTGAATCCGTCGCGTTCGAACACCGTGACTCGATTGGCGAGCGTGTGCTTATTATCGGTGTGGGCAACACAGCGATGGACTGCTGCCGAACATCTCTTCGTCTGGGTGGCACCGACGTCAAGGTCATGGCGCGAAAGCCCCGGGGCTGGTTCAAGGCCAGCGAGTGGGAGCTTGAAGATGCCGAAGAAGAAAATGTAGAGATTCTGGTCAATCACTCACCCAAGGAGTTTGTTGTCGAAAACGGCAAACTGATTGGCATGAAGTTTGACAAGATGGAGTACGAGATTGACGACGACGGTAATCTGTCGCGAGGCGAGGTTGTCAGCGAAGAGTTTATCCCGTGCGATGACGTGATTCTGGCGATCGGTCAGGACAACGCTTTCCCGTGGATCGAGCGCGATCTCGACATGGAGTTCAACAAATGGGATGCCCCTGAAGTCGACCGCAACAACTATCAGTCGACGGTGCCGGGCGTGTTCTTTGGCGGCGACGCTGCGTGGGGACCCGAGAACATCATCTGGGCCGTTGAGCATGGACATCAGGCCGCCATCTCTATTCACAAACACTGTTCTGGTGAAGATATTGACGACCGCCTGCCGCGAGGGATGAATCTGCTCTCTACCAAGATGGGCATCCACGAGTGGAGCTTTTCCAATGATTTCGACGGCTCGCCCCGTACACAGATGCAGCACGTGGATCTCACAGAACGTTTCAAGAAAATCAGCGTCGAGGTCGAGCTTGGGTTTGATCCCGAGCAGGCGGCCAGGGAAGTTGAGCGCTGTCTGAACTGTGATGTTCAGACGGTATTCGCCGAGAAGCTCTGCATTGAGTGTGACGCCTGCATCGACATCTGTCCGGTGCTGTGCCTGACGATTACGGAGAACGGTGAGGAAGATGACCTTCGCGGCCGACTGTCAGCGCCGGCGGAAAACAAGGATCAGGTGCTTTACGTCTCGGATGAATTACCTCAGACCAAGCGGGTCATGGTGAAAGACGAGGATCTTTGCGTGCACTGCGGACTGTGTGCGGAGCGGTGTCCGACTGGCGCATGGGACATGCGCAAGTCGCGCCTTCTCGTGCCTTTCGCCGTTGATGAGGCGAAGTCGACTGAAGAACGCAAGGCAGGGTAGGGGTATGTCTGATCAGGTAAATGATTTTGTAGTAAAGATCGCCAACGTCAACGGCACGGGCTCTGCCAGCGCCAACGGCATGTTGATGAAGTCGATTTTCAGAATGGGCATCCCCGTCGTTGGCAAGAATTTCTTTCCTTCGAATATTCAGGGTCTGCCAACGTGGTATGAAATCCGCATAAGCAAGCAGGGTTACCTCTCGCGTTCGGGCAACGTCGACATGATGATTGCCATGAACGCGCAGACCTATATCGACGACGTCGCGGAAATATCTCCCGGCGGTTATCTGCTTTACGACTCGACATGGCCACGCAAGGATCTTGAAACGGCTCGCGATGACATCAACATCATCGGGATTCCGCTTTCGGGTATGTGCAACGAGGCGTTTGAGGCGGCTCGTGCAAAAGTTCTGATGAAGAACGTCGCCTACGTCGGAGCGCTGGTAGCGCTTCTCGATATCGACATGGAGGTCGTGACTAATCTCCTGAAGGAGACTTTTGCGACCAAGCAGCATTTGATGGATGCGAACATGCAGGCCATCAAGATGGGCTACGACTACGCCACGGAAAATTTCGAGTGCCCGCTGCCGATTCGGCTGGAGCACATGGATGAAACCAGCGGTCATGTTCTGATTGACGGCAATACCGCCGCGGGTCTTGGCGCCGTATACGCTGGTGCAACCGTCGCAAGCTGGTACCCGATTACGCCGTCGACCTCGTTAATCGATGGCTTTACAACCTACTGCAAAGCGCTGCGCAAAGACCCCGAGACGGGCAAAAATCTGTACTGCATCGTCCAGGCTGAAGACGAGCTCGCGGCCATCGGGATGGTGCTCGGCGCCTCGTGGAATGGCGCACGCGCATTCACGGCAACCAGCGGCCCCGGAATATCGCTGATGAGTGAATTTCTGGGTCTGGCCTACTTCGCCGAAATCCCTGCGGTGTTGTTCGACGTTCAGCGCGTCGGGCCGTCCACGGGTATGCCGACAAGAACCCAGCAGGGCGATATTCTGGCATCGGCCTATGCGTCCCACGGAGACACCCGCCACGTGCTGCTGTTTCCGGCTGACCCCAAGGAATGTTTTGAAATGGCCGCCACAGCGTTTGATCTGGCGGAGCGTTTGCAGACGCCGGTCATCGTGCTGTCCGATCTCGACATCGGTATGAACGACTGGATGATCCCCGAACTGAAGTGGGATGAGGACTACGTGCCTGACAGGGGCAAGGTCTATACCGAGGATCAGCTCAAGGAGATGGACGTTTTCCATCGCTACGTTGACGTTGATGGTGACGCGATTCCCTATCGCACGTTACCCGGTGTTCACCCAACCGGTGCGTATTTTGTGCGCGGCTCGGGGCACAACCGCTTTGGCGGCTACACCGAGAAATCTGACGAGTATAAGGATGTGCTTGATCGTCTTCGACGCAAGTCCGATACGGCAGGACAGATTGCCCCGGCGCCCCTGATCGATGGATCGGGGGATACAGACTGGGCGATCATTTCCATCGGCAGCTGCGACGGTGCGATCGTTGAAGCGCGCGACCGTCTGCGCGAAGCAGGCATCGAACTCGACTACATGCGCATTCGTGCGTTTCCGTTTAATCAGGATGTCGCTGACTTTATCGATAGATATGAGCGCGTGTTTGTTATCGAGCAGAACCGTGACGCGCAGCTGCGCCAGCTTTTGATTTCAGACCTTGAGCTCGATTCGAAACAGCTTTCACCCATGCTCTCTTACGATGGCATGCCCGTAAGCTGCAGTTTTATCGTCGATAACATTCAAGAAGAAATTTCCCGCAACAAGGCGGCCTAGACCTATGTCTTATATCAAGAAGCCTAAAATCTCCCATCCTGGTCTGCCGCGAAACGCAATCGGCCTGACGTTGCGCGACTATGAAGGTTCAATGTCGACGCTCTGTGCCGGGTGTGGCCACGACTCCGTTTCTGCGGCGATTATTCAGGCGTATTTCGATCTGTCGATTGAGCCTCATCGCGTCGCGAAAATTTCCGGAATCGGCTGCTCTTCCAAGACTCCGACATACTTTCTGGGTGGCGCCCACGGATTCAATTCGGTTCACGGCCGCATGCCTTCGATAGCGACCGGCGCCAACGCCGCAAATCGTGAGATGCAGTACATCGGGGTTTCAGGGGACGGCGACTCGCTGTCAATTGGACTGGGCCAGTTTGGTCATGCGATTCGTCGCAACATCAACATGATGTACGTCATCGAAAACAACGGCGTCTATGGCCTGACCAAAGGCCAGTTCTCCGCCAGCGCAGATGTTGGAAGCACCGCGAAGAAAGGCGAAGCGAATCCCTATCAGCCGATCGATCCGGTCTCTATGGCGATTTCGCTTGGCTGTTCGTTTGTCGCCCGCGGATTCTCGGGAGACAAGGAGCACCTGGTGCCCCTGCTTAAAGCGGCCATCACGCACCCCGGATTTGCACTGCTGGACGTAATCTCTCCCTGCGTGACCTTCAACGATCATGAAGGCTCTACAAAGAGTTATGAATTCATGCGTGAGAACGAGCGTGCCACCGTCTACGCCGACTTCATCCCGAACCATGAGGAGATCACTGCCTCATCCGAGCCCGGCGGTCTGGAGACCATCACCATGCATGACGGCAGTCGAATCCGGCTGCGACGCGTCGCGCAAGACTATGATCCTGGCAATCGTGCCCAGGCGTTTTCTCATGTAGAGGAGTGCAGTCGCGCGGGTGAAATCGCGACAGGCCTTCTGTATCTGGACACCGGGGTCGCGGAAATGCACGAGCTTGCCGGGACAACAGAAGATTCACTTTCCAGTCTTGACTACTCGCGTCTGAACCCGGGTAACGAGGCGCTTGCGAAACTTCAGCAGCGGTGGCGCTGAGCGATCGGCAGCGGTCGATAAGAATCGAGAACAGCCGATGATTGCGTCGTTCTTCAAGTCAGTCTCGAAGGGACGCTGGATCTACGTCGCCGTCATCGTTGTCGGCTGTCTCGGTTGGAAACTGTTCGGCACTGCGACCTGGCAGGCGGCGCTGTCACTGATGCTCTTTTGTATCTGTATCCCCATTGTTCTTGATGCGTTTGTGAGACGCTCGGACTAACACCCCCTCTTCTTTAGTCGTTTAGGCTGATTCAGGTCGTTGTCCTGTGAGTAACGGGAGACTTTCCCGGTTCAAATTGTCAGTATCGAACAGACACCAGATTGGCTCGGTGCAAAAATTGCGCAGTGTCAATAACGACGTGCTTCGTCCATGAAGCGCGTGAAGAAATCAGTTCTCAAAAAATGTTCCTGCAAAGGGCTATGAGAGCGACAGACAAGTCGCCGATTGAGATCTGATCTAACAAAGGAGAGGGTGAGCAATGTTTATTGTGTCCCATAGTAGCGCGCGTCGTGCGCTGCTGCCGCGTACCGTGGCATTTAGTATCTTGTCTGGACTGATGCTGTCAGTCATGTCGCCGCTCGCGACAGCGCAGATTAGTTTCCAGAACGTTACGCCATCTGCACTCGAGGGGTTTGCTACCGAATCCTGGGGCGGTGCCTGGGGTGACTACAATGGCGACTTCTGGCCGGACATGATAATTCCAAATCACCGGGAGCGACCCTCCGTCTACAAGAACAACGGTGATGGAACGTTCACCAACGTGATTCTGCAGGCGGACACCTCGAAAACCTGGATTTCAAATCGCACTGCGGATCACCATGGTGTTGCGCTGGCCGACTTTGACGGTGACGGTGACGACGACGTCTTTACCATTACCAACGGCTGCTGTCCGTCACAGCTTCAGGTGAGTTACGGCGAGACGTTTGTCGATGAGACGACCTCACGTGGTCTTCCCGGTATCGCGGGCAGCTCGACACAATGGATGGACTGGAACGGTGATGGCAATCTGGACATCATCAACGGAGATCGAGTGTATCTGCAGGACGCGTCGAACAACTTCCCCACCAGCACGATCATTGGTGGCTGTGGGCGCACGTACTGGACGATCCTGACCGACGTTAACAACGACGGCGTGCAGGACTTTGTCTGCACGAAC
>CALHMG010000374.1 GCA_938034705.1 uncultured Gammaproteobacteria bacterium
GAATCAGCAGTATAGTTCCTCCTCGACAGCGGCTTCTATAGGAACTATATTTCCGAACTATGGCTCGGGGACACACACTTTCGTGACTCGGAGATGGCTTGGGGACACACACTTTCGCGGCCAGGTCCGCCCAACTGGCGCACTGCCTGGGACGAGGACAGGCTCTGTGGGCCGGAGGCCGGTCGGTCTAACACATTGTTTTAGCGCTGGTTCTGGCGTCCGACCGGGCACTGATGATCGACGGCTCGGTGCCTGTCCTCGTTAGAGTGTTCGTTGAGTGCCTGTCCTGATTGAGCACAGATTGAGCAAATGCAGGGATTCAGATGACCGAAAAGAATCAGGACTCGGAGCGGGCCGGCGGAACAGCGGCGTCCGTTGCCAGCGTCGGGCTGGCCGTGAAGGCCGAACGGTCGCGGCGCGGCATGACCCGGCGCGCGCTGGCCTATCACGCATCAATTTCCGAGCGCTATCTCGCCGACATGGAGCGAGGTCAGGCCAACGTGTCACTGGCGGTGCTGTTTTCGGTCGCGCGCGCACTCGGGATGCCGGCCTGGTCGCTGATGCCCGATGCGCCGGGCGCGCAGGATACGGTCGGTCCGGTACCTGTCCCCGGTGTCTGCGGGGTGGCTTTGGTGGGCTTGCGAGGCGGCGGAAAAACCACTTTGGGTCAGGCGCTTGCCGATAAAACCGGAACTCCTTTCTTACGCCTTGGACAGGTCATTGAAGAGCTTGGCGGGATGGAGCAGGGCGAACTGATTTCTCTCGCAGGACAGCGCGCCTATCGGCGCCTCGAGCGCGATGCGGTCAACGCGATCATCGATCGTGGCTCAAGGGTAATTCTCGAGACAGGAGGTAGTCTCGTATCTGAATCAGAAACTTATGAGCTTTTGTTAAATAATTTTTTCACGGTGTGGGTGCGTGCCACACCGGAGGATCACATGCAGCGCGTCATCGACCAGGGCGACATGCGGCCGATCGCCGGCAACCGCGCGGCCATGAACGATCTGCAGACCATTTTGTCCGAACGCGAACGCGACTACCGGCGGGCTCACGCCGCGCTGTCGACGTCGGCCAGATCCGTCGATGATTGCATCAGCGAAATCGCCGGGCTGACGGACGAGTTCCTAGGTTAGCTTTTGTCGCTCACGACCTGAGCTTTTCGACAATCTCTCGAAACGCACGCGCGCCGTCGGCAAGGCGGGGGGACGGGCGGCCCAGGTACCCCTCCGGCACACAGAACACCTGTCTGCGCACAATGGCTTTCATGTCCGCAAACGCCGGGTTGCGGTAAATAACTTCAGGTCGATACTTTTCCGGCTTGACGCCACACCACGAAATCACGATCGCGTCAGGATCAATGGCCGAGACCTCGCTGTCCTCAAGGGGTGTGCTTTTGACGTCTCGATCAATGATCGGGTTGGCTGCGCCAGCTGCGAGCAGCAGATCGTTGACCCACGACTGTCGGCCCGGTGCGATGACGGGTTTGGGCCACCACTGCACGAGGATCGTCGGCGCATCGGCGTCAACGGTGGCAGGCTCCAGTGCCTGTGCCAGTTCTTCAACCACAGCGTCCGCCCGCTCACCGACGTTCATCGCGTTGGCGAGCTCGCGAATGTCTGCATAGACATCATCAACGGAAGTCGGTTCAGGCGCCAGAAACGGAAGGCCGGCGCGTTCAAGGCCGGCGATCACGTCTTCGTGACCCGGTACCGTAAGAGAGGCGAGCACGAGATCCGGTTTCAGCTCGGCGACCCTGTCGATGTCAATGCCAAGGTCGGGCCCGACGCGGGGCAGATCCGCCACGACGTCCTCGGGGAAGTCGGAATGGTCGTCGACCCCGACAAGTTGATCGGCGAGGCCGAGAGCACAGACGATCTCGGTGTTGGAACAGTTCAGGGAAACGATGCGCACGAGTGAGGGGTACTCAGAATAAGATAGTGGCTTTGAAGCAGCGCCGATTATACTGTGCTCCGCCCGGTATCGTGCAGCGCTGCCGGTTCTGATCGTCCCGGGAGTTTCGACATCATGCGTGTAGCGTCACTATTGCCGTCGGCGACTGAAATTGTCGCCGCCCTTGGCGGGAATCTTGTCGGTATTTCCCACGAATGTGATTTCCCTGCCGCTGCGGTCGAAGGCGTGCCGGTCCTGACGTCGTCTCGATTTCTGGGGGATGACAGCGTCACCATCAATGCATCTGTTGTCAGCGCCCTCGACGACGCGCTGGCGATCTACGATGTGGATATCGCAGCGCTGCGTTCAGCGAACCCTGATGTCATCATCACTCAGGATCTTTGCGAAGTCTGCGCGCTGCCGGCAGCGGCCGTTGAGGAGGCGCTTGATGTAGCGCTGGGGCGCGAGGTCGATCTCATTCGGCTATCGCCAAAAACGTTGCAGGATGTATTCGATGACATTCGCCGCGTTGGTCAGGCTTTGCAGCAAACAGAATCAGCAGAACAGTACATAGCCGGTGCGCAGCAACAGATCGAATCGATTCGTGATATCACCGCAGCCGCAGAGCGAAGACCGCGTGTGCTGACAATTGAGTGGCTCGAGCCGACAATGATCGGTGGTTTATGGACACCCGAACTGGTCACCATTGCCGGTGGATTGCCGCTTCAAGCCGAGAGCGGGGAGCTGGCACGTACGCTGAGCCCGCAGCAGCTTGATGCACTCGACCCTGACGTTGTCGTAATCAAACCGTGTGGTTACAACCTGACCGCAAGCGAACGCGAGCTTGATCTGATTGATCGCGTCGTGCCTTCGCGCTGGCGCTGTCGGCAGGACAACGTCTTTGTTGTTGACGGTAACGCGTTCTTTAATCGATCAGGTCCACGGCTGGTGGACTCGGCTCAGCTCCTCGCGGGACTGCTCCACCCGGACCTTTTTCCCGACTTTCGCAAGCGCTTTGCCGGGGTCACAAAACGACTGAAGGCGGGCAGCGGGCTGACGGACGTGTGAGTCTTGCCAAAAGCCTTCGTGTTACGCTTTAAATCCTTCATTTCAAAGAGTTAACGCACGCGGTGGCAGTTAAATCTGATCCTGTAGATTTCTCGCAGCGCCGATCCCGACGGATCGGCTTGCGGTGTACTGACGCAGGCCCCTTTAAGGTATGAGTATCCGAAGGCGCATCAAGCGCGCCGCCGGCGGGTTTGACCGGCAGTCTGGCAGTCACAGCGAAGGCACCGAACGTGCCCGCGCGCCGAGTCGCGGGCGGCGCAGTCACGATCTGCCTTCCAGTCTGGCCTCGTTGTCACCGGCGGCCGGTCAGTCAGTGTTTACCCAGGTCGCCGCGAGTCGTTCGGTTGTCGTGTATCGACGCAAGGCTACGCCGGATGCGCCCTTTGTATGGATCAGTGACAGCTCACTGGATGTTGTCGGGTTCTCCAACCAGAGTCTCGTGCAGAACGAAGATCGCTGGAAGGGGCTTTTGCATCGTGACTACCACGAAACCGCGAAGGATATTCTGAAGCTGGTTCGCGCGAACGATCGCTATACGTGGGATTACGAAATTCTGGCAGCCGACGGCGACTATCGCTGGATTCGCGACGAGATGCGACTGGTGCGAGACGAGGAGGGCTCGCCGCTTGAGATAGTCGGCTGCAGCCTCGATCTCACCCCGTACAAGGAAAAGCGACCAGGCTACGGCAACCAGCGTGCACGTTCAGATTTCCGCGAAATCGAACTCGTTGCAGATCTGATGGTGGCTCAATATCGCATTCGCCATCAGAGTGTTCGACACCGCGACGCCGTGCGTGCGCTGACGCAGTTTACCGAGCGACTCGAGTCTTCGGGTGCGCGCAACCTCACCCTCGACCCGGTAGATCCGTCAGTTCCCGTTGAGCTGTTCGACCGGCTGCCCGGCGCCGCCTACAGGGCGCGCATCGGTGACGAGCGCGTTATCGAATATGTGAGTCTGGGTTTCCGAGAGGTTGTTGGACTCGGGGACAAACCGGTTGATCCTGCCGCCAGATTTTCACTGACAGAATTCACCCATGCGGACGTACGCGAATCCAATAACGAACAGATAAAGACAGCGATTGAAGCCGGTGAAAGCTACACGCTGGTTTACCCGATCAAGACGCCGGCCGGCGTCGAGCGCTGGGTCTGGGACCACGGTCGCGGTTTTAGCGCATCACCGACGGGAGAAGGTGACGACGCGACGCGTGTGCGTTCCATCTATGGTTTTCTCGCCGACGTCACCGATTCGTTGTCGGTGGCCGACCACCTGGCCGATCCGGTTGGTCATGAGGTGGTCAAGTCGATAGTCGATGACGAGGAGTTTGATCGTCATGTTGCCGACGCGATTGACTCCGCTCGGGGGACAAATGCTGACCATGTTGTGTGTGTTCTGGACCTCAAGGCTGTGAACAAACTGAGTGAAGCGCCGTCTAACGTGGCACAGGATGCCGGCGCGATCGTTTCAGGGCCGGTTGGAGATGCGCTGCGCCAGCGTGTCAGAAGTTCGGATGTTGTCGCGCGGATGACCGATCGCGAGTTTGCTCTCCTGATGTCTAACTGCTCCATCGACAAGGGCGAGCAGGTTGCGCGGGAGTTGCTCGATGACTTTTCGCATCTGCGTATCGAACATGGCGAAGAGGTCTACGGCGTCGATGTCCAGATCGGTGTCGCGGCCGTCGATGAGACGTGTGACAGTGCCAGACAGATGCTCGACATCGCGCGCCAGGCAAGCCGTACCGCGCGAATGTCCACAACCGATTCGGTGTGGGCCAGGGACACGGCCGATGCCCCTCGAGAACCCGTCGTTGAGACGGCGCCGGCGGACGATGGAATCGAGTCGATAGCGCTGCTTGATGACGACAGATTTTGCCTTTTTGCGCAGCCGGGTTTTAACGCGCGAGTGCGAGAGGCACCCGCGTTCTACGAACTGCTTCTGCGCTACCGATCCATCGAAGGCCCGCTGTTGCTTCCCGAGCGATTTCTACCTGTCGCCGAACGCTACGGCTTGCTGACGCGACTGGATCGGTGGGTTATCAGAAATGGAGTCAACGTCGCGGCCGGCGGGACCATGGGCCGCGCGCGGGCCGGTGTGTCCATCAATCTGTCGTCAGAGGCGATGAACGACGCTCAGTTTCCCGAGTTCGTTTGCGAAGAGATGGATCGTGCAGGCATTGAACCCGGCAGGCTGACTTTTGAGCTCGCCGAAATGGACGCCGTCGACGACCTTGATCAGGCCGCGAGGTTTATCAATGACGTCAAGAAATATGGTTGTCGGTTTGCGCTGGACGACTTTGGCTCGGGCAGTTTTTCATTCAGCGAGCTTAAGCAGATGCCGGTCGATGCCATCAAGATTTCGGGTTCCCTGATACGTGACGCGGCAACCAGCAGGGTCGATCGGGCAATGGTCGCCGCTATCGCTTCCGTCGCGACCGAGATGGGGATCAAGACGGTGGCCAAGAATGTGGAGGATGCCGCGGCAGCCAACGTTCTCTGCGATCTCGGCGTGGACTATCTGCAGGGTTTCGCGCTGGAGCGACCCCAGGCCGTGGCTGTCATGTCCGGGCGTGGGTAGCGCACCGAGGGGGAATCACCCACGGCACCGCTAGCGCTCAACCTCAGCTTCGATTGCCGCGCGCACCAGCTGCTGGAAGTAAACCGTTCCGGGTTCGCGCGTCATCGACAGAATGCCGGTGCGAGCACCGCCGCTTTCAAGATTGCGCTGTACGGATTCGCAAACCTGGAAATCCTCGTGCATGACCTGCGTTGATGCATCAACCGCGCTCTGCGGATCGGTCGAGCCCTCGGTAAACCAGAACCATCGCTGCATTTCGGATTTGCCGGGCGCTGTGGCGATAACGCGTTCCATATTAAAGCCGTGCTCGGAGAAATGCAGGAGCAGTCCGGGGAATTTGTAGACCCAGAAACCCTTGCCGGTTGGCTCCCTGTTTTCGTTCTGATAGCTCACGTCGAAGCCAATAAACCGGCCTCGCGGCCAAGCCTTTATTTCGGAGCCAGGAGCGACAACGCGGGACAGTCCCGGATGCACATACTCAAGGTGGTAGCCCTCTGCCGAGTTGTCGCTGTAGGTTTTCCAGTCCACGTCTCCGCGATTGCGAACGGTGCTGTGAAATGCCATCTCGTCAATTCGTGGAAACCGCTTTGCGATGTCGTCGATGTCGCCGAGCCACTCCAGCAGCGAGGGACCGTCGTCGTTGAGGGTTGCAAAAACGATACCGTTCCAGATATCGACTCGGACGGTGGCCAGGCTGTAATCACCGAAGTCAAAGCCGTCGCTTGATTCGAATCCTGGTGCGTGGGTAAGCGTGCCGTCGAGATCGTAAACCCAACCGTGGTAGGGACAGCTGAAGTTGCGACAGCGAGCCGCGTTGTCGCTTTCGGCAACCAGCGTTCCCGACCGGTGCCGGCAGATGTTCAAAAAGGCACCGAGAGTTCCCGTGTGCTGTCTCACAACGACGATCGGCGTGCCGGCAATCGTCGCCGTCATGAGCGAACCGGCTTGTGCAAGATCGCTCACCGGCCCGATCGCAGTCCACTCCCGCGCAAAAATATTGCGTGTCTCGAGTTCAAAGATGGCGTCGCTGCAATACCAGTGTGGCGGCAGGGCGGGTACGGTTTCCGGTTGTGTCATTGGCGATTGGGCGTCCATCGGTCTTTAACTTGAGAACCCGGCCGAGGGCAGGCGTTAACTCGCAGCGCGCACGGTTGTTTCGCGAGATCGGGTACACTCGCCGCCCCGCAGTTTGCCAGACTCTTCAATTGTTGAAACTAGTTCCATTATGGCTGAGGCGAATCGGTTTTTACGCAACGCTGTTCGTGTTTACGGTGTTCTGTCTCGCCGAACTTCCGCCGTCCACACCCTTGTTTAACGACAAACTGATGCACTTTGTCGCGTTTGCGATTCTTGGGGTCGGCGCGTTCTTAAGCTGGCCGCGCCAGCCTTTTTTTCCACGAATTGCCCTCGCGCTTGCAGCCTATGGAGCAACCATTGAAGTTGTTCAGTTCTTTTTGCCGTGGCGCAGTGCTGAATGGCTCGATCTCGCGGCCGACGTTGCCGGCGTCGTTGTCTGCGGGTTGATGTTGACGCTGATCTCACGCGCTGTATCCCGCTCGAACGCCTGAGTTCGCTGCAAAAAAGCGCACCAGGCTGCTCTCGGTCTGTTCGTCAGCGCTCCGTGCCGTACTCTGGTGTGCTCGGTTTCAGGTCGATTTGCCCCTACGGAAGGGAAACGTGGTTGTCGGCAAAGGTCACGAGCAAGTAGCATGGCATCACAGTCGAAAGACAGCGCGCCCGGGGCGTTCCGGTTTTCAAGGTTCGGAACGGTACTCAGGCTGCGTAAAACAAAGAATAACCAGATACACCGCTAGTTAAGTGATACCGCCCGAGCGGGCCCCTGTCGTGCTCACCGTTTCCATCACCAAGAGACGACGCATGTGAGCGACGAATCTCGTCAATGTACGACGATGATCTGTTGACTACGGGGTGCTTGGCGATAACAGGAGGAGATCGGCCCGAAGTGTGCTGCGCTTTCGCAGCGTGACTCGTGCCGTGGCCGTTATGAGTGAACTCGACACTTTCCCCAAGCTTTTGCGCGACCGCGCGCAAAAGTTCGCGACGCGACCTGCGATACGCGAAAAGGAATACGGCATCTGGCAAAGCTGGACGTGGGCGCAGTACAACAGCGCCGTCCGTGACTTTGCCAACGGGCTCGCCGCACGAGGCCTCGGCCGCGGTGACAAGTTAATGATTATCGGCGGCAACAGGCCGCGACTCTACTGGGCTGTTGGCGCCGCCCAGGCGCTGGGCGCGATCCCGATACCCACGTACGCTGACTCCGTTGCCGAAGAAATGCAGTACGTCATCGAGCACGCGGAAGCGAGCGTGATCGTCGCCGAGAACCAGGAGCAGGTTGACAAGGTCCTCGAAGTCATCGATCGATGTCCCACGGTCAAACTCATTATCTACGTCGATCCGCGTGGTCTGCGTGACTACGATCCGGCGCAGATTGTGAGTTTCGAAAACATGCAGGAGCAGGGTCGGGACTGGGCGAAAAACAACCCCGGACATCTCGACGCCGCCATCGACGCCGGGCAGTCTTCCGACACGTCCGTAATGCTCTACACGTCAGGCACGACGGGGCGACCCAAGGGTGTCGTTCTGAGTCATGGCAACGTAATGAGCAATGCCATGGCAATGGCGGAGTTCGAAGGACTTAACGAAAAGGATTCTGTCGTCGCCTATCTGCCCATGGCATGGATCGTCGACCATTTTATTTCATACGCCCAGCAGCACATCACCGGGTATTGCGTCTGCTGTCCGGAAAGTCCGGAGACTTTCGAGCACGACAAGCTTGAGATCGGGCCAACGTATCACTTTACGTCTCCACGGGTGCTCGAAGATTCGCGCACACAGTTGATGATTCGTATGGAAGATGCCGGCGCGATCAAGCGAAAGATGTTCAGCTACTTCATGAACGTCGCTGAACGTTCGGGTGTGGCGATCATGGAAGGTGAGAGCGTGCCTCTGGGTGACCGTATCAGCTATGCGCTGGGCAAATTGTTTGTCTACGGCCCGCTGAAGAACATGCTCGGCGCCAGTCGTACCCGTCTGACCTATACCGCCGGTGAGGCCATCGGTCCCGACATGTTTAATTTCTATCGCGGCCTCGGTATCCATCTGAAGCAGGTTTACGGTCAGACCGAGGCGTCGCCGTTTGTGACGGTGCAGCCTAATGACCAGATCCGTTCCGACACCGTTGGAATTCCTGTTGAACACGTCGAGGTGAAGCTCGGTGACGGCGGCGAAGTCATGTATCGCGGTCCTGGTGTTTTCCAGGAGTACTACAAGAACCCTGAAGCAACCGCGTCAGCAAAGACGCCCGACGGCTGGGTATTTACCGGAGACACCGGCATTTTTGATCGCGACGGGCATTTGAAGATTATCGATCGAACCAAGGACGTGGGTCAGATGGCCGACGGTTCGATGTTTGCGCCCAAGTATGTCGAAAACAAGCTGAAATTTTTTCCCGAAATCATGGAAGCCGTCACGTTTGGCGACAGCCGCGACTATGCCACCGCGTTTATCAATATTGATCTCGGGGCGGTGGGTGACTGGGCCGAGCGTCGGGGGCTGTCCTACACCAGCTACCAGGAACTCGCCGGCCACCCCGATGTATATGATCTCGTTCGCCGATGCGTCGAACAGGTGAATCATGACCTCGCCGCTGATGATCAGCTTTCTTCGAGTCAGGTTCGAAGATTTCTGGTGCTGCACAAAGAGCTTGATGCCGACGACGGCGAGCTGACGCGAACCCGAAAGGTTCGTCGAAGCATTATTGCCGAGCGCTATCAGCCCCTGATAGATGCGCTGTATTCGAATGCCGAGCGATGCCAGATCGAAACCGAGGTTACGTTTGAAGACGGACGCAAGGGCACGATTGGCGGTGACATCCGCATCGACACGGTAGACACGTACGAGCCTGTGGCCAAGGCTTCCTGATGACCCCAGTAACAACAGACAGTCTCAAGGCAAGCACGTGAAGGAAAGAAAATTCGGTGAGCCACTGTTGACGGTTGAAAACATCAGCCTGTCGTTCGGTGGTGTGAAGGCTCTGCAGGATATTTCGTTTGACATCCTGAAGCACGAAGTCAGGGCGATCATCGGCCCTAACGGTGCGGGCAAGAGCTCGATGCTCAATGTGATCAACGGGTTTTACCATCCGCAGGAAGGCTCGATTACCTACAAGGGACAGAAGCGTTCCGCAATGAAGCCGCACGAAGCTGCGCGCCAGGGCATTGCGCGCACGTTCCAGAACATCGCGCTGTTCAGAGGCATGTCGACCCTCGACAACATCATGACGGGCCGCGTTAACAAGATGAAAAGCGGACTGCTGGCCCAGGCGCTTTACGTTGGCCCTGCGCTCAAAGAAGAAATGCGTAATCGCGAGTTTGTCGAACACGTTATCGACTTTCTGGAGATTCAGGCGATACGCAAAACGCCGGTCGGGCGTCTGCCTTATGGATTGCAGAAGCGAGTTGAGCTGGGGCGGGCATTGGCCGCCGAGCCTGAGTTGCTTCTGCTGGACGAACCCATGGCCGGTATGAACGTTGAAGAAAAAGAAGACATGTGCCGATTTGTGCTCGACGTCAACGATGAGTTTGGAACGACTATCGCGTTGATCGAGCATGACATGGGCGTTGTTATGGATATCTCGGACCGCGTTGTCGTGCTCGACTACGGCAAGAAACTTGCCGACGGTAAGCCCGAAGCAGTACGGCAGGACCCGGTTGTTGTGAAGGCCTACCTCGGAGAGGCTCACTAGTTATGGAATTTCTATATAAAGTTACGATCGGCCCGTTTGTGGAAATGTTTACCTATCCACAGTTTTTCCTCGAGGTTGCCATCGGCGGGTTGCAGTCCGGCGTCATGTATTCGCTGGTCGCTCTCGGCTTTGTGCTGATCTACAAGGCGTCCGGGGTGTTTAACTATTCCCAGGGCGTGATGGTGCTGTTTGCGGCGCTGTTCTTTGTCGGGTTTATCGATAAAGGCGTTCCGGTCATCCTGGCGTTCATATTGACCATGGGTGTGATGCTCCTTCTTGCCCTTGGCGTCGAACGACTGGTTCTGCGCAAACTCGTCAACCAGCCCGAGATCACCCTGTTCATGGCCACCATCGGTATCGCCTTTTTTCTCGAAGGTCTGGCCGAAGTCGTCTGGGGCGGTGATCTTCGAATCCTCGACATCGGCGTTCCCGATGGTCAGTGGGAAATCGGCGAAATGCTCATACAGCAGGCGGACACCTGGGCTGCGCTGATTGCCGGTGTGCTGGTGATCGCGCTGGCGGCATTCTTTCAGTACACCAAAACAGGGCGAGCGCTTCGGGCAGTGGCCGACGACCATCAGGCCGCGCTGACGGTCGGCATTGGTCTTGAGCGCATCTGGTTCATCGTCTGGTCGGTCGCCGGACTGGTTGCGCTGGTTGCCGGGATCATGTGGGGCTCAAAACTTGGTGTGCAGTTCTCGCTGATCTTTATTGCGCTCAAGGCGCTGCCGGTGCTGATCCTCGGCGGCTTCGATTCTGTTCCCGGTGCCATCATCGGTGGATTGATTATCGGCTTTGGCGAAAAAGTTTTTGAGATTTTCTGGGGCACTCACATGGGTGGTGCTGTCGAAGAGTGGTTCGCGTACGTGCTCGCTCTGGCCTTTCTCGTCTTCAGACCTCAGGGTCTGTTCGGCGAAAAAATCATCGAGCGGGTATAGGAGACAGCCATGTTCTATCGCGAATCAGGCGACTTCAAAACGAGTTATGCCGCGGACAGTGCCATCTTTCCGATTGCTCTTGATCGATGGTTTATCGCCCTGGTGATGGTGCTCGTGTTCGTCGTGGTGCCGCTGTTCTTTTCTGAATACTGGCTCATATCGATTTTTGTGCCGGTCATGATCATGTCGATCGCTGCAATCGGTCTCAACATCCTTACCGGCTATGCCGGGCAGGTGTCACTCGGGACCGGCGGATTTATGGCGTGTGGTGCATACATGGCCTACAAGATCTCGACCAACCTGCCGTGGATGCCGGTGGTGGGATCGGTCCTGCTCGCGGGCCTGTGTGCGGCCATGGTCGGTATCGCCTTCGGGTTGCCGTCGTTACGGATCAAGGGTTTTTATCTCGCCGTTGCCACGCTTGCATCGCAGTTCTTTCTTCTGTGGCTCTTCACTCGAGTTCCCTGGTTCGTAAACAACAACATTTCCGGTGTGCCCTCAATGCCGACCGAAACGGTATTTGGCTTTACCGTGACGGGTTCCACCGCCACTCCGGTGGCCCGGTACTACTTCGTTCTTGGATTTACCGTGCTACTCGCTCTGGTGGCGAAGAATCTGGTGCGCGGAAAAATCGGACGGGAGTGGATGGCCATAAGAGACATGGACATTGCCGCCGAGATCATCGGCATCAGGCCGCTGCCGACAAAGCTCTCCGCCTTTGCGATCAGTTCATTTTTCTGCGGCGTGTCCGGTGCGCTGTGGGCCTTTTGCTACATATTTATTGTTGAGCCAGAAGCGTTCAGTATTGATCGATCGTTCATTATTCTGTTCATGATCATTGTCGGAGGGCTGGGCAGTATTCTGGGTTCCTTTCTGGGAGCCGCGTTCATATTTTTATTGCCGATCGTACTTAACGCTGTGCCGTCGACACTCGGTCTGCCGATCAGCAGCGAGATGATCACTCACATTGAATTCATGGTGTTCGGAGCACTGATCGTGTTTTTCCTGATCGTCGAACCCCACGGGCTTGCGCGTCTGTGGACCATAGCGAAGGAAAAACTGCGCATGTGGCCGTTCCCGCACTAGAAGAGGCCGTGGTAACCGCAGCGTGCTTTGGTTGGGCATGGCGTTTCATTTTCCGGTCTGGTCGGTCGGTAGATGAACGTTCAGGCCCCGGTAGCGTGAAAAATGGCCGTCTGGCCGCCAACAGGGCGCCTGGCCGGTTGACCATGGGACATCAGGGCAGGACGATGTTTGAAAGGTCGCCTGTACCGGGGCCGAATTGAAAGACAGACTGGCGTGT
>CALHMG010000375.1 GCA_938034705.1 uncultured Gammaproteobacteria bacterium
GCACTTTCATTCCTGGACGCATTATTCATGGCAGGCCCAGGAAATGTGGCCGGACCTGTTCATTCAGCTGCACCCGAACAAGGCGGCAGCCGAAGGGATCGAAGACGGACAAAAGGTGGTGATCGAATCAGCGCACGGACAGATGTCGGCGCGCGCCTGGCTTCACGCAGGAATTCGAGAGGATGCCGTGTTTGTGCCGATTGGCTGGGATTCCAGTCAGCCGTTTCATCCCTGGGCTTCGGTCAACTATCTTACCGACAAGAATCAGCGTGATCCGCTGTCAGCGCACTCCAACCTGAAAACGTACCTGTGCAGGGTGCGGCCGGCGACTTAAGTTTACCGCCATCAATAGTGCCTGGCCCGGCGCGGGTTCAGCCCGACATCCGGGTGAGCAGATTGAACGCCTGACGGGTCGCACCAAGATTGGCTTTGTTCTGTCCCGCAATATCAAATGCGGTGCCGTGCGCGGGCGTCGCAACCGGATAGGGCAGGCCGCCGGCGAGCGTAACTCCGCGATGAAAGCCCAGTAGCTTGATCGCGATCTGTCCCTGGTCGTGGTACATGGTGACTACGGCATCAATCTCGCCAGCCTGGGCCTTGAGGAACACCGTGTCTGAAGGCCATGGGCCGGTGACGTTGTAACCCTGCGCCGCAATAGATTCCACGGCAGGCGTCAGAATGTCGATTTCCTCGCGACCGAACTTGCCGTTATCCCCGGCATGGGGATTCAGTGCCGCGACGGCGATGGCCGGTTGGTCTATGCCAGCCCGGGTCATTGTGTTGTGGATCAGTTTCACGGCGTTGTGCACGCCTTCGCCGGAGATGTTCTTCGCAACGTCCTGCAGGGCAATGTGGCTGGTCACTCTCACCGTCATCAGGTTGTCGAGTACATTGATTTCGCAGTGGTAGTCGTCGAAGTCGAGATAGTCAGCGATATAACGGTGCTCGTCTTCAAAGCTGAGCCCGGCCAGTGTCATGGACGACTTGTTAAACGGACCGAACAGGATACTGTCGACCGCACCCTCACGTGCCAGATCCAGAGCCGCATCGAGGTTGCGCAGAGAACTGGTGCCACCGGCCTTGGTGACTTCGGCAACCTGGACGTCACCGGGATCGATCGTCTGCATTTCGATGTGGGCGAGTCCAGAAAATGATCCCGCATCGCTTCGATCGATCGTGTTCAGCGTCACGTCCAGCCCGGCCTGTTTGCTGCCCTGATTCCAGATATGGCTGTCTCCTACAAGCAGCACGTCAGCGGCTTCGGTGACTCCGTCATCATTGATCAGTTTGGCGAGCAGTTCAGGACCGATACCCGAAGGGTCTCCGGGGATCATGGCAATGCGGGGTTTGGACATCAGATACGGTTCCTTGGACAAGAGATTCGGTCAGTTTTTGCAGGCGGGTTGCCGGTGGCCGCAGTCGAGCCGACGGCGCTAGAGCTCACAGCGGGGACAGAGTGCCAGAGGACCCGCGCCGAAGGGAAGGTTCGGCGTTCGTTTTGCATTTCGGTTGCCGAAAAGGTCTCCACCCAGGCCGTCAGAGTGATCCGTGTGGCCCCCGGGCTCGCGTCAGGTCACCGCAGCAGTCTGAAGTTTCGAACAGCTATCTTGCGCAGGGAGATGTTGATCCAGCGACGATGTTGCAGCGAGAACGCTCGCACGAGTCAGGAACCACGCCATGGATCTGACAACGACCCTGTGAGGCTCACCTGAGATGAGTCGAGTTACGGCCAGAGTCTCGTACTGTCGGTCATCTTGATGCCGCGACCGGCCATGTCTTTGATTGCCGCATCGAGTGAACCATCGAGGTCGATGGCCCGGCAGCAGTCGGTCAGTACCGTGACCTCAAGCCCGAGCTTGATTGCATCGATCGCGGAATAGTAAACGCAATAGTCGGTGGCAAGACCTGTCAGGTAGACCGAACGAATCTTGCGACCGTTCAGATAGCCCGCCAGTCCTGTCGAAGTCCGTTGATCGTTTTCGAAGAACGCTGAATAACTGTCAATCTCCCGGCGAAATCCCTTGCGGATAATCAGATCTGCCGAGTCCGTGATCAGGCCGGAGTGAAATGCCGCGCCATGAGTACCCTGCACGCAATGGGTCGGCCACAGAACCTGTTCTCCGTAGGGCAGTTTGATCGTGCTGAAAGGCTCCAGGCCTTCATGGGTCGCCGCGAATGACGTGTGATCGTCCGGATGCCAGTCCTGGGTCAGCACCTTTGCCGGAAACCATTCCTGAATCCGGTTGATGGCGGATACGACCTCATCGCCGTCGGCAACGGCCAGCGCACCTTCAGGACAGAAATCATTCTGAACATCGATTATCAAAAGGGCGGTATCGTCGGTCACGTCGGATAGTCTCTGCGGGCAAAGCCACATTCTACGTTGTCACCTGCGCTTGCGGGCGTTTCCGGACGACCGGCTATCGACCACATCCGAATTTGGTTTGCTCGTGGTGGTCTGTAGAATCCTTAAAATCAATCACGCGCTGGATAAGGCGCCAGGTCACCGAAATCTGATACTTATGTCTGACGATACCCTTTCGATCCTGTTCATTAGCTGGGTCGCGTTCCTGGTTGCCGTGATTTCACCGGGACCCAATCTGGTCGCTGTGGTGGCGAGCGCCCTCGGGTCCGGAAGGCGTTCGGCCTTTGCCGTTGCCGCCGGCGTCGCGCTCGGTACGCTGTTCTGGGCCACGGTGACCGCACTCGGTATGGGCGCGCTGTTTGCGTCGTTCCCGGCGCTGCCGCGCGTGCTTGGAACGCTCGGCGGGATATACCTGCTGTGGGTGGGTATTAGCGGTCTGATTGCCGCGCGCAAGAATGTCCCGTCGTCGGTGGCCCCGGCGCCCGGCAGTCGCGGAGTGGCTCAGGATCTTCGACATGGATTTATCATCAACGCGACAAACCCCAAGGCGTGTCTGTTCTGGGTCTCGCTGACGGCCGTGGTGGGGACCGAGTCAACGTCCCTTGGCGTGTTCATTCTATTCGCGTCTGTTTGCGTTCTGGTCTCGCTGGTGACCTACTGTGCGTACGGTTATGCGTTTTCAACCTCCAAGGCGCAGACGATCTACACCAAGTTTCAAAAACCTGTTCAGGCCATATTCGGCAGTGTGTTTGCAACGCTGGGTCTCGGGATCATCGTGCGATCGAACTCTTAGCGCCAAAGCGTGGGAGTTGCGCGGGTTGATGCGGTTTGACTGAATAGCGTCCTTGAGCTGAGTTCTTCGATGTACGCCGGGCCGACGCCGCAGCAGCCGCCAACGATGTTGGCGCCCATGGACACCCAGCTTTCACACGCATCGGCAAACTCGACGGGCGAGGGCGCTGATGAAACGTCCCAGCCCCCTGGCGCCCTGAACTTGCCAATGTTGGGGTACGCGGCGACGGGTCCATCCCATTTATCTTTCAGAATTTTCAGCGCCGGGCCTGTGTCTTCAAAGAACGAGTGCATCGCACTGAATATGACGGTGCTGTCTGCGGGAATTTGATCGATAATCGTCTCCAGCGCGTCCGCAAAAAAGAGAGGCCGGTCGGCACTATGGCTGCGCACTTTGTCTTTGACCACAACGGAGCCACGATCATCGGATTCGGCCAGGAGTCCGACTGAAACCGGCAGGCCGGCGCGGCATGCGCCGCGGAGCATCGCAAGCGTGTGATCAACGTCGAACAACATTTCCAGAGCGATCAGGTCGCACCCCGAATTTGCCAGCAGCTGAGCGTGGATACCGCAGTTGGCTTCGAGCTGTTCGAGGTCGGGCAGGTTCGATCGATCGTGGTGCTTTGCAAATGTTGATATGGACCCGGCGATCCAGTACGGGCCGGCGGCGTCTTTATCGACAGCGTTGCGGCAGACTTCAACGCCCGCTCGATTCAAGAGCTCAAACTCACTGTCGAGATCGAAATCAGACAGAACATGTGGCGCATTGGCGAATGTGTTCGCGATGTGTATCTCCGCACCGGAACTCGCGTAAGCCGAGTGAATATCGCCAATCGCCTGTGGGTGCGCGACATTGGCCCGGATCCAGTCCAGCTGATCAAACGTGATTCCACGTGCGGTGAGTTCCGTGCTCATTGCGCCGTCCATCAAAACTGGACGGCCGCTTTGCAGGCGGTATCTCAGGTCTGAAGGCTCGTGTTGACTCGACATATTGATCCAGGTTCCTCAGTGTGCTGAGTGCGAGACAAGCGACTCAAGTCGGTCGGCGACGACATGCGAGAACCGCCATAACCGTCTAGAATTCCACAAGCGAGCTGACCGGTAGACGAGTTATTCGCGACTCAGACAAGACCATGTCTACAGTATCAGCTGCGCTCTTAAAAAATCATCGAAAACAAGGAATTCAGGATGTCAGCAGACAGAGATGTAGAGAAGTCGTATTCAACCCCCGAAATCGTCGACAAGCTTCGCCGGCTTGCGGATTCCCTCGAAAGTGGCGAGCGGTTCGAAATCCAGGTTGCTGGAGAACGGATCTATGTTCCGGCGCGTGCCGAGTTCAGCATCGAACACGAAAGAGACGATGAGATGGAAGAGCTGGAGTTCCAGCTGAAGTGGAGCGTCGAGAAGACGTAATCCAGCCGCCGGTGATGGACGATTCGTAATTTCCACTCGTTGATTTCTAGATGGCCCGGGGATGGCCCTGGCGGCGATTTTCGCCCCGGGCCACGCTGGTGGTTACTGAAGTAAAAAGGTAACCGCCAATTGTTTCAGTACCGGTGTACCGATCCCGAAAGCTCTACTGTTTTATGCCGTAACCGCTCTTGAATATCGACCAGATGACAACGAGACACACGATACAGAACGCAACTACAACGGCAAGGCTCGCGAAGATGCTGACATCTCCGATACCGTAAAAACTCCAGCGGAACCCGCTGACCAGATAGAGCACGGGGTTGAACAGCGATATCGTTTGCCATAGTGGTGGCAACATATTTATTGCGTAGAAGCTGCCGCCAAGAAATACCAGCGGTGTGATTACCAGCAGCGGCACCAGCTGCAGCTGCTCAAAGTTGTTCGAGATGATGCCGATGATGAATCCGAGCAGGCTGAAACTGATACACGTCAATACCAGAAACGTGATCATCCACCATGGATGCTCGATGCGCACATCGACGAAAAATGTCGCCGTCAGCAAAATAATCAACGCGAGCACAAGGCTTTTGGTCGCGGCGGCGCCGACGAATCCCAGCACAATCTCCAGGAAAGACAGCGGCGCTGTAAGCAGCTCATAGATATGGCCGAGAAACTTTGGAAAGTAGATGCCAAATGCCGCGTTCGATACAGCGTTAGTCAAGACTGTAAGCATGATCAACCCGGGTACCAGAAAGGCGCCGTAGCTCACACCGTCTATATCGGTGATTCGGGACCCGATCGCTGAACCGAACACCACGAAATAAAGCGATGTCGAAATAACCGGAGATACAAGACTCTGAACGATCGTTCTGATCGTACGACCCATTTCGGACATATAGATGGCCTTCACGCCGCGCCAGTTCATGAGTCTTGCCTCACCAGGTCAACGAATATTTCTTCGAGCGAATTTTCGCGTGTATCAAGGTCGCGAAAACCGATACCGGCATCCAGAAGCCCCTGCACCAGAGAAGATATACCGGTTCGTTCGCGCTGCGTGTCGTATTCGTAGACAAGTTCCAGTCCGTCATCGGACATCTGCAGTTCAAATTCGGCCAGCGAGTCCGGGATCGCGGCGAGAGGGGTCTTCAGGTTCAGGACCAGGGTCTTCTTGCCCAGCTTGCGCATGAGCGCATCCTTCTCGTCGACCAGCAATATCTCTCCACTGTTGATAACGGCAACACGATCGGCGCTCTCTTCTGCCTCTTCGATGTAGTGCGTGGTCAGGATGATCGTGACGCCGTTGCTTCTCAATCGATCGACTGTCTTCCACATGCCCTGGCGCAACTCAACATCAACGCCGGCGGTAGGTTCGTCCAGAAACAGAATTCGTGGTTGGTGCGAAAGCGCTTTGGCAATCATCACTCGCCGCTTCATGCCGCCAGAGAGCGCCATGATGATGCTGTCCTTTTTGTCCCAAAGTGACAGATCCTTGAGCACTGATTCGATGTACGCCGGATCAGAAGGTTTGCCGAAGAGTGCGCGGCTGTAACAGACCGTCTTCCACACGGTTGTAAATGGCTCGAGATGTATTTCCTGAGGTACAAGGCCAATCATCGACCGTGTAATTCGATAGTCGTCGATGATGCTGTGCCCGTTGACCAGTACTTCACCCGAGCTCGGTGTCACGATGCCGCAGATAATGCTGATGAGGGTGGTTTTGCCCGCGCCGTTGGGACCAAGCAGAGCGAGAATCTCACCCTCGGAAATATCGAGATCGACACCACGCAGCGCCTCGAACCCGTTGCTAAACCGCTTACCCAGCTGTTTGATGCTGATAAGCGTTTGTCCGGGTTGGGTCGTCATGGACTCGTTCATATCGCGAAGGATCTCGGGGCGGGATTTACTCACTGGTGAAATCTATCACGTTCGCTAGCGCGGGCCGCGGCTGCAGCGACCTGAATAGAGAATTTTGCCGTTCAAAAATGCTCAAGGCCGGATGCGTGAGGCGCGCGCGTCCCGGGCAGCGCTGAAAAGGGCTAAACTGAACCGCCCGAAATGACAGTGACAAGCCATGAACGACGCTGCGATTAACCTGGCCCAAAAGTTCGAACTCTTCAATGAACACTGGCAACCGAAGGTGGTTGCCGAGATGAACGATTACCAGTTCAAACTGGTCAAGGTTCAAGGCGACTTTGTCTGGCACAGTCATGCAGATACCGACGAAACGTTTCTGGTTGTCGAAGGCGAATTGCGCATCGATTTTCGCGACAGGTCGGTCACCGTGTCTGCCGGCGAGATGTACGTCGTCCCGAAAGGCGTTGAGCACAAACCTTTCGCGCAAAGCGAGGTCAAGATGCTGTTGGTCGAACCGAAGGGCGTCGTGAATACCGGGGACATTGCCAGTGATCGCGCGGCCGACGATGATGTCTGGATTTGATCACACAGATTTCGGTATCTGGTTGTTCGCTCAGGAACAACCAATGTGAATAAGCCTCAG
>CALHMG010000376.1 GCA_938034705.1 uncultured Gammaproteobacteria bacterium
TGTCCTGCACCGGATACGCTTCCGAGATACGTTTGAGCACTTCGGCACTGCCTGTCGCTACGACGAACCCTGTGTAGACAAGCCCGATATCGAAGGAGGGGAGCGCGTCGCCCACAAATTCTTTTAAATCTGCGGCGGTGCGGCCTCCCAGAAATACTTTAAAAACCAGGCGACCGGACGAAGGGCCAACTTCGTCCAGGGTTGGTGCGTTTATGTCGCGGCTCGTGGCCTTGTATACCGGGATGTCCGACGTTGATGCGAACGGTGTGAACAACCCAAGAACACTGTTCTTTAATTTAAGTAAGCGAAGTGCCATCTGATCGAGTTGCCTCATGTACGACTAAGGACAAGATCGGATTAGCTGTGTGTGATGAGGAGCGTCAAAAATTCCCGACAAGACTCTCGATAAGAGGTCTGGCTACCCGAGATCAATTAATACGATTTTCGTAACAATTCCATTCTCGGTGGAACTCAGGTTTTCCGCTAGTCCACGATGTCGAAGGTAAATCTGGCATCGGAATATTCTTCGGGAGATGAGCTGAACGTTCTCTCCAGGAAATTGACCTCGCCGTCATCACGGATGGTGATGATGGTGCTGCAGCGGGTGCCGTAGGTGCCGTGACGAATGAAGATGGGAGACAAGGCGCGTTCGGCTTCGGTGCCCACACCGGTGTCCGGAAGCGCGTCGTCTTTTGCCGGATCCCGATCTGTTAACAGGGCCAGCATGGACTCGGTGTCCGGCTGACCGGGCTTTGCGAGAATCTGCTCAAGCGCGTGGGTGCCGCGAACCGACTTGGGCCAAGGTGTGTCGAGTAGCGCGTTGCTCAGGGCATGCACGCCTTCGGTGAGCAGCGTCAGTTCGTTGGCCTGATTGGAATAGTGAATCAGCGTTGAGCCGGACCCGGCAATCAGGTTGTAGCCGTTGTAGGTTTTGTCAGCGTCGTCAATCTGCTTAAGGTATGTGGCCGCCGGAATTTTTTCGGCATCGGTGAGGAAGTCGCTGACGAGTGCGCCACGCGATGGTCTTGTCGCGTCGTGACCGTCAGGATTGCGATAGTTCGTGAGTGCCGCAAATCGTCCCTGGCGCGTGATGCCAAGCCAGGTGCCGCCTGCCTCAAGGTCGCGGCCGCCGAGCACGTTCGGGGCGTCTTCCCAGAAGCCGGCGGGGCTGGCCGGGCGGGCCAGAAATTCATCACGGTTGGCGGCGATGACGAGCGGGTAGTCGGGGTGAACCCGGACCGCGAAAAGTAAAAAACACATTTCAGCTTGAAGTCGGTGTCGCGTTGTTTCGCGGTTCGATCGGGAGGTTACCACTCAGCGCGAGTATTTCCTCAAGAATTCGCGCCGCGCGCAGCAGCGCGGCTTCGCCGCGTGGTTTTCCCATCAGCTGAACTGCAACGGGCAGGCCCTGCTGCGTAAACCCGCACGGCAGGCTTATCACCGGGCAGGCCGTCATCGTCAGCGCGAACGTGATCGAGAACCAGTCGATGTATGTTTCAAGTGGCTGCCCGTCGATCTCGGTCACGTAACGTTGCTCGGCGGGAAACGCGGGTATCGACGACGTTGGACAAACGAGCACGTCGTGGGTTTCGAAAAATGCGTTGACTCGCTTGTACAGCTCCCAGCGTGCGCGTTCGGCCACGAACATCTGATCCGAGGTCACGTTCATTCCAAGTTCGATATTGCCGACAATTTCAGGCGCGATGTCCTCGCGGTGCTTCTCCAGCACTTCGCCCATCATCGTGCCGAGCAGTACGCCGCGAAGCGTCTGAAATCCGTCGACGGCGCCGGTGAAGTCTGGGATCTCATCTGTCACTTCGACTCCGGCTTCACTGAACCTTCCAGCTGCCTGTTCGCACACCCGGGCGACCTCTTTCGCCATCGGCACAACGCCAAGGTCCGGGCTGAACGCGATGCGTGAAGGGAGTGGGGCGTCCGTCACCGCCGCGCTGTATCCGCCCGGTGCTGAAGCGAACGACAGCGGGTCGTCGGGATGCTGACCTGAGCCTGCATCAAGCATCAGCGCAACGTCGGTAACGTTGCGCGCCATCGGCCCTTCCACCCAGAGCGTGTCGAACGGCTGCAGTCGCAGGCCACGGGGTACGACGCCCGGGCTCGGCCGGAACCCGACAATCCCGTTGAATGCAGAAGGTGTCCGCAGCGATCCACCAAGATCGTTGCCGGTGGCCAGTGGCACCATGCCTGTCGCCAGCGCCGCGCCGGATCCGCCGGAAGAACCGCCCGCGCTTTTTGATGCATCCCACGGATTTTTCGTGGTGCCGTATACGGGATTGAACGTATGACCGCCTGCCCATTCCGGAACATTTGATTTGCCCACAGGAATTGCGCCGTTCGATTCCAGCATCTGAACGGTCGCGTCGGACTCGTCCGGCACGAAGTCGCGGTACAGAGGCGATCCATAAGTCGTCGCGACACCGGCGACGTTGTTGTAGTCCTTGACCGCAATTGGCAGTCCGCCAAGCAACGAGCCCGATCCGCCTCGAAGCCGATCCGCATCAGCCTGTGCGGCCTGTTTCAGGGCTCGGTCGGGGCAGGTCAGCGGTATCGCGTTGATCTGATCATTAACTGCGTCGATTCGTGACAGCGATGCCTCGACCAGTTCGACCGAAGACACTTTGCCGGACGCCAGAAGTTTCACGCATTCGCTGGCGGTCAGGCGGAACAGCTCGTTCATGGCGGGGCGTTTACTCAAGTTGGTTCGGTCGCGGCCAAAGAGTTTACACTGCCGCTACTCCAACTGGCGCGAGCATCACACATGCCGACACGACGTACACTGATTTCGCTTGCCGCGCTGGGCGGGGCCGGTTGGGCTGCCAGCCGGTGGTATGCCGATCAGGGCATCATGAATCCATGCCTTCCAAGCGGGTTGCCAGAGGAGCTGCAGAAAAACGAAATCGTGCAGTCGGTTTGGGAAGGCATCGATCCGGCTCATCTCTGGGACTGCCATGTGCATCTCGTTGGTGTTGGCGACGCAAACTCCGGCGCCTATACCAATCCAAAGATGGAGAAGCTCTCGCATCCGTGGCAATACCTTCAGCGAAAATTCTATTTCAACGCGACCTGTGTAGATGAGAGTGCCGCGTCGGCGGGGCTCAAGCATGTTGACGTGCAGTACATCGACCGGCTGCGAGATCAGCTCAAGGGCATGGTGCCTGCCGGGACCGCGACCCCCAAACTGATGCTGATGGCGTTTGACTGGCATCGCAACGAGCGCGGTGAGCCCGTTCCCGAACGAAGCACATTCATGATGCCCCACGACTGGGTTGTCCAGGTCGTCAGACAATACCCGGACGATTTTGAGTGGACGGCGTCGGTTCATCCCTATCGTCCGGACGCGATTGAAGCACTGCGCGAGGCGCATGCTAATGGCGCCAGGGCCGTTAAGTGGCTGCCGGCCGCGCAGGGCATGGACCCGGCCTCGGCCCGGTGCGATCCCTTTTATAAGACACTTGCCGAGCTTAACCTGCCACTGATCGTGCACGGTGGCGAGGAGCAAGCTGTTGAAGGTGCGCAGTACCAGGAGCTTTGCAATCCATTGCGCCTTCGCCGTGCGCTTGATCTCGGTGTAAGAATTATCGTTGCGCACGTAGCTTCACTAGGCACCTCCATTGATCTCGACCAGGGGGAGTCAGGCCCGCAGAAGCCTGCCATTAAACTGTTCGAGCGTCTGATGGATGTTCCGGAATATGAAGGGCAGCTGTTTGGGGATCTTTCGGCGATCACCCAGCGCAACCGGATAAAGACGGCTCTTCCCCTCGTTCTCAGGCGCGATGACTGGGGCGGGCGCCTGCTTCACGCCACGGATTATCCGCTGCCTGGCGTCATGGCTCTGTTCTCGCTGCGCTGGCTTACCGGTGAGGGTTACCTGACGAAAGAAGAGTCAAAAGTGATTACCGAAGTGCATCAGCACAACGCGCTGCTCTTTGATCTCATGGTCAAGCGACTGATGAAAAAAGACGGTAAACGGCTGGCACCATCGGTCTTTGAGACAAGGCACGTATTTACCTGAGGGTGAATTCCTGCGAACGTTCGGCCACTGTCAGGGACGCGCGCGGAATTCCAGGCGCAAACAGGATTGACGAGGAAAATCATGAGTGACACAACACCCGCAAGCCTTCGCTGGACTTACTGGCTGATCGCAGTGCTAGCGCTGCTCTGGTACGCGATGAGTGGTCTCAATTTCTTTGTGCAGATGGATGCCGAAGTGCTGTCGAAGATGCCGGAGTCTCACCGCGCGATTGTCGAGGGTCGGCCTGCGTGGGCTACGCTTGGTTTTGCGGTAGCGGCTATTGCCGGCATCATGGGGTGTCTTGCGTTGTTGCTGCGCAGGTCCATCGCAATCCGGCTCTTTGTCATTTCGCTGGTGGGCGTGCTGGTGACGATGATTCATACCATCGTTGTCGCAATGACCAAGCATTCGTTTTCCGGTTCGGACATCATGATGATGATCGTCTCGCCGATTCTTGTTGCAATACTGCTGATCGTGTTTGCGTTGCGTGCGAGAAGTCGCGGCTGGATACGTTAACCCGGCACTGAAGGGTCGAGAACCCGATCGAGTACCCAGTTGTTGAGCTTGTGAACGCAATGTTCTGTCAGCGCGTAACGGCCGGGGAGTTTCAGTCCACTTGCGTGTCCGCGGTGCTGGGCTTCGGCGATGGCATTATCTTCGGGCGTCGCGTTATCCCATCGCGCGTAATACGCTTTGACTTTCTCTTCGAAGGATTCAGCCGCCACCACATCGGCCGGGAAGCTTGAGCCGAGCGTCAGTTGCGTATTCGTTACGTCGAGGGGTTTGAAGTCCAGCCACCAGATGCAGTCCTGGGCGAACACGATCTGGGTGCACGGGTAGATCACGGTAAAAAACGTGCCGCGGGACGCCGCGCCCTGCAGCGTTGGTATAAACGGGAATCCGTCGGTTTCTCCGGGCAGCGTGGCGAGTGTCTTGTCGGGCTCACTGGGAACGTAAAGCGCGTCCCAGTTGCCTGCAGTCGGCGTGCTGCTTGAGTCCTGGGCGCCCAGCGTGGCGCGATGGACAGTGCCGGTGTGATACGCCTCCAGCGCATTTTCGATCAGAAACTTCCAGTTGCTCTGGATCTGGAAACTGACGCTGCGCGTAGTTCGCATAGTCGCCGGATCATGGCCCGCCATCTGCTCGGGTAAGTCTCCAAGCCAATCGACAAGGTCGGGTGCATCGCGTTCGAACTGAACAAATACAAAACCACCCCACTGTTCCAGGCGGACCGGCTGCAGCGCGAAGTCGTCGGTTCTGAAGCCCTTGACTCCATCCATTCCCGGTGCGCCTCGCAATGAGCCATCGAGTGCGTAGGTCCAGCTGTGGTAAGGACAGATAAAGTTACGACATGGGTCGTCTGAATCGACCAGCCGGGTGCCGCGATGCCGACACGCGTTGATAAAAGATCTGAGAGTACCGTCGTTGCCCCTGACGACAATGCAAGAGCCCGCTACGGTGTCGATGCAACGGGTATCGCCGGGTTGGCTTAACTCATCGGCGCGGCCGGCAAAATGCCACGCGTGCCCGAAAAGTCTGTCTACCTCACGACTGAAAAATTCCGGGCTGGTGTAACAGTGAGACGGGAGCGTCTCGGCCTGATCCAGAGGCAGTCGAACGTTCGTGTAGTCGGTGGGATCAAACATGCGTCACGGCTGTCATGGGATGTTGGCGACAGGAAACGACCGTTGCCACGAGCGGCGTTGATATTCGCCGTATTCGAAGGGTTCAAAAGAATCAAACGGCGCAGTCAGCGCCCTGATCACGGTGTCGCTGTTCGGGTTTACGAACAGCGGAATCGAATATCTGTCCGCGCCGTGGCGATTGATAACTCTGTGTGGTGTCGCCGAGAACTCGCCGTTGGTCCACATCTGCATGATTTGCCCCAGGTTCACCACCATGGTGTCGGGAATCGGTGGTGCGCCGACCCAGACTCCGGATTTGCTCTGAATCTCCAGTCCGCCGTTTTCGTCCTGCCACAAGATTGTAAATCCACCCGAGTCGCTGTGGGGCACGACCCCAATGTTGTTTTCGGTGACTTCATCGTACTGCGGGGGATAGTGATTCAGCTTGAGTCGTGACAGCGAGCGGTCAAACACGTTGTCAAAGGTATCGGGTTCAAGATCAAGGGCCACGGAAAACGCGCGCTGCAGTGTAAGGCGAAGCGGGTCGATCTCGTCAAAGTAGGCGTGCATTGCCCGCTTGAGTTCAGGAAAGCCGTCGGGCCACACGTTGGGTCCATCAAGCGGGGAACGAGCATCCATCGGCCGATCGTGACCTATCCAGAATCCTTCCTGGTGACTGGTAGCGGCGCGTTCCTCGCCTTCATAGCTGCGGTAGTACAGGGGAAGATACCCGCGCATACGCTCGTTCAGCGCAACCCGCATTTTTTCTTCCATAGGCTGTTGGAAAAATTCCCGGGCGGCTGCGAGCAATGAATCGATTGTCGACTGCGCGACGCCGTGGCTTTGGACATACAGAAAGCCAACATCGCGACATGCGCTTCGAATTTCGTCGATCGTTGGCTGGTGCTGTTCACCTTCCATCAGCGGACCGACGTCAACCACCGGAACCTCGTCGAACGACAGGCGTCTGGACTCGGGTATTGCCATAACACTGATTTCCCCGTAGCGAGTCGTGCAATTGTATGCGGTATTGCCCCGGGCCTGTCCAATGGTGGATATCCAGGATCGCCTGTGGAAATGTTGTTCCGCGTTGTTCGCCCGCCATTCACGCACAGGTTACGACCGACCGCGGGTTTGTGGAGAGGCGAAATCAACGGTTTTCCGTTACAGTTGCCGCAACCCATGAGGCGGTGTGCCGGATTCAATGAAGCGTTCGATTAAGCGATTTCTCTCCGACAAAGTGCGCGATCTTCCCGCAGTGCAGTCTCTGCCGTTCCTCGAGCACGCCAATCGACTGCAGGAATCTCGCGCCATCGAGATGGCCGAGCTTGAACTGATTTACGTGCCTATTCCCAAAGCGGCGAACCGATCGATCAAGCTGGCTTTAGCGCATCGTCTTGGCATGTCGCTCGCCGAATCCGATGTGCACGCGCTGCCCTGGAAGTTTCTCAACAAACGACAGCTCAGGGCGAGTCCGTTTTTCAGGTTTACCTTCGTCAGGCATCCACTGGATCGGCTTCTGTCGTGCTACACCCAGAAAATTGTCAGCTACGAACGCAACAAGGGTGGGCGGCCAGAGTTCTGGCGACACGGCCGAAGGTTCTGGCCGCAGATGAGTTTTGACGAGTTTGTGCACGAGGTTGCCAAAATCCCTGACTCGCGTTCTGACGTGCATTTTCGTTCCCAGCACACGTTTATTTCAAACGACGTGACGGCCGAGCTACCGCTTGAATTCACGGGCAAGTTTGAATCGATGGAAGACGACTGGAACCGCTTCGCGCCTCATTTCGATCTGCCTTTATTGCCGTCGACCAACAAAACCCGCCACAAGCCGTGGCGCGAAGCCTATACGCCAGAACTCGAGGCGATTGCGCACGAGCGCTATGCTGTCGACATGAAACTGTTTGGATATAGCTGACTTCTGAAGCAGGGTGTCGCCCACGATCAGCAAGGCACGCTGGACAGTCTACTGCGCTAGATGCGCTTTTGAAATTTCGAAGTAGCTGGTCTTCGCGCTGTTGAACTTAATCCCGTCGAACAGTGTTGCCTCGATCGAATAGCGCCCGGGCTCTGCTTTTTCCGGAATGCCGACCTTGCATCTAAACAGGCCGTGGGTGGGTTTGATTCTCAGAAAGTTACAGGACTTCGATTCAACTTTGACGGGGTTGCCATCGACGGGAAGTAGCTTGAATACAAAGCTGTCAGAATCGTTAATGCGGTTTCTGTTCTCGTCAGTTTTCGCGATATCCACCCGAATGTGACCCTTGTCGACCTCCCAGGCGTCCGCGAGCATCGCAGAGATGGGCGCGGTGAGGTTGGTGGTATCGGGTGTTGTTGCCTGTTTGGTGTCAAGGCTGAAACTTGCCGAGTCGATACTCTCTTTGCCGGAGTCAGAAAAGTCGAGGGTTGCGCGAAGTCGATAGTCACCGTTTTTGAGGCCGTAGGGAATTTGAGTGCGGCAGTTCTTTACCACCACCGGCCCATGACCCGTTGTGAGGCAGGTGCCCGTTCTGAGGCTTTTTTCCTCGCCGGCGGCATCGAAGTAGGTCAGCTCAATATGCCGGGCCGCGTCGCGATCATCCTTGGCTACAAACAGCGTGTAATCGATATAGCGATCGGTCGAGTGATTCGCGCGGAGCAGGGGTGGTTCGATCTTCTGGTCGTCGATCGTCAGGCCGTGCTCACCTCGGCTGACGTAACCGCCGTCAGTGGTGACCTGTGGATTGAGCACAACCGAATTGAAAGTGATCGCGCAGAGAACCAGCGTAATGACTGCCAAAGAGGTGGTAACAGGCGTCCGCGTGAAGGTGGCCAGAATCCCTTTGTCTTCTGCTGGTTCAGTGGGCGTGTCAACGCCATCGAGTTTTTCCAGCCGATCTGCAAGTTTTTCTACGCGTTCGTGCATCTGTTAGCCCCCTATACAACTTTAAGATGGGGGCGAACACACGATTTTGCAAGGTCGGGATCGACAGCCGCTGCTTTTCGGCTGCTTTACTTTGCCGAAAACGAATCCTTAAGACGCCGGGTTGTCTCGGGATCCATAAATGCCGCGACCGTAGCATCGGTTTCCTCTGCCATTGCCTGACGCAGATCGGACACTGACACCGCTGCCATCACGCGCTTGGTGGCCTGCAGGCTTGCCGACGGTTGCGCCGCCAGTTTTCGGGCTACCACCATCGCCTCCTGCATCAAGTCCTCGTCGTCGCAGACCCGCCACGCGACGCCGTAGTCAAGCAGCCGGGCTGCATCGTATCTTTCACCGAGCATGATCATCTCTTTGGCTCGGTGAAGTCCGGCGATGGCGGGCAGCAGAGCGGTTACGGCGCCGGTGACGAACAGGTTCAGTGAAACTTCCGGAAAAAAGCCACGTGCAGACCTGGCCCAGATAGGGAAATCACAGTTGATCGCCCATTCAAGACCACCCCCAACGGCCCAGCCGTTGATTGCACCAACAATCGGCTTTGGGCCAAAAACCATCGACACGGTTACACGCTGAATGGCTTCCACAAACTCCCGGGCGTCGGCCTCATTTTCCGGGTGCGCGTGTTCATTGCGATCATCACCTGCGCAAAAGGCGCGTCCGGCTCCAGTGAACACGATTGCCCTCGTGTTCGGGCACGCATTGGCGTGGTCAAATGCGTCAGCAACCTCGTCAATCAAGCGACGATTCATCGCGTTGAGGCTTTCAGGTCGATTCAGCGTAATGACGCGAACGCCTTCTTCGACCAGTTCGGTCAACACAGTCTCGAATGATGTAACGCTCATGTGTTCGTCCTGATCACGCGTCGGGTCTTGCCTTCGGTCACACCAAAGGAGCCATGGGGCACGAGTTCAATCTGTGCGGTAACTCCGAGCGTGCGTTTGATTTTCACCGTAACGCGAGGACGCAGATCGACTGTTTCAACAAAACCCGGGGCAAGTTCGAGAGCAAGTGGCAGCACGTCGTGGGGTGGTTTGCTGTCGAGCACGATACGGAAGTCGCCAGAAAGTTGTTTGAAAGTGCTGGCAACTTCGGAAACCATGGTCGGAAAGACGTTGATTCCACGCACGACCACCATGTCGTCACTGCGGCCAATCACCCTGAATCTCATGCCGCTGTGACCACATTCACACGGTTGTGTTTCGTCCACGGCAATGATGTCGCCTGTTCTGAACCTGACCAACGGCTGACACTCTCGTTCAAGGTGAGTTAGCACAAGCTCACCCTGATTGCCCGCAGACATCGCGAGCGATTGTCCGGTTTGTGGGTCGATCAGTTCCGCGTGCATGACATCGCTCGCCATGAAATGAAGGCGACTGTCGAGCGTACACTGGGCCGCGAAGTTGCAAAAAACGTCGGACACCCCGTAGTTGGCATTGCGAGGTTCGAGTCCCCAGGTTTCCCTGATGCGGTTGCGCAGCGCATTATCATCAAGTCCGGCTTCGCCACCAAACAATCCAAGCTTGAGCCCGAGTTCGTCCGGCGCAACACCCGGAAATTTTTCCGTCAGGGTTTGCAGGATGACCGCGGGGTAGGACGGTGTACACGAAATCGCGTTGACACCGATATCCAGAATCGTGCGGATCAGCAGTTCGGTATTGCCGACGCCAAACGGAACTACGGTGGCTCCCGTGCGTTCAAGTGTCAGGTGGTCTGTGAGCCCACCCATCCACATCTGATAGTTCAGGCAGTGGATCACAGTGTGAGAGTCATTAAGTCCGGCCAAAGACTGACAGCGACCGCCGACCTCTTCGGTGACTTCGCAGTCGCGACGGGACAGCGCGAGATTCATCGCCTGTCCTGTCGTTCCTGACGTTCTGTGCATGCGCGCGATCTTCTGTGGACTTGAGGCCAGATAGTCGCCGTAGGGTGGGAATGTAGCCTGGGACTCGCGCAGCATGGCTTTGTCGGTGAGGGGGAGTGCGGCAATGTCAGACAGGTTTTCTGGCGGCGCCGTGCCTTGCCAAAGCCGTTGGTAAAATGCCGAGTGCTCCAGTACATAGTCGCGCTGACGCTGCCAAAGAGTGTTGTTGACGTTGCTCATGAGTTAATTACCGAGACAAAGAAGTCGCGAATGGCGGCATAACCATCCTCGGCCTCGTGCAGGAAGCTGTGGGAGCCTGTTACGGTCTGGTGCCTGCAGTCTGGAATTGCGTTTGCCATGTTCGCGGAGGCCTGTGCGCTGGCGAGGCCATCGCGATCGCCGCACAGCACAAGGGTTGGAATCTCGATGTGATGCAGGCGGTCAAACGTGTTGTGATGTGAACGTGCCTCAAGTTGGGCCGCGGCGCCCTCTAGCCTGCCGGGCTCGTCGGCGAATCGCGCATCTTTTTCCAGGCGAAGCCGGATGCGTTCCTCAGCGGCTTCGGGGTTCGCGGCGCGCCAGTGATCGGTAAAGCCTGTGTCGGCAATTTCTATGGACCGTATCGCGTGAGAACGCGGATCGAGCCCGGTTAGCGTGTGCAGCGGAAACGACGCGCCACCGGCGCCGCCGGCCGCAGTGGCCGCGAGAACCAGTGCACGAGTTTTCTCAGGGAAGCTGATGGCGAGTTCCTGCGCGACCATGCCACCGAAGGAGTAACCGACAACCAGCGGTCTCTCAAGGGACAGTGTGTCGATAACGCCGGCCGCGTCGCGCGCATATTGCGCCATGGTGTAAGGCCCCGGCGGCTTGGCGCTGAGCCCCATGCCGCGCTGGTCGAACAGCGTGACCTTGAAGCTGTCGATGAGCAGTGACTCAAGCGGCCCGGGGCGAACGCGCAGGTCCCAGTTGGTCCCACCGATAAACAGGAGATCCGGACCCTGACCCGCCTGTTCGATTGCGATCTCGAGATCGCCAATTTTTGTCGTTGAAATTCCCATGACGGGATCTTAACAGGGGCCTGCCCGCTCAACAGTTCGTGCTTCGGTCTGGCGTGTTGGATTCAGTCGCTTTTGACTTCCACTATGCACTCAATTTCGACAGTCATGGCGTTGGGCAGCGAACCCATGCCGACCGCAGAGCGGGCATGGCGACCCGATTCACCAAAGACTTCGATAAAGAGATCGGAACAACCGTTGATGACTGCCGGGTGCTGTCCAAAATCCGGAGCGGCGTTAACCATGCCGAGCACTTTGACCACGCGCTCGACACGATCGAGGCTGCCAAGTGAGTCACGCATCACCGACAGCAATGTCAGACCAATGCTGCGGGCATGTTGATAGGCTTCTTCGACGCTGGTGTCGCCGCCGACCTTGCCCACCGGAAGACCGACGGGGCCCTTGCCGGAAAGAAACAGGAGGTTGCCCGTCTGGACACTCGGAACGTAGTTGCCCGAGGGAGATGGAACCTCGGGAAGATCCAGCCCGAGTTTTATAATTTGCTGTTCGGCCGACAAGGTAAGTTCTCCTGCATTCGGTTGTGAATTATTTTGGGCACGTAACTATTGAGGAATCCACTGGCTTCCGTTGCAAAGCGCCGGCCGATACTCACCCAGACCATAAAAATATGTCGACCCGCAGACGCTACCGGCGCTGGCGCAGACGTTCGGGCCGTACACGGAGTTCGCGTCGTACATGTTGCCGTCGTCAAAGATTCCGTTAGGGCAGGCGTCAGTCGCCGGCGGTGTCGTTACTTCGGTCTGACAACTGGCGCTGCAACCGTCGCCCGTTACCGTGTTGCCATCATCACATGTTTCACCCGACTCGGTCTGGCCTTTACCGCAAACCGGACCTGCCTGCGTGCGCGGCCCGGAAATTGAAATCCACGGACTGTTTTTGCATCTTGCGGTGTCGTAGCCGGCTGAACCGGGAATATTCTTCGC
>CALHMG010000377.1 GCA_938034705.1 uncultured Gammaproteobacteria bacterium
CAGTCAGGCAAGTCCTGCGGCGGCCTCCGTCGACAGCGCCGCACCCGCGGCCGCAACGGAACCGGCAGCACCTGCGGCACCTGCAGATATTGCAGTCGCAACAGAGCCTGTGACGTCGACCCCGGCAGTAGCCGTGGCGGCGCCGGCGACGGTATCAACGGCGACGCCGGTCGCGACACAGCGAAGTCTGCCAGCGGCCTCCACCCCAACTACCCAGACAACGGCAAAGACGCCTTCCGCACCAAAACCGAAGACGCCTGCGCCGGTGAAGATGGTCACAACGACCTCGCCGCAGACCAGTCGTTCGGTAGCTGGCGCGGCGCTCCAGGATCTCGTCGAGGGTGGCGTCGACACGGCGCCGTTCAGTCCTGGCAAAAGTCGGGCTGTCATCAAACTGATCTTCGAGTGCGATGACGCGTTTCGGGAGATGCTCAATCAAATTCCCGAATGCGAAAAACTGCATGCGTTCATCGACAAACACGGAAAGAAGAGCACCAAGATCCTGCAGTCGAAGGTCTATCCACTCATCGCGCCTGACCTGTCCAACGCACAGCGTGTGCCGATCGCACCATCCACAGCGCGAACGACGGCGCCCAAGGCGGCCGAAGGCATGAGTTCCAAGTCCCCCGTCATCGACGGCGAGGTGGGCTCGACTCGATAGGTTCGGTCAATCGAAAAGAAAGCGGCCATGACGGCCGCTTTTTTTTGGTCACCGTTTGCGGCGATTAGCTGTCGAGCCCGGCCATGAGCATGTACTTCACCTCAACAAACTCATCCATGCCGAAGTGAGAACCCTCGCGACCTATTCCCGATTCTTTCATTCCTCCGAATGGAGCAACTTCCGTAGACAACAGTCCCGAGTTGCACGCAACCATGCCGTATTCTAGGGCTTCGCCTACTCGCCACACGCGACCAATATCTCTGGTGTAGTAGTAAGCCGCCAGCCCAAACTCGGTATCGTTCGCCATTTTTATCGCCTCTTCTTCAGACGAAAATCTGAACAACGGCGCTACAGGCCCAAAGGTCTCATCGTTGGCGACAACCATTTCTGTGGTTACGTTGGTGAGCACCGTAGGCTTGAAGAAGGTTCCACCGAGATCATGTCGTGCGCCACCCGTGGCGACGGCTGCGCCCTTCGATACCGCGTCACTGATGTGAAACTCAACTTTCTCAACTGCGCTCATGTCAATCAGTGGACCCTGGGACACGCCGTCTTCAAAACCGCTGCCGACCTTCATGGCGTTTACAGCATCACTGAGCCTGGACGCAAAAGCATCATAGACCTTGTCCTGAACCAGAATTCGATTCGCACACACACAGGTCTGCCCGGTGTTTCGAAACTTCGAAATCATCGCCCCTTCGACCGCAGCATCAATATCGGCATCATCGAACACAATAAAAGGTGCGTTACCGCCAAGCTCCAGCGACACCTTTTTCACGGTCTGGGCACTTTGAGCCATCAGCAGCTTGCCGATTTCTGTTGAACCGGTGAAGGTCAGTTTTCTGACAATTGGATTCGACGTCATTTCGCCACCAATGGCGCTGGCCGAACCGGTGACGCAAGACAGAACTCCCGCAGGAATTCCCGCCCGCTCGCCAATCTCGCACAGAGCGAGCGCCGAGTAGGGAGTCTGGCTCGCAGGCTTGATGACCATGGGACATCCGGCGGCCAGCGCTGGACCCATTTTTCGCGTAATCATCGCTGCCGGAAAATTCCACGGCGTAATCGCGGCGCAAACCCCGATTGGCTCCTTGATCACGACAATGCGTCGATCGTTCATAAACGAAGGAATCGTATCGCCGTAGTTGCGCTTGCCTTCTTCGCCAAACCATTCGATAAACGAAGCGGCATAACCGACCTCGCCTTTGGATTCCGCGAGAGGTTTCCCCTGCTCCGCCGTCATCAGTGCCGCAAGATCATCAACATTCTCGTGCATCAGTTCGAAGAACTTGCGCAAGATCGCACCCCGCTCCTTGGCGGTCTTCGCTTTCCAGGCCGACCACGCTGTGTTCGCGGCCTCTATCGCGCGGCGAGTTTCGTCAGCACCCATCCGCGGCACCGTTCCCAGTACGCTGTTATCAGCAGGGTTATTGACTTCCATAACGGAGCCATCATCGGCGCCGACCCATTGGCCGTCGATGTAACACTGTTGCTTGAACAGTGAAGGGTCGTTCAGTGACAGGGACATTCACACTCTCCTCAGATGTAATCGTTGCAATTTCCGGGCGAAATCGGCGGATCGTTTCTAATTCCCGCGCCCGGACGTAACGCGGCCGAGAAGATTAGCATAGGCCCCGATGCCGGGTGGACAGGCTCAGGCGCTGTACCCTGCCATGAGTCGAGACAGTGCTTCGACTGATGCAGGCGCGGAACCTTCGGCCTTGTTGTTTATGATCACGGTCACGTCACTGCCCGCTTCAAGTTCCATTCGTGTGATTTCTGTAATCGCCTGGCGGGCGTCATCATCGCGCGCCTGAATTCTGTCGAACGGTGCGAATCTTTTTTTGGCGCTGGCATATTCGAGATCGCGCTTAAGCATCCATCTGACAAGAACAGGCCCGGCTCCCAGCGTGCGCGCCAGTTTGGCCTGGGCATGGAGATCAATCGCCCTGGGGTGCACGCTGAGACACAGCCGAGCCGCCGCGTTGCCGATGTTGTCTATCAATTCGGGCGTATAAAATTCCGGATTCCTGATCTCAACCGCGTAGGTAGGACCAACGGGCAGCGCCGCGAGAAACTCCCCAAGTCGCTTCGCAAACCCTGAAGCACGGGTCGTAAATCGCTGTGGCATTGGCGCAAACTGGAAGACGATGCATCCTAGTCGGTGTTCCAGTCCTTCGAGTGCGGGCACGATGACTTTGTCTGTCGCAATACCAACATCAAGAAAATCAGCGTTGCGCTCCCAGCGGCCTGCCCCAGTGCGTAGTGAAGTACTCGTGATGTTCTGCCAGGCCTTCACGACAAACCTGAAATCGTCGTCAACCTGTCGAGCGTAGTCGACAAAGGAATCTCCCGTCATCGGACCGTAGTAGGTCCGATCGACACCCGCCGCCCGTAACAGCGGATGATGGCTGTATGCACCCAATCCGTAACGTGACAGCTGTCCCTGAGCGTGGTCATCGCGCCACACGAGACCACGCCAGCCCGGGAAAGACCACGACGATGTTCCATAGCGCACTCCCGCCGGCAAACTCTGGCCCAGCGCTTCGAGTTCCAGCGCCTGCTCCGCAACGGCAGGCACTTGCTTACCCTTTGCTGGCGGGGCGCTCTCGGCAAAAAGACCAATCTGAACGTCGCTGTTCCCGCCTACCTGAACAGTCGGCTGCGAACGACGATGTTTGTTCGATTCCTTGTCACAGCCCATAGGGTGAGGGTCCTTGCGGATTGGATCAAAAACAGCCAAAAATGAAAGTAGATCTGGACCGTTCGTTGTCTTTTGTCAGGTCACGATCTGGCGTCGCCGCGATACACTAGCGCAAGTATCACAATACATCTCCCGGGGTACCAGAACCCCCGGACTGAATTTTCACGACTCTAACTGCGCCAATTCAATCACGATGAGCCTCGCCAATCCTTTTTTTCCACAGTTTGAAGACCTGCCGCGACAAGGCATTCCGGTGTTCCCGCTACCGGGTGCAATCGTGCTGCCCGGGTGTGATCTTCATCTGAATATTTTCGAACCACGTTATCTGAACATGGTTAACGACGCCCTGTCGACACACCGACTGGTGGCGATGGTTCAACCTGACCCTGGTGATGACAGCAGCGACATCGGGGCCGCACGGATCGCGCGCACCGCATGCGCGGGCAGAATCACGTCCTATCAGGAAACCAATGACGGTCGAATCATGATCGTACTCAGCGGCGTTTGCCGTTTGAACATTGTTTCAGAACAACTTCACGAGAACGGCTACAGAACAGCGCAACCGGACTGGAGCGAATTTCGACTCGACATGATGCCCGCGCCCGATTCCATCGACGTGGAAAATCTGATGATGGCTATCGAGAAGTATCTTGGCGACAACGAAATGCAAACCAACATCGACTCTCTCAAAAAACTGCCTCCAGAAATTCTGGTGAACACACTGTCGATGCACATGCCGTTCGAGCCCATCGACAAGCAGGGCCTGATTGAGGCACCTGATGTTGATGCGAGAGCAAAACTGCTGGTCGCGCTCTGCGAGTTCAGTGGCGCTCAGGATGAATCAGGCGGCACTCGTCACTGAGCCCGGACTCCGGTCAATATCCGCGACTGAGGTCGGCGATATTTTCCGGCTGCTTTCCCGCTTCAATCAGTCGAATATTGTCTACTACTCTTGCCGCCGCGGTCGCCGGCAGCGTCAAGCTTGCCGCGTGAGGGGTAATGAAAATATCGTCGCGTTGCCAGAGCGGATCCGAATCCGGCAGCGGTTCTTCCTTGAAAACATCCAGCGCGGCTGCTCGAAGATGGCCGGAGTCGAGAGCAGACGTCAGAGCGGTGACGTCAAGATGCCCACCGCGCGCCGCGTTGATCACACAGGCACCTCGCGGCAACTTTGCGAGCAATCCGGCGTCGATGATGTCGACGGTGTCAGGGGTCAAAGGCAGCAGCACAACGAGAATCTCCGTACGCGCCAGAAAGTCGTCGAGCTCTTCCAGCCCGGCAAAGCTTGTAACACCTTCCAGGTTCTTGCGCGTACGACTCCATCCCGCAACATCAAAGCCTCGCTGAACCAGTGCATTTGCTGAATCTTTCCCAAGCACTCCCAGCCCCATGATTCCAATGCGGCGTCTGGCGTTCTCTGTCTGCTCGTGCTGTCGCCACTCCCGGTTATTCGCCCGGGACTCATAGATGTCGAACCCGCGGTGAAATCGAAGAACATTGTAGAGAACGTAATCAGTCATGCCTTCCGTAAGCGTGTCGTCAGTCATCCGCACGACTGGAACGCCCTCGGGTAGCGTGAGATCACCCAGCAGGTGATCAACACCGGCACCAATCGAGAAAACCGCCTTCAGGTTAACGAGCCCTTCAAAGAGCTCCTGAGGTGGTAACCACACCAGCGTGTAGTCGATGTCCTTCGGATCGCCGCGGTCCGGCCAGGTGCGAACCTCGAGCTCGGGCATCGCCGCATGCAGTCCCGCAACCCATGAATCGTGTCGCATGCTGCTGCGAAAAAGCAGTGTTGGCATAGCCTGGTGTCCTCTTCTGCTCAGTCGGAGCCAAACAGATCGTCGTTATGCTGACCCAAAGACGGCGCAGCATGACGTATTCCGCCAGCCGTGCCCAGCAACTTGATCGGCGTATTGATGTTTCGGCCTTTGCCTGCTTTTTGATGCTCGACTTCAACGACCATGTCTCGAGCCAGGGTGTGCTCGTTGGTAAGGACCTCGTCGTACTCGAGCACCGGTCCAGCGGGAATGCCCGCATCATCGAGTTGTGCTAACCAGTGATCGCTCGGCTCCTGTTCGAGTCGCTCCTGAATCAGCACAACAAGTTCAGCGTTGTTGGCAACACGATCCTTGTTTTCGGCAAAACGCGAGTCGTGCTGCAATTCAGGGGCCTTTATGATCTGACATAAAGAGGCCCAGTGATGCTGTCCGGAGGCACCGAAGGTGATCCATCCATCACGCGTTTTAAAAACCTGATAGGGCGCGCTGGCTCGGTGCTGTTGACCGAGACGAGCGGGCCTTGTGTCCGTTGCGAAAAATTCGGCTATCTCATAGACACCCAGAGAAAGACACGACTCGAACAACGAGATATCAATTTGCTGCCCTTTGCCGGTGACATGTCGTGCGTTCAACGCACAGAGAATTCCTATCGCGCCGTTCATACCAGCCGTGACATCCGATATCGCAGGCGGTACGCGGTGCGGTGGCCCGTCAGCGGGACCACAAACCGACATCAGTCCAGTCATGCCCTGCATGATCAGATCGAACCCGCCACGTTTCGTGTAGGGACCTGACTGCCCGAAGCCCGATATCGAGCAATAAACCAGTGACGGATATTTTTTCGAAAGCGTGGCGTAGTCGATGCCAAGTCGAGCGGCGACACCGGGTCGGAAGTTCTCGATAATGACATCGGCGGTATCGACCAGAGACATGAAACGCGCCATTCCCTCCTCGCTCTTCAGATCCAGCGTCACGCTGCGCTTGTTGCGATTCCAGATCATGAAGGGTGCGCTTTCACCCTGAATAAATGGCGGCATTGCTCGCGCGTGATCACCACCCTCGGGATTTTCGATTTTGATCACGTCGGCGCCCTGGTCGCCAAGTATCATCGCCGCGTAGGGGCCTGAAAGATGTGACGTCAGATCAAGAACACGGATCCCATCAAGAGCGCCGGTCATAAGAGATATCTCCTTATTTCATGCGCAACTGCAGGACTCTCAAAGGCATCCGTCAACGGCTCCCTGAACGACTGCAGGTGCAGCGAACTTCAGCGCATGAAAGTGTCGTCGGCGGTATTGGCAGGCCGTACCTGATGCGCGTTCAACTTTGTCTCAATTCTCTTGAGAACAAAAATTATCGTGTAAGTGAGAATGAGATACACGATGCCAACGAATATGTACACCTCATAGACCGCAAAGGACTTGGCCACGAGTTTCCGCGCTATGCCTGTGAGATCCATAATCGTAATCAGAGATGCCAGCGAGGTTGCCTGCATGAGGAAAATCACCTCGTTACCGTAAGCGGGTAACGCGAGTCGCGCAGCCTTGGGCAGGACGATCCTGCGATACAGCTTGAGGCCCGACATGCCACACGCCCTGGCAGCCTCGACCTCACCGCGGGGCACGGCCGTAATGGCACCACGAATAATCTCGGCCGTGTACGCCGCGGTATTCAGGGTGAGCGTAAACAAGCCACAGAACCAGGCTTCCCGAAAGAAGCCTCTCCACAGACCAATGTCTTTGAAAAACTCGACAAACTGCCCGGCCCCGTAATACACGAGAAAAAACTGAACCAGCAACGGTGTGCCCCGGAAAAAGAAAATAAAGCCGTACGCGATCGGTTTTGTGAACGTGTTGATTCTGGCGAACGCTATGGGGATCGCAAGCATCAGACCCAGCGTGACGCTGATAGCGGTGAGCTTGATGGTCACCCACAGACCGTCCGCAAAGTCAGGGAGGTTGTCGATGATTACGGAGAGATCCATCAGCCCACACCTGCACGGATCCCGCGGTTGGCGCGGCGTTCAAGAAAGTGAATGGCGATCATCGACACAATGGTGATGCACAGATAACAGCCAGCGGCGACGGCGTAAAACGTGAACGGCTTTTTCGTAGCACCAACCGCAATATTCGTCTGGCGCATGAGTTCGGACAGGTGAATCAGGGATACAAGGGCCGTCCCCTTGGTCAGCACGAGCCAGACGTTGCCGAGCCCGGGTAACGCGAAGCGCCACATCTGCGGCATCTGAATTCGGAAAAAGGTTTTTAACGGTGACATACCGGCGGCGCGAGCCGCCTCGATCTGTCCTCTCGAAATTGCCGCAAGCGCCCCGCGGAATACCTCAGTCGCAAAGGCACCGTAGATCACGCCAAGCGTCATTACACCCGCTCTGAAGGGCGAGAAATCGACCCGCACGTCACGGCCGGTAATCGCTGAACCAAGATCCTGAATAAGCTGCTGCGTGCCCCAGTACACGAGTAACAGCAGCACAATCTCGGGAATGCCCCGGACAATCGTCGTGTACGCGCCGGCGAGGGTTCGGGCAGTGCGAGAATCCGACAGCTTCGCGGCGGCCCCGAGCAAGCCCATCGCGATCGCAACCACCATCGCCGCACTCGCCACGGCAATCGTCATCCACAGACCTCTGAGAAGACTTGGGCCGTAACCGTAGAGGTCGAAGAAATCGAACATGGCGTATCCGTGCGGAACAACGTGCAGCCAACAGATGCAAAGTCACCGTGACTGCGATTACAGCCGTGTACCCGATAGCAAAAGACTACCGGGTACGGGCCAAGTCAAATTCGATCAACCGCCATAGACGTCAAAATCGAAATACTTGTCGTTGATTTTCTTGTAGGTACCGTCCGCAAGAATCTGCTTGATAGCAGCGTTGAGCATTTCACGCAGCTCGTTGTCGTCCTGACGCACGCCAATACCTGCTCCTTCGCCAAAGTATTTTTGTTCAACAAAGCTTGGACCAACATGCTCGGCACCTTTACCGGCATCAGAATTCAGCCAGTCAAGCATGGCGACGGAATCCGCGAGAACGGCGTCGACACGTCCGGAAGCCAGATCCAGGTTGGCTTCGTCCTGAGTTCCATAAGTCTTGATCTCGACGATGCCTTCGTATTCGCCGCGCAGAAAGCTCTCATGAGTCGTTGAGCTCTGCACGCCAATGGTCTTTCCTTTCAGGCCGTCTTTGCTGATCGTCAAGCCTGCACCTTTCATGGCAACAAACTTGGCTGGCGTATTGTAGTACTTGCCGGAAAAGGAAATCTTTTTCTTGCGCTCTTCGGTAATCGACATGGAGGCAAGGATGGTGTCGAATTTTTTCGCGAGCAGTGCCGGGATAATGCCGTCCCAGTCTGACGTAACCCACTCACACTTGACTTTCATCGCGTCGCACAGCGCGTTACCGATATCGATATCAAACCCCACCAGCTTGCCGTCTTTGTCGACCGAATTGAACGGAGGATAGGCACCCTCGGTGCCCATTTTTACGGATTTGATCTGGGCGTGAGCACTGGTTGTACCCAGCACCAGCACAGCCGCCAGTGCGGTGAGCGTCAATTTTACGGATTTCATTGGTGTTTAAACTCCTTGGTAGAGAGATGTTGAATGGAATACCGATGGAATTCCTAATTCAGGTTACTTGCGAGGAACTGGCGACATCGGTCCGAGCCCGGGTTTTCAAACACCTGCTCGGGCGTGCCCTGCTCTTCGACTTTTCCTTCATGTAAAAACACGACCTCGGACGACACCTCACGTGCAAAACCCATTTCATGGGTCACGACAATCATGGTGCGTCCCTCGGCGGCAAGATCCCGCATCACAACCAGAACTTCGCCAACCAGTTCCGGGTCAAGTGCCGAAGTGGGCTCGTCGAACAACATCACCTCGGGCTCCATCGCAAGCGCACGAGCGATCGCGGCTCTTTGCTGCTGTCCGCCAGAAAGGTGATCGGGGTAGCCATCCGCTTTGTCGGCGATTCCAACTTTTTCCAGCAGCGCCATGGACAGATCACGGACCTCCTGTTTCGGCCTGCCGAGCACATGCACCGGTGCTTCCATGACGTTCTGCAGAACCGTCATATGGGTCCATAGATTAAAGTTCTGAAAGACCATCCCGAGGCGCGTTCGAATCCGGTCGACCTGGGTTTGATCCAGCGCGGTGGGTTCGCCTTTTCGGTTGACGCCCAATCCAATGGTTTCGCCGCCCACGGTCAAACGCCCGGAATCAGGCACCTCAAGCAGATTGATACAGCGCAGCAGCGTACTCTTGCCGGAGCCGCTGGAACCGATAATCGAGATCACGTCCCCATTTTGCGCGCGAAGATCGATGCCCTTGAGAACTTCAAGTGCGCCAAAGCGTTTGTGCAGGTCCTCGATGTCAATCGCTGCATTCATTAACGACCGTCAACCTCAGTGTCGGTTCAGGGACTAGACCGGCGATCAGTGTACCCCAGCACAAGCCGGGCCCAGCCGGTATCCCGGAATATTGTCAATGAATCGTGACGGAAACAATGCGCGCGGACCTGAGTCTAAAACTGCTCCGGCAGACTGGCGTGGGTGACGCTGCCGCGTAACCAGGCGACGAGATCCGGTCCGCTTACAGAGTTCGTGGCCCAGGCTGCGAGACCCCGACCGACGACAGAACCCATCTTGAACAGATGTCCGCTGCAGCCACCGATCGCAACCCCTCTCTCACCGACATAACTGACCCATCTCTGGTCCACGCTTTGACTGTAACAACACACGCGCAGGTCCTTGATCTCGTAGTGCTCGGCATCGGTTAAGTAACGACCTACCGTTTGCAACAGGCGCACGGCTTCGCGCGGTTCAGGGATTCGGCTCACGTCCGGCGACTCAACACGCCCATGACTCTCCACACCAAACTTGAGCCGGGCACCATCCGCACCATCAATCGGTGGTGCGGCGTAAATTGCATCATCACTGCCAAAATCAACCACCGACGGCGCGTCTAACCACGCGCTGGTGAACCTCGGTGGCGGATCCAGATACAGACTGCACTGCCTTACCGAGCGTGTCGCCTGCCCGATCGCATCACAAAGGTCACCACCCCATGCACCTGTCGTGACGAGAACACGATCGGCGAGAAGTTCTTCATCGCTTTCCAGTCTCACGCGAGCACTGTCAAAGTCGACGTGGGTAACGGTGGTGCCGGGCAAGACACTGACGTCATAACTTTCGCAGTAGCGGCCAATGGCAAGCAGGATCTTCTGCGCCATAAGCACCCCGCCCGATTCGATCAAAACACCCTCGCGAGCGTGCCCGGTCGCAAGCATTGGATACCGCTCGCTCAGCATTGCCGGACTCAGTACATCGAAATCGATGTCGAGCCGCGCCAGTTCGCGCCGGCTTCGATCCGACCAGTCGTTGTCACGACTTGAAAGCAAAAGCGAGCCAGTTTGGTGATAAAAAGACTCGCCAAGGTCGTGCCACAGGTTTGACCATGCGTCGAGCGCGTGTCTGACCATCCGTGCATACCCCTCCTGCCCCGGATAGGCATGCCGCAGGAGTCGCTGGTGGTCGTTGGACGCCGCGCGGCGACCCGGCACCGTATCCTGTTCGATCAACGTGACCCGAATGCCGCGCCTGGCGAGAGCCCAGGTTGCAGCAAGTCCTGCGATTCCTGCTCCGACAATGATTACATGCATGAAAAAACCTGTTGAATGTAACGGGACGTGATTGCGGCAAGGGTGATTTAGAGTTGTGTTGTGGCACCCGTATAATGTCACGATATCGAAACCGACATCGCCAAATATCCATGACCGAATCCCTCTCGCCCACCATCGATCTCGCCCGTGACCTCATCAGACGTGAGTCCGTAACGCCGGTCGACGCCGGATGCCAACCTCTGATCGCCGATCGCCTGAGCGCTCTGGATTTCAAGATCGAACCCATGCGCTTTGGTGAAGTTGACAACCTCTGGGCCCGACGCGGTTCTTCCGAACCACTGGTCGTCTTCGCGGGGCATACCGATGTCGTTCCCACCGGCCCCGTAGACGAGTGGAGTGCTGATCCATTCGGTGCCGAGATTCGTGACGGGTTTATTTACGGTCGCGGCGCCGCCGACATGAAGGGCTCACTTGCGGCGATGGTTACCGCGACCGAACGTTTTGTCGCAGAGCATCCGCAGCATCGCGGATCGATTGGATACCTTCTCACGAGTGACGAAGAGGGACCTGCGGTTGACGGAACCGTCAAGGTAATCGATGCCCTGATGGGTCGCGACGAAAACATCGATTTCTGCATCGTTGGCGAACCGACAAGCACCACCACCGTAGGTGACGTCATCAAAAACGGTCGCCGCGGCTCACTCAACGGTCAACTGCGTGTCATTGGCCAGCAGGGTCACGTGGCCTACCCGCATCTTGCGGATAACCCGATTCATCGTGCTGGCGCAATCGTGGCCGAAATGGCGACAGTCAGCTGGGATGAGGGCAATGAGTTTTTTCCGCCCACTACTTTTCAGGTATCGAACATCAAGTCAGGCACCGGCGCGACCAACGTGATTCCTCCTGACGCCCACGTCACGTTTAATTTCCGGTTCTCCCCGGAGTCCACAGACGAAGGTCTGCGATCGATGGTTGACAAAATATGTCAGCGGCACGCGGACAACTTCACCATCGACTGGAGCCTGTCGGGGCTTCCATTTCAGACCGACCCCGGGGTGCTCACGGAGGCCGTTCGCGGGGCGGTTGACGACGTCACCGGTGCGGCAGGTGAACTGTCAACAACGGGTGGCACTTCGGACGCCCGTTTCATCGCGCCGACCGGCGCTCAGGTCATAGAACTTGGCCCCGTCAATGCCACGATTCATCAAATCGACGAGCATGTACGCGCGGAGGATCTGGACAAGTTGTCAATCATCTATCAGTCACTGCTTCAAAGACTGCTGTCTGCCTAATCTCAAACGTTAGTATTTTTTGCGCAACGAAATCGCGCCGAATCGCTAGACTCTATTGAAAGAGTTTTCGTTCACAAGGATTCAACATGGTCACACTCTACGATGACCCGATCTCAGGCAACGGTTACAAGGTCCGGCTGACACTCAGCCAGCTTGGGATACGCTACCGCTATCACGCTCTGGACATCACCAGAAACGAAACTCGTACACCGGAGTTTCTGGCGGTAAACCCGAACGGCAAGATTCCGGCAGTGGTGCTCGATGACGGTCGACCCCTGTTCGAGTCAAACGCCATCATCTGGTATTTCGCGCAAACAGGTGCGGCGCAAGCCGCAGACAGCGACTCGGTGCAGTCGCTGGTTCCGGTCGAACCGTTCGCGCAGGCCCAGGTCCTGCAGTGGATGAGCTTTGAGCAATACAGTCACGAACCCAAGGTAGCGGTTGCACGATTCATCATGCTCCACACCAAAGATGATGATTCGCGCCGAAACGAAATACCCGAATGCCACGAAGGTGGGTATAGAGCACTGGACGTCATGGAAGACCATCTGCAGAAGCGCGCATTTTTCGTGGAGGACACGTATTCCATCGCCGACATCGCTCTGTACGCGTATACGCATGTCGCTGAGCAAGGTGGCTTTGATCTGTCGTCTTATCCTGCTGTTCGCCGATGGCTCAAAGACGTGGCCAGCCAGCCGGGTCACATCAGGATTACCGACATCTGAAACCCTGTCGACGCACAATAGCGGGATCGGTAGCCTCCGTTGCGCTTTTGTGGGTACCCTCAACTAACAGCCAATTACTTTGAACGAGAGCCGCACCTACCGATGAGCGAAGCAAATTCACAGGCTACGTCGACCGTCCTGGAATCCGGTCACCAGAGCTACATTCAGAACTACGGAAACGCCAGTCTTGTCATAGACCGGGGAGAAGGCTGTCGCCTGTGGGACATGAATGGCAAGGAATACATCGATCTCGGCACGGGGATAAGCGTCACCAATTTTGGACACCGCCACCCCGAGATGGAAAAAGCGCTGCAGGAGCAAATGGGCAAGGTCTGGCACACGAGCAACCTGTATTACCTCGAGACTCCAATCCGTCTTGCAGAGCAGCTCATCGCCAGCTCATTCGGTGAACGGGTCTTCTTCTGCAACTCCGGTGCTGAAGCGAATGAAGCCGCAATCAAGCTTGCGAGAAAGTTCGCCAGCGCAACGCGTGCGCCGGAAAACCGAACCATCCTGACCTTTGAGGGCTCGTTTCACGGGCGCACGCTGGCAACCGTTACTGCGACCGCACAGCCGAAGTATCAGGAAGGTTTCGAACCACTACCTGCCGGGTTTCGACACTGCGAATTCAATAATGTTGCGGCGCTGGAAGCAGCCTTCGACGACTCGGTGTGCGCGGTCCTGCTCGAACCCGTTCAGGGTGAAGGCGGAGTTAATCCGGCTCACCCAGGCTTTCTCAAGCGGATCCGCGAGTTGTGCGATGCCAACGATGCCTTGCTCATGGTGGACGAAGTCCAGTGCGGCATGGGTCGAAGCGGACATCTGTGGGCGCACGAGATCGATGGAATCAAACCGGACGTAATGACGCTGGCCAAAGCCCTCGGCAATGGTCTGCCGATCGGTGCGCTGGTGGCCGGCCCCAAAGCTGCTGATGTTCTGCAACCCGGCAGTCACGGCTCGACATTTGGTGGCAACCCGCTGTCATGTGCGGTCGCGCTGACCGCTCTGAGGCTCGCTAAGGACGACGACACACTCGACAATGTCGCGCGACAGGGCCATACCATCACCTCTTACCTTGAAGGACTCGATCGTGAACTGTCACTGTTCAAGGAGATCCGTGGTCGCGGCTTGATGCTGGGCGCGGAACTGAACGACGAGTACGCCGGCGAAGCGGGCGCGATCGGCAAACACTGCACGGAGCACGGCCTGCTGTTACTGCAGGCTGGTCCGAGTGTTGTTCGATTCCTGCCACCTCTGGTGATTGACGAGGCGACCGTGGCAACCGCGATGGATCGATTTGAAAAAGCGATTCGCGCCTGGCTGGCGGAACGAGCAACAAGCTGAGCGTTCCGGGATTCGCTTAAGAATCAGACGACAGTTCACGGGACATCAACGAGACGGTCTTCTTGCCGCCTTCGGTGTCCTGTTCACCTACCTCAACGAATCCGAAACGCTCGTGGAATCCCATTGATGCGGGATTTGGCGGGCGCTTGTTCACTTCGCAGGTTATTCGTGGCGCGACGGGTCCCGCCCACTCGATAAGGTCGCGATACAGCGCGGATCCGACACCGCGCCCCTTGAAACTCTGATCTACGACGATGCGATCGACGTACGCGAAACGATCATAGTTTGCACAAAACCACTGGTAGTTGGCGCTGGCGTAGTCACGACCGGGCTCGAGCACGATCAGAAAACCTCCGGGACGATTCTCCCCGTCTGACACCGCGACGCGAAAATAGCTGGCGTGAGTCTTGAACCAGCTGAACTCCCCGGCATCAATATCGTTGACTGCGGGCACAGCTGCGCGGTTCATCACCACAAGCGGTTCAATATCGTCGTCGGTTACGTCCCTCAGCACGACCGGTTCTTTCATGATCTATCCAGGTCCGCTTGCGCACTGGTCAAAGTCCACTCGACAAGGTTTTTCATCGCGCGTCCAAGCGAACTGTCAAACGCTCTGACGATAGCGCGAATGCTGTCTTCACTTGCGCTGCGGCGAAATTCAAAACTCTTGGAAGCGATAATTTGCTGTCGGGGCTGTCGCACGAGTTTGGCGTTAATTCTGACCCGAACCGCGGGCGGTGCAGTCTTGTCAAAATACTCGGCCTGAAACTCACGCAACTCCAGCTTGAGGTTGTAGTCTGATCGAAGGCCTATTGACTGCCGCCCAACGCCGACAATGCGTTCGCTGCTCTCGAAACTTTCAATGATCAGGGTCTGAACCATGACCGGTGCACGTTCAATCCACCGCGCACCGGCAAAGTGTCTGAATTCCGTGGGCTCGGGCTTCAGTGCGATACGTGAAGAATCGAGCCCACCGGAAGCAAGTGGTTCTTCTATCACCAACTGCCAGTCAACGTAGGGAGTCTCTGCCCCGAAGGTGCTTTTGGGTGTCAGCGTGTACAGATCGGGCGCCTCACCGCTGAGACCAATCGACGCGCAACCGCCGACCAGCAGTCCGAAACCGGCCACAGCCCCGAGTGCGAGAAAGCGACATAGAGCCTGTGGTGCAGGCAGCTTATTTCTCTGGAACATAACCGTCCTCTTTGTCATTGGGTATCAGGAATCTCGCGCCTTCACGCTCGAGTCGATCAGAGAGCCGCGTCAGCCCACTCACTAACAGTCTGGCTTCGGACAAAAAGCGATAGAACTCATTAAGGCCGTCGCCCATGAAGCTATTCACCGAGTCGCTGTTCTGGTCGACCATCATGGTCGCCTTGTCCGCGAGACCCGAAAAAGCCGATGCTGTCTGCCGAAGGTCAGAGACCAGCTCAGGAAGTTCCTCAAACGCCTTTGACGCGACGCCAACGGATGTCTTGAGTTCCGCGATAACACTTTCGCCGCCCTCCTCGGGTTCAAGAAAGCTGCCGACCGCGGAGAATGTCTTGTCAACCGAGCCCAGTGTCGAATCGGCATTGTCCATCAAGGAATTTGCCTTTACCGTCACGGACGCAATGGACTGGTTTGCTGACTGAAGCGTCGACGTAGCGGCCTGCATTGCCGATTCTGCCTCATCGATAACGCCGCCGGCGCGGCCTGCGAGAGCCCGGGCATCGGCGAGCAACTCGTCGAGGTTTGCGAGTGAACCACCAGCGTTGTCGGCCAGTTTGCCAAATTGCGCCGTTGCTTCGACTACCGAGCTGCTGGTTTTTGCCAGCTCTACCGTCAACGACTCGATGTTTGTTGCAATTCCCTCAACCCGTGGCGCGATCCTGGCTAAAGACCCTGACAGTGTTTGCAGATCGCCGAGAATCTGCGACACCTGTTGCTGGTTGCCTTCTCCGAGCAAATTGGCGATTCGATCAGCAACCGTATTGGCACTTGCCAGAAGCGCCGGCGCGCCCTGCATGAGCTGGTCAATCTGTGATGGTTTCGAGGCGATGACGGCGACCTCGTCAGCGGCTATTGACGCACGAAGGGGTGCGGCCCCTGCGCTGGCTCCGGAAATATTGACAAACGCAAGTCCCGTTATGCCCTGAAGACTCAACTCCGCAACATCACCCTCGCGAAGTATCGGTTCGTCTACAACCTCAATCCTGACCGCGACGCGACTGGGATCATCGACCTTCACGCCGATGTCCACAACCTGACCAATTCTGATACCGCGATATCGAACGTCTCCACCGAGACCAAGACCCGACACCGACTCTTCGAAGTAGATGTCGTAGACCGAGAGACTGTCGCCAGTGTCTGCCCGCGCAATCCACAGCACGAAGACAAACAGCGCGACAACCGCTGCCAATACAAGGCTTCCAACGAGTATGTAGCTGGCTCTGTTTTCCACTAGTCAGTCACCTGTTAACAGACAAATTAGGTTGGTCATCATTTTCACGCACGCGATGATCTGCCGCGCGGTCCGTGAAAATAGTCCTGCACCCAGGGATGATCATAATTCATTAGCTCTTCCATAGTTCCTACCGTCAGTACTTTTCGGTCCGCCAGCACAGCTATTCGATCGCACACCGTCGATAGCGAATCGAGATCGTGGGTCACCATGAAAACACTGAGGCCAAGGCTGTTTTTCAGCTCGAGAATCAGTTGATCAAAATCAGCAGCGCCGATTGGATCAAGTCCCGCGGTCGGCTCATCAAGAAACAGGATTTCCGGATCCAGGGCCAGGGCGCGAGCAAGGCCTGCTCGTTTGCGCATGCCGCCAGAGATCTCGGACGGCAGCTTGTCAGCCGCCGACGCCGCAAGGCCGACAAGCTCGAGTTTCATCTGTGCAAGATTCTGAATGAGCGGCGATTCGAGCTTCAGGTGCTCTCGCAGAGGTACCTGAATGTTTTCACTCACGCTGAGCGAACTGAAGAGCGCTCCCTGCTGAAACAACACACCCCATCGACGCTCCAGCTGCCGAAACTCCGAAATTGTCATCTCCGCGACATCGTACCCAAGGACATTGATCGATCCCGTGCGAGGCTTGTTTAACCCGACGATCGTGCGAAGCAGCACCGACTTGCCGGTACCGGAAGCGCCGACAACGCCAAGTATCTCGCCCTTGCGAAGATCAATATCGAGATCTTCATGAACTACAAAATCGCCAAACCTGTTGGTGATGTCGCGAACCTGAATGACGTTTTGTTCTGTCATCGATCAGTAACCAAGAATTCCGAACAGAATCGAAAACAACGCATCCAGCACGATGACAAGAAAAATGGACTCAACGACTGATCGCGTGGTGTGTTTGCCAACCGAATCCGCAGAACCCGAAACCTGCATGCCTTCAAAGCAACCCACCAGCGCCACCACCAGCCCGAACACCGGTGCTTTGATCATCCCGACCCAGAAGGATTCGATATCCACCGCCTCTCGCAGCCGTTCCAGATACAGAACCGGTTGAATATCCAGAACCAGCCAGGCCATCACACCACCCCCCAGCAAACCGGCGAAGTCCGCGAACAGCGTCAGGATTGGCATCGCCAGAAAAAGCGCGATCACGCGAGGTCGAACGAGCAATTCGATAGGGTCCAGTCCCAGCGTTCTGATTGCATCGACCTCTTCGTTCACTTTCATCGAACCGAGCTCAGCGGTGTAGGCGCTCGCGGTTCGTCCCGCGACCACGATTGCCGTCAACAGAATGCCAAGTTCACGAAGCACCGAGACCGCGATGAGATCTATCATGTAGATCTCGGCCCCGAACATTTTCAGCTGAAGCGTGCCCTGATAGGCCAGAACGATACCGATCAAAAATGCAATCAAGCCAACAATCGGCAGAGCATCAAATCCGACATGCTCAAGGTGATACACGATTGACTTGAGCCTGAAGCGGCGTGGATTAATAATCGCGCGCCACAGCGAGACAAACCATTCCCCGAGAAATGCCATGAACGCAGCTACGTTCTCGGCACAGCCAATCGTCCGCCGCCCTAGCCGTTCAAGATAGGACTCGCGCCTCGCGTACGGGTTGTGAGTTGTGCCGTCAACCGCGTCCAGCATGCCCACACGTTCGTAAAGAGCACGCCACTGATCGTTGAGACCAACAATGTCCACGGTGTGGCCATTTTGTTCGAGACGTCTTTGCAGACGATGCATCAGCCAGGCACCGGACGAATCCATCAGCTCGAGCGCGGTCAGGTCGAGGACAACGGAACTGGATTGCCCCAGTGATTCAACCGTAGACAACGAATCGAAAATTACCGCGGCATTGTTTGCGATCCACTCACCATTCGCGATGAGTCGAACCCCGGAACCGCCGACAGTGGATGTATTCAGAAATGCAGACACGACAAATGGCCTGAGGATGAGTGCGTATTATGCCCGCACTCGACCAGCAATGATCGTGCCGATACAGCGAGTTTGTCGATTTCTCGGTCAGGATCCCGCGCCAGCACTGGCGACGGGCAATGAAGTCGTTTGATCAGTCGATCAACTGCAGCCGAGTCGGCAATATTTGCCCGATAGGCATCGCATCACCGACGACAGAACCCTGAACAAAATCCAGCCCCGCCTCACTCATCGCGTCGAGCAATTCATCGGTCGCGACAAATTCTGCAATCGTTTTCTTTCCAAGCATATGACCAATATCACTGATCGAGCGAACCAGAGCGAGATCAACAGGATCTTCAAGCACGTCCCGAATCAAACTGCCGTCAATCTTCAGGAGATCAACCGGGAGATTCCTGACGTGCGCGAGGGAAGAGAATCCGCTTCCAAAGTCGTCGAGCGCGAACTGACAACCGATGTCCTGAAGTTCGGATATAAAACGAGTCGCACGCCCGATGTTGGACATGGCGGTAGTTTCAGTAATTTCAAAGCAGATGATCGCCGGATCAATGACCGATTTCTGCAAAATCAACTTCGCGAAATCAAGAAACGACTCATCACATACCGTGCGGGCCGACAGATTGACACTGATCATGTTGACCCCTTCGATTTCGTCCTTGTTCTCGGCCAACCACTCGACGGTGTGATCGAGAACCCAGCGATCAACCCGAGTTGCCAGTCCATAACGTTCAGCTGCGGGCAGGAAACCGTCCGGCAGTATTATCTCGCCGTCGTCACCGATCATTCGAAGCAGAATTTCGTAAGCCTTGACCTTACCAACGTTACTTTTGATCGGCACGATCGGTTGGGCATACAGCCTGAAGTTGTCGATTTCGAGAGCGCGCTCGATTCGAGATACCCAGCGCATTTCCTGATCGCGCTTGATCATTTCCTCGTCTTCCATGTGATAGACATGAAGACGATTACGGCCAGCCTCTTTGGCGGCGTAACAGGCGGCATCGGCGTATGCCATGGCTTCGCCGACACTCTGGGTATGCGGCGTCATAGCCACCAGTCCAACACTAACGCCGGTACTGAATTGCTGCTCATCCCATTCAAAGCGAAACTCCTCGACGGACTTTCGCAAACTCTCCGCAACCCGTTGTGCATTGCCGAGCGGACATGCCTCCATCAGGATGCCGAACTCATCACCGCCAAGCCTGGCCACGGTGTCGCTCTGGCGAATTCTCGAGTTGAACAATTTACTCAGTTCGGTCAGCAGCTGATCCCCGGCCCGGTGTCCACACGTATCGTTAATAAGCTTGAATTGATCAAGGTCTATGTAACAGATTGCGTGGTCTGTATTCGATGCTCTGGAGCTGGCGAGAGCGCCGTTAAGTCGCCGTTCGAACTCTCGTCGATTGCACAGCCCTGTAAGGGAATCGTGAGTTGCCTGAAACTCAAGCTCTTTGGATAGATTGTAGGTGTCTGTGATGTCCTCGATCACCACCAGTATCGTATTGACGTCTCCATCAAAGTCGATGACCCGAGCCGTTTCTCGAACACGCATGACCTCACCGCTTTTGCGTAAAAGGTCGGACTCAAAGCGATGCAGCTTGTGCGGAGACTCAAGACATTGGGTGATCCTCGCCATGATAGTGGCCGAGTTTTCGTCCTTGTAAAGATCCGATACCGGTCGCGATACGAGCTCACGTTCTTCAAAACCAAGTTCCTTCAAAGCAAATCTGTTAGCGACTTTGATTACTCCGAGACTGTCGAGCATGACAAACATTGAAGGGTGTTCATCGTAGAGAACGCGATAGCGCTCTTCGCCAACTCTCAAGGCAGCTCGTGTTTCTTCCAGTTCACCCGCGATCGATGCCAGTCGATCAAGCGTCAGGCGATGCGCTATACGGTCCGAGACCACCCCGGCTACCGTCGACAGTAAATCGGTATGCCAGGGCGCAAACGCATCTTTGGACTGTGCCTGACAGTCAATTACGCCCACCGTGCCAGATGAGTGCAGCAACGGCACGACTAACCGCGCACGATAGCGTTTGCGTCGATGAGCCGACACGGCGCCATCGGTCGCTGTAGACAGCATTGGTTCGCCCGTCTGGGCTACTTCACCAACGATTCCACTTCCTACAGGCACCCGAACCGGAATTAACGACTGTCGACCGCTCGGATTGTCCGGCCCCTGGGTTGCGCGTTGAATCAGCGTGGATCGATCTTCATCAAATAAATAGATGCAACAGCTTTCAACGTCGAGGCCATCAACAACGGTCTGTACGACATGCCAAAGACAGTCATCAACCGTCGACTGTTCCGAAACATCGAGAGCCAGCTTGCGAATCAGATGGAACTGTTCGCGGACTTCTAGGTTGTCCTGTCGCCGCTCATTCTTCCGCCCACTGCTTCTTGAGCCGCCACGACGTGCCCGCTGGTTAGAACCAATTTTTAATGCCATGGGTAATGGTCTTTGCGATTTTTGTGTGCCACTGACAGCGAACTCAGGTTCGCTGAACATCCTTGTCCACTCGCGGCGTCGGCGCTGCCAGATTCGATGGTCCCTCAGCTACCAATCCGTTGGTGGTGGGGGTGAATCCAAAGACACGCCTCGCGTGCGGCCGGCCACGTTACCTCCGATCGGCGTTCAACGCACGAGCACCAAAATTTGAAACCCGATGTTTTTGACTGCGATTTTTTGCCTGAGGATAAACGGTGACGAACTTCGGACGAATAGAAAGCAGGTGTCAAAGAAGTGCTACGAAATTTCTTCAGGAAAATTCACCAATCGGATTGCGCTGCATGCCCTGGTTGTGCAGTGGCTCCGTTCGTCGCCGGTTTCCAGGAATTCTCCATTTTCCAGTCACATTCGGCCCGACCTTACGAAACCGTAATGTGTCGTAAAGGTTCCGGTAACGCCCCAACCACCATAGTTTTCTGGACAGCAACAAAACCGGCTCTTTGCCGGAACGGAGCAAATTCATGTCCAAGAAACTACTGCACTTCGCAACAGCCGCCGCAGTGGCCACCGGGATCGCCGTCGGCACCACTATAACCGCGGCCCCCATCACGGCCAGCAGCGTTTCAGCCGACGCCAGTCGGGAAATCGCCGGCCTCCCCAACAGCTTTGCCGATCTGGTGGAGCAGGTCCGTCCGGCCGTAGTGAACATTTCGGTGACGACATCGGTCAGTGCGAAAACCTCGCCCGGATCTCCGTTCGGAAACGATCCTCAAATGGAAGAATTCTACAAACGGTTTTTTGGCGATCGCGCACCTGATTCCCGAAATCCCCGTGGTCGCAAGGCACAGGCCGTCGGATCCGGATTTATTATTGACGCCGAAGGCTACGTTGTAACCAACCACCATGTAATCGACAAAGCGACCGAGGTCACGGTTATTCTCGAAGACGGAACCGAGCTCGAAGCCGAGGTCAAAGGCTCCGACCCCAAGACCGATCTCGCGCTGCTTAAAGTCGAGAGCGAAGAATCACTCCCGTACGTTGATTTTGGTGACTCAGAGAGCGCTCGCGTGGGCGACTGGGTGATCGCGATCGGTAACCCCTTCGGTCTCGGCGGCACCACAACGACGGGCATCATCAGCGCGCGCGGACGCGACATCAACTCCGGACCGCTCGACGATTTTATCCAGGTTGATGCAGCCATCAACCGAGGCAACTCGGGTGGACCACTGTTCTCAACCAGCGGTCGAGTAATTGGCGTGAACACCGCGATCTACTCACCTAACGGCGGCAGCGTAGGCATCGGTTTTGCCGTTCCGTCTGATCAGGCAAATCGCATCATCGCGCAACTCAAAGACACTGGCGAGGTCACTCGCGGCTGGCTTGGTGTTCAGATTCAGTCGATCACCAAAGATATCGCCAACAGCCTTGATCTTGATTCGACTCGTGGCGCACTTGTCGCCGATGTCGTGAAGGGATCACCAGCGGAATCGGGCGGCATCAAAACCGGTGACGTCATCGTTGACTTCGGCGGAACCGAAATCGACAAGATGCGCAATTTGCCCAAAGCCGTCGCGCGAGCGCTGCCCGGTGAGAGCTTCCCCGTTATCGTCCTGCGGGACGGCAAAAGCATAACGCTCGATATCACACTGGAGAAGTCAAAAGACGAACCCGCTCTTGCGGCGGTCTCTGAACCAGCCAAGGGTGAACTCGGGTTGACACTTTCAGATCTCAATGATGATGTTCGAGAACGCTTTCGAATCGAGTCAGATACAACGGGTGTTGTCGTGCTCGATGTTGATCGCAACGGCAAGGCAGCCGAAAAAGGCATTCGACCTGGCGACGTGATTGTCTCAGTAGGCAATGAATCAATTACCGACACCCAGGAACTCAAGCGCGGCATTTCTGCCGCACGGGACGCCAACAGAAAGTCCGTTCTCCTGCGAATCGCAAGAGAGGGCCGCGAGAGGTTTGTAGCCGTACCGGTAGCCTGATATCAGATCTGCCGGAGTGCCATAGTCCGCCCTGTCTCCTTCCGGGGCGGACTATGTTTTTTAAGTGAATTAGGTACACTCGTTTGAGCTCCCGTCAATCACCGGTTGAGACGGCACTCTTTGCCCCCACATTCACACGATGCGCATCCTGATAATCGAAGACGACCGCGAGAGTGCCGCGTATATTTCTCGCGGACTCGAAGAGGCGGGCCACAACAGCGAGCACGTCGTTGATGGACGTGACGGGCTGGCGCTGGCCACGAGCACCCCGTTCGATGCGATTATCGTTGATCGCATGCTGCCAGGAATGGACGGGCTTACCGTCATCGAGAAGCTGCGCAACAACCAGATCACGACCCCGGCGCTCATACTGAGCGCGCTTGGCGAAGTGAACGACCGCGTCGATGGCCTGCGTGCCGGAGGCGACGACTATCTGGTCAAACCATTCGCTTTTGCCGAACTCATGGCTCGGCTCGAGGCACTGGTGCGGCGACTTGACGTGCAGGCCGTTGTCACCACACTGGAAATCGGCAATTTGCAGATCGACACCGCTACTCGTGAAGTGATTCGTGACGGCAAGAAAATTCCACTGCAGCCTCGCGAATACCGTTTGCTGGAGTTTCTCGCACGAAACAGCAATCAGATCGTGACGAGGACGATGTTGCTGGAAAATGTCTGGGACTATAATTTTGATCCCCAGACTAACGTCATCGATGTGCACATCAGTCGACTGAGAGCGAAAGTTGATCGCGACTTCGACTCTCCACTCATTCACACCGTACGCGGTTCCGGATACATACTTCGTGAATCTGAAGACGCTGGCTCGTAGTTCAACGCTACGGCTTATGCTCATCTATGTGACTCTGTTTGTCATATCGATGCTGCTGGTCCTCGCTTTCGTCTACTGGTCGACGATGACCAATATGCGCGATCAGATCGACGAAACGATTGAAGTCGAGGTAACCGGTCTTGCGGAACGATTCGAGACATCGGGCCTGGGAGGCATGCGCAACCTGATAGCCCAAAGGGTTCGCAGAGACCAGCCGACGTCGGATTCGATTTATCTCTTCACAGACAGTCGACTCAGACGCATCACCGGAAACCTTAACGGTTGGCCAAAGCAGCCTGCAGACCCCGGCTCTGGCTGGATCGATTTTGAGTTGATTCGGGATGGGGCCGAATCCAGAACGGCGCGCGCACGAGTGTTCGAATTGCGTGGTGGCTATCGACTGCTGGTAGGCCGGGACATTCATACGCTCGAGCGCATAAAACGTCGACTGCTCGCGATACTGGGATGGGCCGCAGTACTGACTCTGTGTCTTGGTGTTCTTGGCGCCTTTGCGATGACAAGATCAATGATGCGTCGAATCGAAGCAATCAACACCACCAGCAACGCAATCGTTCGTTCAGGCGATCTGTCCCGACGGATCCCGCAACGCGGCAGCAACGACGATCTGGATCAGCTCACGGGCAACCTCAACGGCATGCTGCATCGCATCGAAGATCTGATGACGGGTGTTCGCCAGGTATCGGACAGCATCGCCCATGACCTGCGTACGCCTTTAACTCGACTGCGTAATCGCCTGGAACTTGCCAAGTCCCATGAGGGTGATGAAGCGTCCCGGCAGGTCACCGTCGATCATGCCCTTGAGGAAGTCGACGGGATATTAAATACCTTCAATGCCCTGCTACGCATATCGCGCATAGAAACCGGCGATTCAAAACGCGATTTCAGGACACTGGACCTGGAAGAAATTTGCGGTGATGTCGTAGAGCTTTACGATCCGGTTGCGGAATCCAGGGAAATCACACTGGTTCTTGAAAACCATGCGGAGATCGAGGCGGTGATAAATGGCGATCGCGATCTGATTTTCCAGGCACTCGCAAACGTAGTCGACAACGCAATAAAATTTTCGCAGCCCCAGAGTCAGGTCCGCGTATCTCTTGGGTTTGAAGATGCTCGAGCCTCTGTCTCGATTTCAGACACCGGCCCCGGAATCCCGGCTGAACTCCACGAGCGGGTCTTTGAACGATTTTTCAGAGCCGACAAGAGCCGCGGCAGTGAAGGCAATGGCCTCGGGTTATCGCTGGTGAAAGCAGTGTGCAGGGTTCATGATGCGAAGGTCACTCTGGTTGAATTGAACCCCGGTCTGAGGGTAAATATTTCATTCGAGTTCGCTGCCTAGTACCGGGCAGCGGGAACAGCTTTCTGATGGTCGTTTCAGCAATTAACATCGCCGGTCTACAGGACTCCACGGCAAATCAACACTATCGATGACCATCTCGCGCCTCAGTCGAAAGGACAGTCTTCTTCTCATCGTCGACGTACAGTCACGCCTGGTTCCTGCGATTCACGATCACCAGACCGTTGTCGCCTCATGCGACTGGTTACTCCGTGTCGCGCGGGAAATGGAATTGCCCCTGTTGATGACGGAACAAAGCCCGGATGCTCTCGGACACACCGTTGAGCTGCTACGCGAAAAGTCGACCGAATCAGAGAGATTCTCAAAAACGCATTTTTCATGCGTGGCGGAACCCGGTTTTCTTGAAGCGGTGAAGGAGTCCGGCAAGACCCAGGTGATTGTTTGCGGCATGGAAGCACACGTCTGCGTGATGCAAACGGTGCTCGATCTCCTGTCCCAGAGACTGACCGTGTTCGTTGTAACGGATGCACTGGGTTCGCGGTATCCCGATGATGCCCGCAGGGCACTCGATCGAATGCATGAGGCCGGTGCGATCCGAGTAACCTGTGAAATGGCATTTTTCGAGCTGCTTGGGGTTGCCGATCGCGACAGCTTCTCGCCAAAACTGCAAACGTTCATCACCGGTGAAAGCGGTCTGGACGCAATTCGAAAGTCGACAAGTTAAACCAACAGGTATTCACACATGATGATGTCCGGACACGATTACCGCGAATCTCTCAGATCACTAAATCCCGTGGTGTTCGTTAACGGAAGACGCGTCGAAAACGTTGCCGATGATCCGGAACTCATGCCCGGAATCAACGCCATTGGCCTGACGTACGACGTTGCGTTGCAGGACGAGAACAGAATCTTGACGCGTGCTGTCCAGCATACGAGCGGTAAAGAGGTAAATCGACTCTTACACGTCAACACGAACGCCGATGATCTGATGAACAAACTGGAACTGACTCGCCTCGTGTGTCAGGAAACCGGTTGCGCGATGCGCTATTTGACCATGGACGGCATCAATGCACTGTTTCAGTCGACCCGGCATACCGATGATGCTCACAACACCGAATACCATGCTCGTTTTCTGAACTACCTGCATGAAATTCAGGACCGCGACCTCACCATCGGCATTGGCATGACCGACGCCAAAGGCGATCGCAACCTCCGGCCCTGCGATCAGCCGAATGCGGACACCTATATACATGTAACCGAACGTCGCGCTGACGGAATTGTGATTTCCGGTGCAAAAGCCATCGTTACCGGAGCCCCGTACCTGCACGAAATTTTTGTGCTGCCCGGGCGTGCCATGACCGAAGGTGACAAAGACTTTGCTGTGGCGTGCGCGGTTCCGGTGGACGCGCCGGGCTTAAAGATCGTCGCACGCCCGGCAGGGCGACCGGGAGAGAAAGCGGCCAAGTTCAGTAACATGTATGGGCAGTCAACCGGCGTATGCCTGTTCGATAACGTGTTTGTTCCCTGGGATCGTGTTTTTCTCGACGGCGAATGGGAACATTCTGAATTTCTCACCAAAAGCTACGCCAACCATCATCGACACACGTGCATCGGTGCGCGAGCCGGCTTCGGAGATCTGTTGATTGGCGCCGGTGCAACCATGATCGATGCCAACGGCCTGGATCTCGACAGGCACTCACACCTGCGCGAAACCATGGTCGAACTGATCAAGATCGTGGAGAGTTTCTACGCGTGTGGTGTCGCTGCCTCCGTCTACGGTATCGAAGACCCATCCGGCGCGATGGAACCGGATGCCGTTTACGCAAACATCGGCAAACTCCTGCTGGCAACAAAAATCTACGACATGCATCGTCTGGCGCATGAAGTATCCGGGGGACTCATCGTAACGCTGCCGGGTCCCGACGAAGATCACAATCCCGAGACCGAGGCAGACCTGAACGCCGTTCTGACCGCCCGCGCCGACGTACCCTGGAGCGAGCGCGCCAACGTAGCGCGCTTTATGGAAGATCTGACTGCTTCATATCAGGCGGGCTGGTATTCGGTGATCAGCCTTCACGGGGGTGGATCCCCCGCCGCGATGAAACGAGAAATTTATCGCCGCTATCCGATTCAGGAGAAGCAGGAACTCGTTAAACGTCTGCTGGATCGTGGCGCGTTGAAAACCGAGCAAGGCGCGGTATCAGATGCTGCCCAACCCGGACAATGCTGCGACACGGGCTGTGAGAAACCAGGACCGGGTACACTGCCGGTCAGAGTGAGAACGCGCGACTGAAGGTACACCGCTGGAGTGCGCGCTTATCGGGACTTGTTAAGCCCGGATATGCGTTCAAAGTGCCGGGTTTCGTTCTTTTTGAACGCGAAGTACAGAGACGCGATCAAAAAGGCGACAAAGATGAACAGCGTCCACAGCGGTATGGATAATCCAAAAACCTTGTGGACTTCGGCGCAATCGCCCGTTCCCAGCAACACCATTCTGATGACTTCATGAGCTGGCATCGCCTGAAACATGAAATCGAGACCAGCACCGCAGTCAATCGGCGTATCTGTTTCAGGTCGTGACTGAATCCACAGATGGCGCGCCGACAGCGCTATTCCGGTGATGGACAACGCCGCTCCGATGAAGCCGTAAACCCGACGACCCCAGTTGCGTGGGCCGTGAATCGCCGCGATCAGCAACAGAATACCGATTCCGATAATCACTTCTCGCTGAAAAATACACAGGTTGCACGGCTCCATGCCGAGACCGTGCTGCATATAGACCGCTCCGCCGATCAAGGCGACGCAAACGAGAAATCCCAGAATAAAAGGCAGACGGCGTGACATAGACGTTGGTTAACTTAAGGGTTGATCCTGAAATTGTTAATCGATCGGTTGTATATCAACCAATCTGCATGTGTTCCCAGCCATTACCTGACCAGCGTACCCCTTCGATCGTTGCCAGTTCAACCACAACCGGCACAACTGGGATCGAATCGGTGCAACGGAATTGTCGACCCACGACGACACCGGTCACCCCTTGACGCAAACCACTTGTCGGAGCTGATGAACGACGCGGACCAGATCGCTCTGGTTTTCCATCACTTCGTCGATATCTTTGTACGCCGCTGGAATCTCGTCGATAACGGACTTGTCCTTTCGACATTCAATACCGGCTGTTTGTTCCTCGACGTCCCGCTCGGAATACGTTTTTTTCGCTTTTGTGCGACTCATGCGTCTACCGGCGCCATGGGCGCAGGAGTCCAGTGAATCGGTGCTGCCCCGACCTTCAACAATGTAGGACTTCGCCCCCATACTGCCGGGAATGATCCCGAGATCGCCCTCACCTGCACGGATCGCGCCCTTTCGGGTGACCCAGACCGAGGATCCGAAATGATGCTCGGAACACACATAATTATGGTGACAGTTGATCGCTTCTTTCGTCGCCGAGAATCTGGGCAGCACTTTTTTCATCGCGCCGAGCACCAGACGCATCATTTCTCGGCGGTTGATCATCGCGTAGTCCTGGGCCCAACCGACAGCGTCGACGTAGTCATCAAAGTGATGCGTACCCTCTGTCAGATACGCCAGATCGATGTCAGGCAGCCGGGCATCGAGTTTCTGCATTTCCGTGCGAGCGATCTCGATAAAGTAGCGGCCGATGCCATTTCCGATGCCGCGACTTCCTGAATGCAACATGACCCATACTGAATCATCTTCGTCGATACAGATCTCGATGAAATGATTTCCGCCGCCCAGCGTTCCAAGCTGGCGCACCCACGGAAGATAGGGCTTGGGATGCTTCTTGTTTCTCAGCTTGGGATGGCGCTGGAAAATCGACTCAATCCCTGGCGCGAGATCATCGATCGTTGAACGCTGCGCCACGTCTGACTTGTGCATTTCAAATCCAACCGGAACTGCCGCCTCTATGGCTCTTCGGGTCCTGCGCAGGGAATCCGGTAAGTCGCCCGCCTTGAGGGAGAGCCTGACAGCGTTCATGCCACAACCGATGTCGACGCCGACCGCGGCCGGAATAATCGCCTTGCGTGTGGCGATCACGGAACCGACCGTCGCACCGATACCCGTGTGCACATCCGGCATCGCTGCGACATGTCCGTGAACGATCGGCAGATTCGCGATGTTGATGAGCTGGGCGCGCGCACTCTCCTCGACATCGTTCGTGAAGACCTTTACCGGGACGCGGCCATCGGTAATGAGCTGTTTGACTGGCATTTTGGTTCCAAAACTCTCGGTTCAACCGGGCAAACCCACGTCGGGACACCCGCTTCATTGTGGCACACGGTAGAATGCGGCGTTATTCAAGGTATCGAAGGTCCAATCACCAGACTCAGATGGTTGCTGCTCTTCAAAACAGACGCGAACACGTGGCGATTGGCGGTAGCGGAATCGTCGGTATCTCCTGCGCTCTGGCGCTGATTCAAAACGGCTATCGCGTGACGCTGATCGATCGCGACGAGCCGGCTGCGGGCTGTTCTTTTGGCAATGCGGGCATGACGTGGTGCCCATGGGTCGTGCCGCTGGCTCGGGCCGGAATAGCCAGGAAACTACCCGGCATGCTGCTGCGTCCAGATTCGCCGCTAACGATCCGTCCTTCGTACTGGTACCAGGGACTCGGCTGGATGCGCCGCGCGTTAAAAGAGGTCAAACCCGATCGTGTCGCAGCCTCATCAACGGCTCTCGCTGATCTCATTGGCGCGTCGATCGAGTCAACAAAAGCCATGGTCGACGTTGCGAACAGCCACGACCTGATACGCCACGATGGGTGGATCGAGGTCTATCGAAACAAGTCGAGCTTTGAGGCAGACGCCGACGAACGCGCCATTCAGAATCAGCACAACGTCGCGGGCACAAGCATTGGCCCGCGGGAAATCCGCGAGCTTGCTCCCGCGATATCTGAAGAATTTCAGTACGGCATCTGGAACGAGGCGGTATCCAATACACGTGACCCGGGCGCCCTCGCCAGAAGGTTTTTTGACGCGTTCATTGAGCGCGGTGGCGAATACGTTAAAACCGAAATTCACAGCATCGCTTTTGGCGCCGATGGCACCCCGGTGTTCATCACCGATCGCGCGCCGATTGCTGCAGACAAAGCGGTGATTGCTCTCGGCGCCTGGTCCGCGTCCCTGGTTGAACAGCTCGACGGCAAGGTTCCACTCGCGGCAGAGCGGGGTTATCACAGCGTTTGTCCAACTCCGGAAGTTGATCTCGGCAGGCCGGTCGTCTTCAAGGAATCGGGGTTCGTCGCAACACCCATGAATTCAGGCTTGCGACTGGCCGGCATGGATGAATTCGCCAGCCTCCGGGCGCCCGCGAATCCCAAGATCGTCCACCGAATCCGGAAACTGGCGAAGCACAATATTCCAGGGCTCAATACGGATCGCGCGACCGAGTGGATGGGTGCGAGACCGGCGCTTCCGGACTCCCTGCCCGTGATCAGCACGTCGGTATCCAGTGACCGGGTAATTTACGCATTCGGGCATCACCATCTCGGGCTCACCTGTGGCCCGGCGACCGGCGATATTGTGCGATCTCTCGTGTCGAAAGAAAAACCCGCTATCGACATCACGCCGTTTCGGGTTCAGCGTCTGTGGAGCGTGTGACCCCGGTACGGGCTGGCAATCACTGGCGCAAAGTCCACGTTGTTTCTCACGGGACTGCTTTGACATAGACTCTCTGCTCAATCTATTGAGTAGACCACCCATGCCAGAATCTGCCCAACCGAAACAGGCCGTCAATCGAGTTCTGTTTACGCTCGCCTCTCTGGTCGTGATTATCGCCGGCGTCAAGGCGGCGGATCAGTTGTTCGTGCCTTTTTTGATGGCGCTGCTGGTGGCCATCGTCGCGGCTCCCGCGCTGCTCTGGTTTGTCAGACTGGGCATATCAGAATGGCTTGCGATGGTGCTGGTGGTGTTGATCATGCTTGGCGCCGCGGTTGGAGTCGGAATGCTTGTTGGCAATTCGATTGACGACTTCCAGCAGGCGCTTCCGACTTATGAAGTTCGGCTGCGAGAGCTCGTTGGCAACGCGATCACATGGATCAACCAGTATGGCGTTTCTGTTTCAAGCGACAGTTTGCTCAAATACCTCGACCCTGCCGAAGCAATGAAACTTGTGGGACGCACGGTCAACGCTTTTGGCGGCGTCCTGACCAACTCGTTCTTTATTCTGCTGACGGCAATATTCCTGCTCTTCGAGCTGGCGCATTTTCCGGACAAGATGCGCTCGGTGCTCAAAGACGCGGATCAGTCCATTTCACAGTTCAGCGGGATTGCCTTGAACGTCAATCGTTATCTCGGCATCAAAACTCTTGCGAGCATCGCCACCGGAGTCTTCATTACGATCTGGCTGTATGTTGTCGGCGTCGACTTCCCCGTCCTCTGGGGATTGCTCGCTTTCCTGCTCAACTACGTTCCCAACATTGGATCCATCATCGCCGCAGTCCCGGCCGTGCTCCTCGGACTTGTCGAGCTTGGCGTTGGGCACGCCCTGTGGGCAGGTGGCGGATACCTTCTCGCGAACATGGTCATCGGCAACATCATCGAGCCAAGATTCATGGGTCGCGGTCTGGGTCTGTCGACGCTGGTCGTTTTTGTCTCGCTGGTATTCTGGGGCTGGGTGCTGGGTCCTGTCGGAATGTTTCTGTCGGTGCCGCTGACAATGGCGGTCAAGGTCGCGCTCGAAAGCAGCGAATCAACCCGCTGGATCGCCGTCATGCTCGGTAGCGACGTTCCCCCGATACCGGAAGAGCTGGCGAAAAAATCCGATCCCAAACCTTCCCGAAAGAGCTAGCTACCCATCGTGTCAGATTCCGAACTCTTCAGACTTTCGGCGCTGGACGCCAAATCGCTGTTGCTTAAGCGCGAAATCTCGCCGGTCGATCTGGTGAACGCTTCCATAGCGCGAATCGAATCCGTAGACCGTGACATCAACGCAATGGTCACCCGGTGCTTTGATCGCGCCCTGACACATGCACGCAGACTGGAGTCTTCGACCAGCGAGAGTTCGCAAAACTCGGAAGATCCAGGCTGGCTCGGCGGAATGCCTGTCGCGATCAAGGACATCACGCCGACGGCAAACGTACGCACAACTTACGGATGCAAAATTTACGAAAACAATATTCCGGAGCAGTCTGACATCCTGGTCGAAACGCTCGAGCATTTTGGCGGCATTGTAATGGGTAAGACCAACACGCCAGAGTTTGCCGCCGGCGCCAGCACCTTCAACGACATCTTCGGAATAACACGCAACCCGTGGAACACCAGCAAATCCGTGTCGGGTTCTTCGGGTGGTTCAGGTGCAGCCCTCGCCAGTGGTGAAGTTTTCCTCGCAACCGGATCGGATCTTGGTGGCAGTCTTCGCACCCCCGCAAGCTTTAACTCGGTATTGGGGCTGCGACCGGGACCAGGCCGTGTACCCCATGGCCCGGTCAAGTATCAATTCTCGATGCTCTTTCCCGATGGAATAATGGCGCGATCGGCACTCGACCTGGCTCTGGGAATGGACACCGTTTGTCGACCACATATTCGCGATCCGTTTTCTTTCGATGCACCGCCCGTGCCTTATGTGACGCAAGTACAGGAGGCAAAAGCGCCAGCACGAATCGCATTTTCCGCCGACCTTGGAATTCTCCCGGTTGATCCACAGGTTCGCGCGCTTGCGCGGGGTGCGGCCGATGTTTTTGAATCCATGGGCGTCGACGTTGACGAAACCGAGCCCGATCTCAAAGACGCACCAGACGTGTTTCAGATTTTGCGCGCCGCGATTTTTGCGACCGAACACGCGGACCACCTGCGTGACCATCGCGACAAACTTAAACCCGAGGTCATCTGGAACATCGAAAAAGGCCTGGCGTTAACGGCCGAGGAAATCGGTCGCGCCGAAATCGCCCAGGCGGCGCTGTACCAGCGGATGGCGAGTTTCTTTGACGTCTACGACCTGTTGATTTGTCCAACAGCCATCGTTCCACCGTTCGATGCCGAGGTGCGTTATGTCGAGGAAGTTGACGGCTTCAAGTTCGACAACTACATCGACTGGATTGGCATCACGTCGGCGATTACGCTGACGTCGTGTCCGGCCGTGTCGGTTCCTGCCGGCTTTACAGCCGACGGACTTCCGGTGGGTATCCAGATCGTAGGCCCGCCTCGAGGTGAGGGACTCGTGCTGCAGGCCGCACACCTGCTCGATCAGGCGACGGGCATTTCGCGTCAGCTCCCGATCGATCCCCGCCAGGGTTAGTACTTTTCGATTAAACATCGATAGAGCAGGTCCCTCAACAACCGTGAGCGACGTAGCGTCACTCAACTTTAGTGAACCCCAGGTTCGCTGCTCATCAAAATGTCATTCATTGAATGACGTTCTCCCCCGTGGGGTGGCTGATCACGCGCTGCTCTTTTTTTCGTACTGTCAAAACGGGTCCGGTGCATCACTACTGTCGTGACTCTAAAACGAACTCAGGACTCAGATCTGATCAGCACTCAATTTTTATCAGCACTAAGGGAGAAGGTGTATGCAGTTGTCTAGAAAATCTGTGTTAGTACCCGTGATCGCGGCATTTGCGGCCGTCATGAGCACCGGTGTAAGCGCTCAGGACACGAACAACAAACCGTTTGAAGAAGGATGGGCGCCATCGCAATTTGGAGCCGATGATCGGATCGGCATGATGCAGGTCATCACGCCGGAACACGTGCTGAAGGCAGCCAAGCTCATCAAGCAGGGCAAAACGGCAACCCTCGGCAAGGTCTATCAGTCGGACGCACCGTTCTTTGGCTCCCGTGGTTTCAACCTCACGATTCCAGGACTGCCAACCGGAGGACCGTTCGGTGAACACAAGCTCGTATACAACGACGAAATGGTCACAACAGAAATCGGTCAGGTCGGAACCCAGTTCGACGGACCGGGTCACATCGGCGTCATCACACCGAAAGGCGAATTTTTCTACAACGGCCGCATGCTTTCTGAAGACGGCACTACCTACGGCCTGAAGAAACTGGGTGTGGAGGCCGTTGCGGAGAAAGGTTACGTCTGTCGTGGCGTACTGCTCGATGCCGCGAGCTACAAAGGTATGGATGCACTGCCGATTCCCAAGGGCGGCGACCCAACGGATCCCGGCAACGTCACCGACAAGGATATCGACGGAATGATCAAGGCCCAGGGCATCGATCCTATTGGTGAGGGTGATTGCGTATTTCTGCATACGGGTCACGGCAACATCTGGCATCCGAAAAAATGGGATGAGTTTGATGCTGCTGAAAAAACCAAGCGTATAGCGAAATTCAATTCCGGCGCACCGGGCTTTGGCATGTCGGCCTGCAAGGCAATGGTCACAAAGAAAGTCGCACTGATCGGCGCTGACACCTGGCCCTCGGAAGCGGTGCCCGGTGAAAACCTCAACAATCCGTTCGAGTGTCACGTTCAGATGCAGACGCGTGCGGGTATCTGGAATATTGAAAACATGGATCTGACGCAGCTGGTCGAAGAGAAGGTCTACGAATTTCTGTTTGTCTGGGCTCCTCTGAAAATCAAGGGTGGTACGGGCTCTCCGGGCAACCCGATGGCCGTCTACTGACCGAGACTTTTGGTTCCATGGTCGAGCGCCGGACGGTTTTCCGTCCGGCGCTTTTTGCTGGCACACTGACCCGCTCAACGCACAAGGACCGAACCGATGAAAGCTGCCATTACCGTACGCGACATTTCTTCAGACGATCTTGCCGACTGGCGTCGTCTGTACAACGGATATGGTGATTTCTACAAAGTCGGCATGTCCGACGAAACGGCAGCAACGGTATGGTCATGGCTCCACGATCCGCAGCATCCCGTATCCGGCTTGATGGCGTTCGACAACGACGACAACGCCATCGGTCTCGCTCACTTTCGCGACATGCCATCACCACTTCGCGGCGCGACGATTGGATTTCTCGACGATCTTTTTGTCGACCCTGACAGTCGCGGCAGCGGAGCCGCTGATGCCATCCTTGAGAAGCTGGCTGAAATAGGCAAAACACGAGGCTGGCCAACCTTTCGCTGGATAACGGCGGACGACAACTATCGAGGACGCGGTTTTTATGACCGTGTCTCTCACAAGACTCACTGGGTTACCTATCAGTACGATATCCCGGGATAACGCCAGAACCCGATGTGCGGGAAGCTGCGGTCCTGAATCGCTGCCATGGCGAGGATCGCTCTATCGATAGTTGGCGCAATCGCGAGTAAAGTCCGCAGGATCACCTGAACCTGTTTCGCGGAGTATCCTTTCGATGACCGATGCCTACATATGTGACGCTATTCGTACCCCTATTGGTCGCTACGGCGGCGCTCTTTCCCAGGTTCGAACAGACGATCTCGCCGCAGTACCGCTAAAAGCACTGATGGAGCGCAACCCTGGCGTCGACTGGGAAAGTGTCGACGACGTGATCTATGGATGCGCTAACCAGGCGGGCGAGGACAACCGCAACGTCGCCAGAATGGGTCTGCTGCTGGCAGGACTGCCGGAAGCCATACCGGGCGCAACGGTCAACAGACTGTGCGGATCCGGTATGGATGCCACCGGCATTGCCGCTCGCAGTATCAAGGCCGGCGAAGCCCATCTCGTAATTTCCGGCGGTGTCGAATCAATGTCTCGCGCTCCGTTTGTCATGGGCAAATCAACTACCGCATTCTCGCGCAACGCCGAAGTGTTCGACACAACGATTGGTTGGCGCTTTGTAAACCCGCTGATGAAATCCCAGTACGGTATCGACTCGATGCCCGAGACAGCGGAAAACGTGGCGGAGGACTACGGTGTGTCCCGTGCGGATCAGGACGCATTCGCCGCACGCAGCCAGCAGCGCGCGGGTGCTGCGATGGACAGCGGATTTTTCAATGCGGAAATTACCCCTGTGACCATTCCCCAGCGTCGTGGTGATCCCGTTATCGTTACCAGCGACGAACACCCGCGACCGGATACGACCACAGAAAAACTGGCCAAGCTGGCGACCCCGTTCAAAGAGAACGGCACGGTTACAGCCGGTAACGCGAGTGGCGTAAACGACGGCGCCTGCGCAATCATTGTCGCGTCGGAGGATGCCGCTAGCGCAAACTCCCTGACACCTCGAGCGCGAATACTGGGCACAGCGACGGCAGGGGTCGCACCTCGTGTGATGGGATTTGGACCCGCGCCTGCGTCAAAGAAGCTGCTTTCCCGGCTCGGTCTCACTATCGATCAGATGGACGTGATCGAACTGAACGAGGCGTTCGCTGCACAGGGACTCGCGGTAACACGGGATCTCGGTCTCGTTGACGACGACCCGCGCGTCAACCCCAACGGCGGCGCCATCGCTCTCGGACATCCGCTTGGCATGAGCGGCGCCCGCCTGGTAACGACCGCGTTGAATCAGCTCGAGCAAACCGACGGTCGTTATGGCCTTTGCACAATGTGCATCGGAGTCGGTCAGGGTATCGCCATGATCATTGAACGGGTCTGAGAGATTTTCGTGACATGAATAAGGACGGTCAGGACCTGCTTGAAGACATTTGGCAAACCGGCGGTGGTGATTCAGATGCGCTGACTTCCGTCGCGCTTACGGGTAGCGACGCGGCGCTGCCGTCATCTTTTCGGGTTGGCGCGGTTGCGCAGAGCACCATCGCCGCGGCGGCCCTCGCAGGGACACGCCTTTACCAAGCCAACACTGGCGTCGAACAGACTGTCAGTGTCGATATGAATCATGCCGCAACGGAATTTCTGAGCGAGCGAAACATTCGCGTCGACCGTCGGCATGCTCCAAGAATCTGGGATTCGATTGCCGGCGTGTACGAATGTGGCGACGGCCGCTGGATTCGACTTCACACCAACTTTGAGCACCATCGCCAGGGCGTTCTCAACATCCTCAAATGCGACTACGATCGCAATGCGGTAGCAGCCGCCCTGAAAAAATTTGAGGCGTACGAAGTCGAGGACCAGGCTGCGGCTGCCGGTGTCGTCAGTTACGCAATGCGAACCACTGACGAATGGGAGGCGCACCCTCAATGCCAGGCGATCGATCTTGAGCCACTCGTTTCCATAGAGCGCATCGGTGATGCGCCCCCAATCGAGACACGCGTGGGCGAACAACCGATGTCCGGCTATCGGGTTCTCGATCTCACCCGAATCATCGCTGGCCCTGTCTGTGGTCGCACTCTTGCGGTCCATGGTGCCGACGTCATGCGTGTTGCCGGACCTCACCTGCCCTACGTGCCGGTGCTGGTCATGGATGCGGGTCGAGGAAAACGCTCGACGTATCTCGACCTGCGTAAAGAAGCCGCGAAACAGAACCTCGGCGAGCTGCTACAGAGCACCAACGTGTTTGTTCAGGGCTTTCGACCGGGTGCCATTGCCGGACTTGGATTCGATCCAGACACCGTCGCTAAAAAGCGGCCGGGTATTGTGTACGTGAGTCTGTGCGCATGGGGCTACAGCGGCCCATGGGCGGATCGACGCGGATACGATTCGCTGGTGCAGACGGCAAGCGGCATAAACCTTGCCGAGTCTGAAGCCGCAGGTGAATCAACCCCCGGTGAACTGCCCTGTCAGGCACTGGATCATGCGTCCGGATATCTCATGGCCTTCGGGGCCATGCGTGCGCTGGAACGACAGCGCACGGAGGGTGGCAGCTGGCACGTGCGTGTGTCACTCGCACGCACGGGTCGCTGGATTCAGAATGCCGGTCGAATCGGCAACGGACACAGCGTTTATAACGATTTTGACATCGCTCAATATCTGCAAACCGAGCACTCTGGCTTTGGAGAACTCACCTGCGTCAGCCATGCGGCGAAACTGAGTAAAACACCAGCTCGCTGGCGGTATCCATCAACGCCACTCGGTGTTCATAAGCCCGACTGGTCAATTTTTGACGCAGTCTGAAGATACGAATATCCCGTAATCCCTCACGGGATTGATTATTGACGACGTTAGCTCTGGGCATCACCCCAGAGTTCGTTTAATCGACGATCGCGGCCGCAGGACTTTCTGTAGAACTTGTAGCGGATCGGACTTTTCGTGTGGTAGTCCTGATGATAGGACTCGGCCGGCCAG
>CALHMG010000378.1 GCA_938034705.1 uncultured Gammaproteobacteria bacterium
CACCGCCGTGCGTTCCCTCTTTATTCTTCCGTGTGTGTCGTATCAATCCTAACGACACTGTGTCCTTAGCGGGGTTAAAAACCCCAATTCCTTGAGTACCAACGTGCCAGCCCGGATGCGGGTGGCAACAGTACTTTTACTTACTTCAACCGCAGGTTTGTCGCCGTTCCCTGGCTCCAGCCCCTAGGCTCTTTCCATTGCCGCCAGAATGGCGCCCGAGACCGAATCCATGGTCGCGTCCACCGTTTCTGGCTGCTCACTCTGTGCAATCGCCGTATCGGGATCCTTCAGGCCATGGCCTGTCACGATACAGACGACGTCTGACCCCTCCGCAATACGACCGTTCCGTACGTCCTCAATCACGCCGGCAACCGAGATTGCCGACGCCGGTTCACAGAAAATGCCTTCGCACTTCGCGAGCATCTTCTGTGCCTTGAGGATCGCGTCATCGGTCTGGGGTGAAAACCACCCCTCGGAGTCTTTCGCGGCGTTAACAGCGCCATCCCAGGTTGCCGGTTTACCGATACGGATCGCAGTCGCCACCGTTTCGGGGCTGTCTACTGGATGTCCGTGTACCAGAGGGGCAGCGCCTGCCGCCTGGTACCCGACCATCTTGGGTAAAGCATAGTGCATGGGTTCGGGTAGATATTCCCGGTACCCCTTCCAGTAAGCCGTGATATTGCCGGCATTTCCGACCGGCATGCACTGGTAATCCGGGGCTTTTCCGAGCACGTCGATGATCTCAAATGCAGCAGTTTTCTGCCCATGCAGACGCCACGGATTGATCGAATTGACGATTGTTACCGGGGCGTGGTCGGGCAATTGCCGCACGATATCGAGCCCTTCGTCGAAGTTTCCGCGGATCTGGACCACCTTGGCACCATGCATCATGGCCTGTGCCAGCTTGCCCAGAGCGATTTTTCCCTCTGGAATCAGCACAAAACAGTCCATACCGGCCCGTCCAGCATAGGCAGCAGCAGCGGCCGACGTGTTACCGGTCGACGCGCAGACTACGGCGCGGGCGCCCTCGCTCGCGGCATGACTCACCGCGACCGTCATCCCGCGATCCTTGAACGAACCGGTGGGGTTCAGACCTTCAAATTTGGCGTACAGGCGCACCTTGTTGTCGAGCCGACGAGCGATGCGTTCAAGCGGGATAAGCGGGGTATTGCCCTCGGCGAGACTGACCGCGCGGGCGTCCTTGGCAAGCGGAATGTAGTCCCGATACTTGTCGATTATCCCGACACCGGGACCCAGATTGCTGCGGTCGGTCATTCGCTCAGGTGCTCCACGCGCAGACGCACGACGCTGCCAACGATGTCATCCAGTGACTCGAGCTTCTCGATTGCCTGATCAATATTTTTTTCTATGGTTCGCTGCGTCAGCAAAATGATCGGCAGCACCTCTTCGCTTTTGCCTGAACCTTTTTGCAGAATCGTTTCGATACTGATGTTCGAGTCGCCGAACACGCGTGTGACTTCTGCCAGGACACCCGGCCGATTAACCGCAGCAATGCGGATGTAGTACGCGGTGCGTGATTCATTAACGTCAAGGATTGGCAGATCCGCCAGCTTGCCCGGCTGAAACGCCAGGTGAGGAACGCGATTGTCCGGATCAGTCGTCAATGCACGTACGACGTCGACAATATCGGCAACGACAGCCGAGGCGGTCGCATCAGCGCCGGCGCCGGCGCCGTAATGCAGCGTCTGGCCTACCGCGTCGCCGCAAACCAGCACGGCATTCATGACGCCGTCGACATTTGCGATCAGGCGGCGTTTGGGGATCAGCGTCGGGTGAACGCGCAGTTCAATTCCGTTGTCACGCCGCGCTGCAATACCCAGATGTTTGATCGTGAACCCGAGTTCACTGGCATAGTCGACGTCCACCCCGGCGAGCTTGCTGATGCCCTCGATGTATACCTTGTCGAACTGCAGCGGAATCCCGAACGCGATCGACGCCAGAATCGTGAGCTTGTGTGCCGCGTCCACTCCCTCGACGTCGAACGTCGGGTCGGCCTCGGCGTAGCCAAGCCGCTGGGCCTCAGCAAGAACATCATCGAAGGTGCCCTCGCCGTCAGCCATCGCCGTGAGGATGAAATTGCTGGTCCCGTTGATGATGCCGGCCAGCCACTCAACCCGGTTACCCGCGAGACCTTCGCGAATCGCCTTGATGATGGGTATGCCGCCAGCAACCGCGGGCTCAAAGGCGACCGTGACGCCAGCGTCCTGGGCTGCTTTAAAAATTTCGTTGCCGTGACTGGCAATCAGCGCCTTGTTGGCGGTGACGACATGCTTGCCGGCTGCTATGGCGGCCATCACGACCTCCAGCGCCACGCCTTCGCCACCCATGAGTTCAACGACCACTTCGACATCAGGCGATGTCGCCACCTTCATGGGGTCTGTAGTCAGTTCGATTCCACTGACATCGCAATCTCGCTCTCGTTCAAGATCGCGAACCGCTGCCGTCACCACCCGAATGTCGCGACCGGCACGCCGCGTGATCTCATCGGCGTTACGGGTCAGCACGTTGACGGTTCCTGAGCCCACGACGCCCAGCCCGGCAATTCCTACTCCAACAGGTCCCACGAGTTTGTTTCACTTCCTGTGCATGCACTGATCTGACAGTTCAAATTCAAAGTTCCAAAGTCCTGACGGCCCGCTTCCCCAGTGCTGAAGCAGGCCTCGAATGCAGGCTCCGAGTTTCCCTGAAATTATCGCCGAAACTGTCTGTACAAACTAGGTTTTTCTGATGAAATTACGCGGCATTCGCTGCATGTTAGGATCCTTGCCAACACCCTGACCGAACAGACAAATTCGCTGACCGCGGTTGACGAATTTCTGGACGAACCGAAAATGAAGCTTCATCTCGCCAACCCCGATGGGGTGAATGCCATCCGCTCGTTCTCCGGCGGCCAGATTCGTGTCAACGCGCAGAGCTACGATTGCTCCCTCATTGTGCTGCCGCACGCGCTGAAACAGCCGTGGGAGCCCCGCTCGCTGTCCGATCTCAACGAAGCCCACGTCGCCGAGATCATTGCCCTCGATCCCGAACTGGTTCTGCTCGGCACCGGCACAACCCTGCGGTTTCCAGCGCCCGCCGTGACGCGCGCCCTGGCCGAATCCGCAATCGGGCTGGAGGTCATGGATACCGCCGCGGCCTGTAGAACCTACAACATCATCATGGCCGAAGGACGCACGGTCGCGGCCGCCCTGATCAACCCGGTCACACCGTAACGATCGCTGACGCAACAACGCGCCAGCCGTAACCGGCTGGCGCGTCGCGGACATCGCAGAAACAGGGTCTTAGTGGTGATCCTCGGTTGAGAACCACCAGCATGAACTAGAACAGGTTTTCCAGAGAAAAGCCTTTGGCCTCGAGCATCGAACGTAAACGCTGCAGCGCCTCGACCTGGATCTGACGCACGCGCTCACGCGTAACACCCACATCCATTCCGACCTGCTCCAGGGTAGAAATATCCCGCCCTTTGAGGCCAAAACGTCGCTCAACGACTTCTCGCTGCTTTTCTGTGAGCAGACCAAGCCAGTCATCGATATACCGCAGCACCTTTTCGTTCTGCAGGGTATCGGCGGGATCGGCAGCCTTGTCATCCGCAAGCGTATCAATCAGTGACCGCTCGGGATCAGAATCCAGTGGCGCATCAACCGAAGCGACACGATCTTCGAGGTTCAGCAGTCGCTTGACGTCTTCAACAGGTACGTCGACCTTCTCCGCGATTTCTTCAATCGTCGGCGTGTGGTCAAGCTGCTGGGCGAGCTGTTTGGCCGCTCGCTGATAAACATTAATTTCCTTGAGCACATGAACCGGCAAACGAATCGTACGCGTCTGGTTCATGATTGCGCGCTCGATGGTCTGTCGAATCCACCAGGTCGCATACGTCGAGAACCGGAAGCCGCGTTCGGGGTCGAATTTCTCGACAGCTCGAATCAGTCCGAGATTCCCTTCTTCAATGAGATCAAGAAATGCCAGTCCCCGATTGATGTAACGACGCGAGATCTTTACAACAAGCCGAAGGTTACTTTCGATCATTCGTGCCCGCGCAGCTTCGTCTCCTGCCTGACAGAGACGGCCGTAGTAGACCTCCTCCTCAGCAGAAAGCAGCGGCGAGAACCCGATCTCCTTGAGATAAATCTGTGTGGCGTCGGACTGCCCGGTCGGGCGTCCTGTTGCGGCCTTGCGTCCGCGGGTCTTGGGTGGTTCTGGCTTGTCCACGTCCTTGGTGGAACGCTCTTCCTTTTGCAGATCCAGTTCTTCCATATCGTCCTCTACTGACATAACAACACCCCCACGCTTACGCTTAAAAAACTCTCTTTTGATTCGACATCGCCGCCGTCCGTGGAAGCAGATAATCGAGGGACGACTAAAGCCCCCCTGTGATCTGACCCGTAGGTCGACCACTTGCTGATCAAAAAAGCTCGAAACGTGGGTGCGGCCCCTCCCACTCAGATCCCTGACGGTTTGGCCACAACCACTAACCAATCTAGGTAGGCCCCAACGGGGTGTCCAAGCGTTACCGACGGAAGGCCGAGCCTTCACGCGACGGTGTCCGATCAGCGGTTTTCACACCGACAAGTTGACCAAAACTTATGCAGTGTCGCCGTGACACGCCATACAGTAGTTTCGTGATATGGGTCACAAAATACCGATTTTAAAGCAGTTTTTGGATAGGACTAAATCGCGAAACCGGGCAGACCGGTGCTGCTCAATTGAGCACTATCGCTGTGGCAGATACTGCCTCGGGTCAACCGGTTTGCCGTCTTTGCGAATCTCAAAATGAAGCTCGGGCTGGTTGCGGGCAGACAGCCCGACTTCGGCAATTTTCTGGCCCGCTTTGACCGACTGCCCTTCGGCTACCGTAAGGCGGCGATTGTGCGCATAGGCGGACAGGTAGCGATCGCCGTGTTTGACGATAACAACTCGGCCGTAGCCGCGAAGCCCCGCACCCGCGTACACCACACGGCCCGCGGCGGTACTGCGAACGGTATCGCCTTCTCGGCTCTGGATGTCGATGCCCTTGCGCCCTCGCGTCGGCGCAAAACCGTTAACCACATTGCCGCCAACCGGCCACAGCCATGCCTTCGGGTCGACACCATCACCGGCCGTTGGCCCGATCGTGACGGATCTGCTCGCAGGCTTGCTCTTCAGCAGCGGCGCCGTCGACGTCGTGGCCTGTCGCGTGTTGTTGCCAGGCGCATCGATAACGATCTTCTGTCCCGGACGCAGCCGGTACGGTGTTTCAAGCTTGTTGATCTTGGCAAGCTGTTCGGGGTCCTTTCCTGCTTCCCAGGCAATCGAATACAGCGATTCACCCTGACGCACGACGCGTACCGGACCCTGTTTTGAGACGGCGCCCGAACGATCTGACATCGGCACCGGGATTGGCGTGGCGCAGCCGGTCGCCAACACTGCCAGCATCAGCAACGCGATCGCCGTGCGCAGCCCGGCGGCTGATCCACTCGTTTCCCCACGCGCGCGCGAGCGCTGTTGCGAAGCAACACGCCCCTGAACGGCACAGAGCTTGTCTATTGAGCGAACTTCCATATCACCACACCTGCTACGACCAGAGCCACGACGGCCCAGCCGATTATATCGATATATCGACGCAAACCCTGCTCAAATTTTGGCCCACCGAAGTAAACGAGTGCGGCAACGAGAAAGAATCTGGCGCCACGACCGACGATCGACGCAAGTACGAAGGGCAAAAACGCCATCGACAGCACGCCAGCCGCGATCGTGAAAATTTTGTACGGAATCGGGGTAAAACCCGCCAGAAGCACCACCCAGATGCCCTTGTCACCAAACCACGTTTTCATCGACTCAAACTTCTCACCGGCGTGATAGAAGTCGATCAGCGGCTGCGCGAGCGGCTCAAAGAGATATGCACCAATGAAATATCCGGCTATCCCGCCGAGTACCGAAGTCACGGTTGTGATCAAAGCGAACCAGAACGCGCTTTTGCGTTTGGCGAGCGCCATTGGCGCCAGCATCACATCGGGCGGGATCGGGAAAAACGATGACTCCGCGAAACTCAATAGCCCAAGCCACCATGGCGCGAGGCGGTGTCTGGAAAGCTCCAGCACCCAGTCATAAAGGCGGGAAAATATTTTCATTTGTGGTGGTACCGGAGACTTTAGCTTTGGGTGCCCTTTAGCAGCGGCACGAATCGTACATCGTTCATCTGTGTCGCGGTAAACGTATCGCCTTCACGCATGACGACGGTCAGTTTCTGTTCGCCGTCGGGCCCAAGCGGCGCAACAAGACGTCCACCGTCCGCGAGCTGTGCGAACAAAGGGTCAGGAACATGATCGTTGCCTGCCGTCACGATAATCGCGTCAAAGGGTCCATTTTCCGGCCAGCCGAGGCTGCCATCCGCAAGCTTGCACTGCACGTTACGAAGTCGCAGTTCGAAGAATCTCTCGCGCGCGAGTCGTACGAGCGGTTCAATTCGTTCAACCGTGTGCACCTTTTCGACAAGACGCGACAGCACGGCTGCCTGATAACCCGACCCGGTGCCAATTTCCAGAACGTTGTCCGGGGGAACGCCATCACCAATCACGAGAGACGTCATGACGGCGACGACCTGAGGCTGGGAAATCGTCTGGCTGTGACCGATCGGCAAGGCATCATCTTCGTAGGCCCGACTGGACAGTGCCTCATCGACGAAGATGTGACGCGGAATCTGATCCATCGCAGCGAGCACCCTGACGTCGCTGAACCCTTTTGCCTGCAGACGCTCAAGCATGCGCTGGCGCGTTCGCCGCGACGTCATGCCGATACCCTCAAGGCGCTCGTTACCGCTCATGACGCTAACCACCGGGACGTTTGCTCAACCAGCGCCTGTCGCGTCATGTCGATCTGCAGCGGCGTCACTGACACCCGGGACTGTTTCAGGGCGAACAGATCCGTGCCCTCGCTCTCATCTGCGGCTCCCCCGGCGGCTCCCACCCACCAGGCGTCACGGTCGCCCCCCTGCCTGTCGCGATATGCCGGTCGAGGTGGCTGACGTGTGCCCTGGCGCGTTACCTGTGTTCCTTTGAGCTGGTCGAATTTCACGTCAGGCACATTGACGTTGAGAATCGTGCCAACGGGTAACGGATCACGCGCGAGTCGCTGAACAATGTTCGCCGCAACGTCGGCGGCCGTTTCGTAGTGATCGCTGCCGTCCAGAGACACCGCCACGGCCGGCAGCCGTAGAAAGCGCCCTTCTATCGCGGCTGCGATCGTGCCGGAATAGATGACGTCATCGGCCACGTTGGAACCCCGATTGATCCCGGCCACGACAACGTCCGGGCTTCGATCAAGCCAGCTGGTTACGGCGACGTGAACGCAGTCGGCCGGAGTTCCATCAAGGAAATGAAAGCCGTTGTCGGCCGTCTGGATTTCAAGCGCTCTGTCGAGCGTCAGTGAACTGCTGGCGCCGCTTTTGTTTTTCTCCGGAGCAATCACGGTAACGTCGGCGAAGTCGGCCAGTCTGGTCGCGAGCGCTCTCAGCCCAGGCGCCCGGTAGCCATCGTCGTTACTGATCAGAATATTTATCCGGCCTGAGTCCATCGCTTGTGCAGCGCCCGAATTGAGATCTAGGGCGGTGTATACACAAAAAGCCGGGGCCACGCATTAAAGCGGCCTCGATTCGCTGATTTTTTGATCGCCTGTGGGGCCTGACGCCTGTCTCAGAGGCTATTGAGCGCCTTCTCAAGAGCCCACAACGCATCAGGCCGGTGCGACCAGGACAGTCGATATCCGCAGATCGCAGCGCTGGCGGCCGTCGCAAATTCAAAATGCGCCGCGATACCGACAGGGCCCAGGACTCGCAGGCCAACGCCATGTTTCACAAACTGTGTCGCAAGCTCAGCTGTCGACAGTCTGGTCTGCATCGGGCCGCCACGGATATCCAGGCTGGCCGCGTAGACCGCTTTGACGTGGAGTTGATCTGGCAGCGTCGCAATGTCCTGCATCGATCTTGCGTCGAGTTTCAGCTGCGGAAAACTGGTCAGACACGTCAGTCTGGTCCCGTCAGTTTTCAGCGCCACGATGTCATCAGCGACGCGTGTCCACGACGCGCCGGCAGACTCACTCATGACTCGCGCGATAGTCGACTTTCCGGTGCCCGAGTTACCTGCAAACAGCACCGCTTCGTTGGCGCTGTTTGCTACAGCGCTCGCATGGGCGAGAAATATCCGATGCTTCGCCAACGCGGCGGCAAGACACGGCCCCAACAGAACCTCTTCGGCGAAATCACCGAGTACGCCGTCAATAATCCGGGCGTCGTGCACGCTAATCAGGCCACGGCGGTCGACAACAAACGTACCCGCACCCTCGACGCGAATTTTGGTCGCGCCACCGACATGACCGACGTTGATATCCCGCCACGCGCCACCGGTCCAGCCGCGGACGCAATTGTCCAGGCCAAAATCGGGGTTCTCGGGGGATAACGGTTTCACCAACGGGATCGCGCCTGACGCGGCAAACGCTGTCAGAGATTCGATGGTTACATCGCTGTCTATGGCGATACCGGCAACCATATAGCGACGCCAATTCTGACCAGATCCGGTGCTGATCTGCAGCGACAGGCCAGCGGCGTCTTCAGATCGCGGATGATCAGTGCGTGTTGATGATAGATCGGACTCGGTACCGATCAGCTCTGTCCTGGAGCGCATAGTGTCAATTCACCGTCTGACAGGAAACCGGACAAGTCAGTGAACGCTGACTCCGGGATCGTGAATCGTTTCGAACTGACGCGTTACCTGGGCAATGTCGTTTATCACGATGTTCTGGTACTCCAGCCAGGCGTGAGCACGAAACTCACCATCTTCGTCGCGGCAAACGCCAATTTTGAGAGTTGCGTCCACACCCTTCGCCAACAGCAGTCGTCTTGCGGCGAGGGAACGTTCAAGGCACTTGGCGTTAACACGACGGCCGACGCCGTTAACCACTCGGCAAAGCTCCATCGCTTCATCCAGCTCCAGCGCCGCCGAAGTCTTGCGGCGTGTTGCGCTGATCATTCTCAAAGCGTGATCGTAGCCAACGACAAAGAGTTCGAATCTCGTCTGGGCAAGAGCAAGCAGGCATCGAAGAGCGGTGATGGCGGAACTTAAACCGGCCTGAAGTCGTTTCAGCGTCCAGCTCAGAGCAACAGCGGTACGAAACTGCAACGAGCCGTTGCCATCGGTATCACAGGGCGCACCACGCGCAGACCCTCTGTAGGCGGGAGAAAAGCCGCGAGCGCGGTCTTCCGGGGTTACGAAGTCAGAGCGATTCATGGAGATGATCAGAGGCCAGAGACCGCAAAGCGATCAGGGCTTGAAAACCGTCGTGAAGCCACTTTCGCCGGCACCAGGCGATCCGCCCAGCGTCACTCCGCGCACGTCGCCGAGTTCGCGCAGGACAGGTCGACGGTACGACTTTCGCTTGTCGGCAGTCGCTGCGGACTGCAGATCTCGTGTCTTCGCATCGCGTGTCTTTTCAGACTTGTACATTATCTATCCCCAACAAAATTCATCGCTGCTCGCGTTATCGCTTATGCGATCAGGCGGACAGGGTCAGCGGCGGCGTCCAGTTCCTGTGTCCATAACACGGCCGCAAGGCAGTTCCAGAACACCGCCTCTTCAAACGGTGCCGACGACTTGCGCTGGGCCAAGGAAGCCAGCCACTCCTGCGTCAAGTGTAGACCAACCGACTCATCCATTTGAGACACGAGCCCCGCGACCGCATCACGCTCGTTCTCGTAGATACCCCGATGAAAGAGATCGACAAATGATGTTTTCCCTCGCCGATTGAGAATCGAAATGGGGAGTATGTCCCTCATTGCCCGACGCAAAATTTTTCGTGGCTCCCCGGGTGCGTGAATCGTCCACGCCGGCACGGCCAAAATGTAACGCGCCAGCGCAACGTTCTTGAACGGTGATCTGATCTCGATACCAGACGCACTGTCGTGAGCCCCCTCTCTCGCCATGTCCTCGGCGGCGAGCGGACCGAACAGTCGCTGGAATTGCTTTTCGCGATCCTGCAAGTGTCCTGACAACTTGACCGGTATTCGCGAATCAACAACGCACTGCCATGCAGCATCCGTGAGCCACGCCGGTTTTTGTTCAGCACGTTTTAAACTTCCGAGGCCGAAAGCCTGACGCACCGTGTGGCCGCGGACGGCGGGCAAGACACCCTCCTTTAATACATGTGCCATGAGCCCTTTAGCCGCTGCCGGGACATTTCTGTTTCGCAGAAGTTCTTTCAGCCATAAGCCGTCTTCCAGATACAGCTCGTCTCCGCCAACGCCGGTCAACAACACCCGATGACCGCCGCGAGCGGCCGCGCTGTAGGTGCGCGATTTCAGTTCGCGGTAGGGATTAACCAGCGGATGTGAAGACTGAACTTCGAGAGCCTGCGGGTTCTTGAGCGGCCAGCAGTCATCGCCCCTGATCCAGCCCACATGAACATTCGCTGCTCGAGCAATGTCATCGATGTACATCGACTCATCGCATTGTGTCAGTTCATCAAAACGCCACGACAATGCGTCAACGCTGTTCGAGACCTCGGCCATCAGTACAGCGATCGTCGACGAATCCAGACCGCCACTGAGCATCAGTGCCGGCGACCCGATCGATCGCATCGACGACCTGACGGACTTGCGAAGCAGCTCAAGATACTGCTCGTAGTAGTCGGACTCGTTGCGATAGAAAATCGGCTCAATGTCCGTTGCGTCAAAGTACTTTCGACGCACAAAGGATTTTGAATCTACAGTTAGAACCTCACCCGGAAGAAGCTGGGCGATGTCCGAAAAAAATGTCGTCTCGTCGCCGGGAAACTCAAACGCCAGATGCTGTGCAAGTCGCGTCTGATTCACCCGCGTCGAAACAGCCGGGTGTTCGAGCAGAGCCGACTCTTCTGACGCCGCGAGAAACTGCCCGGCGGCTCGGGAGTAGTAAAGACTTTTGGTGCCGAGCGGATCGCGCGCCATAACCACTCGATTACGGCGCATGTCGAGAATGACGATGGCAAAAGAACCTTCGAGATACTGAAAGCAGTCAACGTCGTGACTTTCCCAGGCCGCCATCACGAGCGCGGCGTCGGACATCTCGCCACGCTTTGGGCCTCGCAGCCCGAGGCGCCTGCCAAGAGCGCGTCTGTTGTCGAGTCGCCCGTCAAACGCCACGTAGCTGGCGCCCCACGAATCTCTCAGAGGTTGCTGATCACCCATTCCCTCTGATGTGGTGTTGAATCGCTGATAGCCGAGCACAAAACTGTTCTCGGTTATGACGCGTGATCCGTCACGCCCTCGATGGCGTAACGCCCTCATCATGGCCGCCATGGGCCCACCATCAACGCCGCCATGCCATGGCTGACGTTGGAATATCAACGCAATGCCTGACATTTCTTATTCCACTGATTCGCACAAACTCACAGACCCAGACTAGTCAGCGGCTACCAACCAGATCAGGTCGGCCAGACAGATGACGCGCCATAGCGAAACGCGCTGACGGCCGGTCATTAAACCAGGGAAGAAATCCCACGCGCTGCTTCGGCGCGCTGCGTTACCCGCCGGCGCAGCCTTGAGTATTGACGTACAGCGAGTACAGCGACTGGGCTGACGCCATAAACAGCCGGTTGCGTTTGAGGCCTCCGAAACAGACGTTTGCGCACCGTTCCGGCAGCGCGATACGGCCGATCTGGGTGCCGTCAGGCGCGAACACAAAAACCCCGTCGAGCTCGGGATCTCCCATGCCCCAGCCGCACCAGAGGTTACCGTCGATGTCGCATCTCATGCCATCCGGGGTGCCCGGTCCGGCGTCGATAAGAACACGCTTGTTGCTGATCGTGGTGCCGTCATTGCTGACGTCGTAGGCGAGGATTTTTCGATTTGGAACACCGCGGGATTCGACGATATATAAAATCGACTCGTCCGGTGAAAAGCAAAGCCCGTTGGGGCCGAGAATGTCGTCTGCGACAACGCTCGCTTCCCCGGTTTGACCGTCTACGCGGTAGACGTTTTGCCCGTTTTCGGGCTCGGCCTTGTGCCCTTCGTAATCACCATGAATACCAAATGGTGGATCCGTAAACCACACAGAGTGATCCGACTTGACGATAACGTCGTTCGGCGAATTCAGCGGTTTGCCCTGCCAGCTGTCGAGAACGACGCTGCGGTTCCCGTCGTAACCGGTACGTGTCACGCGCCGTCCGCCATGCTCGCACGTTACCAGTCGACCCATGCGATCTCTGGTGTTGCCGTTCGCATAGTCGGACGGCTTGCGAAATGTTGTTACCGCGCCGGTTTCTTCTTCCCACTTCAGGATTCGATTGTTGGGTATATCGCTCCACAACAGGTAACGGCCATCGCCAAACCAGACCGGTCCTTCCGCCCAGCGTGTGCCGGTGTACAGACGTTCAACCGCCGACAGTGGCAACCAGTATTTGTGGAAGCGATCGTCCAGAGCCGTGATTGCTGGATCAGGATAGCGAGGGTGTTCGCGCCAGCCGGCGCTGTTTGCAACATCGTGGGGTCCGGTACCGTGCACTGCGTTCTCCCGATTTTTCCGAGGTTCGCTCGACTGTATCCGAAGCTGCGCAACAACCTGCCAAATTCGCTAAACTGCGGAACACAGCTTCAACATTCCGGGCCTCACCCGCCGATGACCACCAGCCGCCCAGAATCCTCGCACCGAAAACGCGGACCGGTGATTACCGTGCGCGAGACCCCCGTGATCAGAATTCACGATCGGGTATTCAGTGCCGATGAATGCGCACACATCATCGAGCTTGCGTCGCCGGAGCTTGATCGTGCCGTGGTCAGTGGTGGCGACGCCGGCGTGAAGAGCGCCGGTCGCACCGGCAGTGTCAAATGGCTGCGCCACAACGTTTCGCCCGTCGTTAGCGAGTGCACCCAGCGCCTTGCCGACATTGTCGGCATGTCCCTCGTTAATGCAGAGTCACTGCAGGTGATTCATTACGCCCAGAATCAGGAATACAAACCCCATTTTGACGCGTGGGAACACGACACCGAGCGTGGTATCCGATGCATGAAGCGAGGCGGACAGCGCCTGGTGACGTGTCTCGTCTACCTGAATGACGAGTTTAAGGGCGGCGGAACCGTATTCCCGAAACTGGATACGGAAGTCCAGCCCAGACAGGGCCGGATGGTGCTGTTTGAAAACTGTGGACCAGGCACCAACATACGCGATGACACCACCTTGCACGGTGGGTCACCGGTTATCGAGGGCGAAAAGTGGGCCTGTAATCTGTGGTTTCGTGAGAACGAATTTATCTAAACGCAGGAATAGGTCACGCGCAGATTCATCGCCGACTGCGTGCTGATGCTGCTGCTGATGTTGGCGCTGCCAAAGACCTGAGTCTGGCCATCGGATACACCCCTGAACTCCATCGCGCCGCTTCCGGTAAACAGAGCGAGCGTCTGCGGGTCGGTGATCTCCAGCGTTACGGCATCGGGAGCGATATTGATCGGATCGAAGGTGGTGCCTGACGGTCCGTCATAGTCCACGGTGCCATCGAATTCAGTAACCATCGCTGACTTCGTTACGACGGGTGCGATTGATCCAAAATCAAGCCCCGCCGGACCCGTCAGCGACATGTTTGCGCCAACCGACGCCGACACTTCACTTTCGAGCGGCACGCCACTGGACGTGTCGGAGGTCTCCTCGTTCTCTAGACGAATGAGGCTGACGATTTCACCGCTCCATCGAACCTCGACTTTCACCAGCTCGCCTTTGGCGGGGTCGTACTGGGGGATGAACATCGACTGATTCCACTCCACGTCCCGTAGCGCAATGCTGTCGGTGTAGCGCTCGGAAATGCCGCAGCTCGCGGCCACATCCGGCGAACTCTGCGCGTGGGCGGGCAGCATCACGGAATCAATCACCGGCTTACCCCATTTGGGGGCCATCACCAGCGCCGAAGCGCCCGCAACCCGGCTCAGAACCACCGCAAGGCGGCGTTTATCCGCGTCAAATTTCTTATCCATCCTTCAATAAACCCCGTCACTACATCCGTTAGTTGGTCGTTCGTGGACACACACCCAGCCAGCCTGCAGCCGGGTATCCCACCACCGGGCGCCGCCCTGGCGGGACAGGCACCGGACCCACAACCTAAACTAAAACTTTACATAGCGTCAATAACTTCATGATTTCAAGAAAAAACCCTTGATTTGCAACACCCTTGGTTGAAGTGGACAGGCACCCTATCGGCCGAAAGTGCCTGTCCCTGTTGTGGGTTCTGTTGAGGTCCAGATCTGGACCGCTTCGACGTCGTGGCCGCCTGGGGCAAGCGGGAGGAAAGTGTGTGTCCGTTTGCGTAGGATGTGGGGTATGCCACGTGACTATCATCTGATCAGCTCCATCACGTGACCCTGGGTTCAGCGCGCCGTGATCATAATGCGTGCGAAGCAGGTTCCGTTTGATGTGACTTACGTCAACCTCCTCGACAAACCCGACTGGTTTCTCGAGATATCGCCGCATGGGAAAGTGCCCGTTCTCGCCGTAGACGGTCAGCATCTTTTCGAGTCGAACGCGATCGCCGAGTTTCTCGAAGAACAGGTTGAACCGAGGCTTCATCCCGACGACGCGATCAAACGTGCGCGCAACCGGGCGTGGACCGACTTTGTCCCGACTTTCGCGGCAGCGCTGTCCGGCACCTACTATAAAAAAACGCGTGAAGAAGTGGATGCCGCGGTGCAGGCTGCCCGTCCCGTCGTCCAGCGACTGGAGACTGCGATACAGAAGGAAAGGCCCGGCGACGGCCCCTACTTCAATGACGACACGTTGTGCATGGTCGACGCGGCCTATGCGCCCTTCTTCCAGAGATTTCAGTTCGTCGAGAAAAAACTCCAGACGGGGCTCATGAATGAATTTCCGAATGTACAAGCCTGGTCGGACGCCCTGCTCGAAACACCGCTTGTTACTGGCGCAGTCGCGGACACGTTCGAGCAGACTTTTATCGACAGCCTCAAGCGTCGAGAATTTTTTGCCGGCACACTGTTCTGATCCAGCGAGATCAAGGCGGTACCGAAGCATGAGGGCATCAGCGTTTTGAGTCAGTCGCTTGAACACGATCGTTCGCTTCGTTCGCCAGACACGGTAATGCGACTGGCAAGGCTCGGCTCGTTCCATCAGTCCCGCCTGTCGTTCATGCGCACCCTGCTGCGCAAACTTGGCGACGGCAGCTGGTCGTTTTCGGTTCCTTTGTTTGATATCGACAGAAACGGCATCGGCACTGCGGTCTATGAAGCCAAAGGGCCAGAGCGAACCTACAGCCTGATCTGCTTTTCTCACGATCTCGATCCGTCCAAGCGATCAGATCGTGTTATCGCCGAAGAATGGGACGCCACGTTCACTTTATTCGACGGTATACCCGGCAAAGACGATATCGACCGGCTGCGATCCAACGTACCGAAGCAGGAGGCCGGACGCATTGCGAGCACGGAGCTGGCCCTGTCTCGCGCGAACCGATCCGTCAGGTTGTTCAACTACGTTCGCGACTGCCTCTCCAGAGGCAAACAGCCAGAAGCTGCTGAACTCGACAAGGTTGGCTACCTCATGCGAACCACCGCCGTTTACGGGTCCGGCAAATTTGGCGCGTCTGATCGACGTTTTATTGCCGGCCGCTCTGAATTCAACGAACCGTTTCAGGTCGAGCTGCTGGCGGTGTTCCTCATTCGTGCTTTCACGGTGGACATCGTGGAGCACCTGGCCACGCACGATGCGCCTGACCGCGCCGTCAAGCTTGAGCCCGCACTGAAACGCCGACTCGGCGTTGGCAACTCCACGGGGCTTGGCATGGCGCCGTTCCTGGTAAACCACCCGACGCTGCTGAACAACTGGATCGTCGCGCGGGAAATTGCGCTCGCCAGGGTAAGACGGATCAGCACGACGACTCCAGAAACCGCCGCACGATTCATCGAACTCGTGCAGAGACAGCAGGTGACCAATGAGAACTGGTCTACCGATCATGAACAACAGGCCGACCGGGTTTGCGAACTGCACCGTGACCTTGCTCAACTGCTGACCTGGATCGACCGGACTGGCGCGCTCGCCAAAAGCAATCCGTGGAATACGATCTACGAATTTACCCAGGCAGAACTTGGCCTCGAAGCGCAGGAATGCATCGTGAGCCTCATGCTGGAGCCGCACGCCGAACTTGTAGACTCCCTCACGTCCCAAATGAGCGCAGATGAAGAAAGTGTATTCACCATCGATGGCTCGATGACGCTGGAACACCTCAAAACGTTGCTCAAGACTCGTTACGAATTTGCGCGCGCCCCCGACTACTCGACTCAGGAAGATTCTGCCCGCTTCTGGTACGTTTCCGAGGAGAAACTTGAACCACGTCTTGGTGAACGTTATCAGGAAGATGGTGCCGAGCTTGAAAACCCGTTAGCCACCGGGCGTGATGCTCTGGCGCTCTGGCGTCAGGTTGACGAATACACAAGCGACACCTCGGTTGCGGAGTTTTTGCTGCAGCATCCCGAGTATCGTCACAGCGTGCGCCGCGCTCAGATTGCAGAAAAATTTCCCTACTCTGAAATACGCGACAACCTGATCGCAAACGACATGCTCCCGATCGATCTGCTGCGTTGCAAGCTGTCGTTTTTTGGGGCGGTTAAGTTCGACCCGAGATCCGATCGTTGGGTTCGTATCACGATGTACCAGCACGCCCCTTTTCCTGCCGAACTTTCTTCGGATAATTGCGACGACTGGATCTATCCGTCCTTAGAACGGCTCAATGGTTGACTACTCAATCGGGGAAATCGAATCCCTGATTCTCAAAGCGTGTCGAGGTGCAGGAATGAGCTGGGGCCTGGCAGAGGAAGGGGCTCGATCAGCCGCCTACCTCAGCATGCTCGGCTTTCCCGCAATGGATGTATTCGCTCGCCTCCTCGCCCGGCTGGCCGATGTCGAGCATGCAACCGTCAAGCCGGTCGTGTTTGAGAATCACTGCTCAACGCAAGGCGATTTTCTCTGTCCTGTTTATGCCGGGGCGTGGTTGCTGGATTCCATTGATCTGATCGCGAGTCCCGAACAAACGTTTGATTTCAACAAAGTCGCAGAGCCACTTATCTTCAGCTCTTTTGTGTTGCGTGGCGCCATCAGCCAGAACCTTTCTATCAGCATTACGACTGGCGACAGTCACGCTCGGTGTGACGACGGCAGGCTGAAAGATGCGTTCGATCTGATTGACTTGGAAGTCGTGGATAACCTTCGCGTCACCGCCAACTCGAAATCGGAAATGCAGTGGAACCCCGAACATCAAAGGGGCACATGCACCGACGAATCTCTGGCGTCATTGCTCGGTTTTGCCCATCACACTTACGTGCCGGCTACCGAGGCATCGAGACTGGCTGGCGCAGGCGCGGGCCTCACGGACAATGACTAACGCCCGAGCAGCTGGC
>CALHMG010000379.1 GCA_938034705.1 uncultured Gammaproteobacteria bacterium
GGAGCCTGGACGCAGATGACGGATCATCAGCAGCCTTATCAAATTACAAACTGCGCATTCGACGACAGATGCAAGAGCAGCTGGGAAGAGTTGTCCCACACGTCGACGCTCGGCGTTCGCTTCTGCGCGCAGTGTCAGAAGCACATCCATCTGTGTGAGACGCTCGAAGAACTCCTCTGGCATGCGAGACTCGAAAACGCGGTTGCGTGGTCACGCACCACCCGTCAACTGGAGTCATTCGACAGGCACTAGTGTTCGCACTGCAGTCAGGTCGTCACCTCAGGCGTGACGGCGCTACAGACGCGATATCGAAAGCCTGTTCGCGCAGAGCAGTCTCGAGAGCATTGCCCAGAAGCAGTGACGTACCGAGGCTGGCCATCGCAGGTGAAGTCTGAATGCCGTAACCACCCTGACCTGCAAACCAGAAAAATCCGGGAACCTCGTCCATACCCACCACGGGAGTCGCATCGGGCGCGAAGGTTCGCAGGCCGCCCCAGGTATTACTGACACGCGTGACCGAAAACTGCATGACCTCATCAAACACGGCCGCCGCCTTGGCAAGTTCCAGATCATCCGCCCACGCATCGTGCGCCTCCACCGGGGTCGCGTCCGCCGGTGACAGCATCAGTTTTCCGCCGTCGGGCCGGAAGTAGAACGCTTCCTCAACTTCGACAACGAACGGCCAGTTTTCAATCGAGTACTCGTCCGGCACTGGAACCATACCCGCGCTGCGACGTCGAGCTTCAAGGTTGACCGGCTTGACCCCGGCGAGACGGGCAACTTCATCGGCCCAGGCGCCGGCGGCGTTGACGACCGTGTCTGCCGAGTACTCTTCGCCCGCGCGGGTCGTGACCTTCCAGCGCGCGTCAGCGCGATCGATCGCAACCACTTCGGCATTACATTTCAGCTCGCCACCATGGGACTTGAGCATCTTGATGTGCGCCTGATGCAGTTTAGCCACGTCAATATCGTAGGCCTCCGCCTCATAACCGAAACGTCGCAGACCAGACACCTTCAACGCCGGCACATACTCAAGAGCCCGGGTAGCCGATATCTCGACAACATCGTCATTGAACATTTCGCCGAGTCCATCCTCTGATCCCGCTCTCGCGACCCAGAGCACGCCGCGCTTTCGCAGCACGCCGTCACACGGGAAACCCTCCGGTGGAGAATTGAGAAAATCGAAACTCGCACGATTCAGTTTTACTATCGTTTCGTTGCCATAGTTTTCGATCCACGACGCTGCTGATCTTCCGGTGCTGTGATAGCCAGCCTGATCCTCCATTTCCATCACAGCGACGTGAGCACTTTCTGCAAGACGTGCGCCCAGACTGACACCGGCCATACCGGCGCCTACCACCAAAAAATCGAAATGCTTTTCCATAGTGTGCGCGCGTCACCTGCGCGTCCTGAATGCTCTGCCAGAGGAAAGGCTACTATGGAATATCCGATGCAAACATCGCAATGCGGCTTCAGAGAAAGAGACTGCCATGCGGCCCGAATGACGTCGCTGCGCGGCCGCGGTGCCTGTTGTCGCGCGCTCTTTTCAGAACGCCGGGTGAAACAGCCTGTGCTAACTCTGGTCGCGAACTCCGTGCACAACGGTCTGCTCCTGGGCCGCGTCCAGAGATTCCGTGCGCGGCATGCCAGAAAGCGTTTTGTTGAGACAGACGCCGTACACCCAGCCAATCGTACCAAGCACGCCCAGCGCAGCCAGCGCTATCAGCGTCAGGCCGATGTTGGCCAGCAGCGCGCGTGCGCGTCGAAGGCGTTGGATTATCGGCACACGACGACGCGAAGCCGAGGACTTCGGAAACTGTATGACGTTGTTCAGACTCATACCGTGGGCCGGGATCAGACACAGTGGAGCCGAAAACATTAACTGCAGGATTCATCGTGTACGCATTAAGTCAGACAAAGAGCCTGATTGGCGCACCGACAGACGACGACGATCGACCGATCGAAACTAAACTCAACGACTTACAGCGGTGTTCACCGTTGATGAATCATCATCCGATGACCTCGGACCCAGCCATTTGATGAGAAGAGATTCGTAGGCACTGAGGTTCGCATCGAGCGTAAAGTGCTCACCGTGCCGGTAGCGGGACCCCTCGCTCGCCTTGATCAGCGCCTCGTTGTCATCAAGGCACGCGTCGAGCTGGGCTGCGCAATCGGTTTCATTCTTGAAATAGAAACCGCAAACGCCGGCAACCCATCGATTGAACGGGTTGTCATGACACAACACCGGGGTGCCACACCCCAGTGCCTCGACCAGCGACGGGTTGGTACCGCCAACCTGATGGCCGTGCACGTAAAGCGCGGCAAACTGCCGCAACGCCTCTACCTTGGCCTTGTCATAAATTGCGCCAGGAAAAATAACGTCTTCGTTGGCGGCTTCAATAACCTGGCGATGGAACTCGACGTTTTCCGGGACGTACTTTCCCAGCACGACGAGTTTCATATCTCGCTTGCGTCGACTCCATGCGCGAACGATTTCGAGAATCGAGTTTTCAGGTTCCGCTCGCGCAATTACAACCGCGTAGCGCCCCTTCTCGATACCGAACTCCTGCAGCAGTGACTCGTCGGCATCTTCCACACGATCGGATCCGTAGGGAATGACCGAAATTCTGTCGGCAGACGTACGCGTTTGTAGATGCCGCGCAATCTCGGGGTGATCGGCGATCAGGTGGTTGCCGAACAGACAGCCGAACCTCTCGTTGAGATACAGCCAGGATCGGGCCGGCCACGACCATTTGGCACGCTTCCACTCAAGACCGTCCATGTTGATGAGGTTGCGTACCTTTTTCAGCCGATACAGCAAAGAAAAAATGGCGGTGTTGTAGCCCAGTGTCAGAACCAGGTCACCCTGTTTCGCAGCCAGACGGGTCGACACCCAGTCGAAGTAAATCGACGACGCTGCGGAAAGTGTCTTGGTAGGAATCAAAACACGACGAATGCCGTTGTAGTCGTCGGTTGTAACCTCACCTTCACCAGCGAGCTGACAGTAAACGGTAACGTTCCAGCCGCGAGCGACGAGAAATTCCGAAAGCTGGTGGGCAAACGTTTCAAAGCCACCGTGATTGCCCGGAATGCCGCGCGTGCCAAGAATCTGAACTGATCTGACCTGGGCAACAGGTCCCGAACCTGCCGGTTCAACAGTTGGCTGTGCCTCACCGGGCACCGCAGCGGTCATTTCGTGCTTTTGTCTGGCCTGAATCATCGCGCTACTCGTTCACCACGAAACCCGTGATCGGAAGACCGCTTGAAGACATGCGCTCGCGAAGACGATCTATTGATCCGGATCGTGTAACGTTCTTGCGAACGACCACGATCGACTGTGTTGCCCACGTTGAAATGATCTCGGCATCCGAGAACGAATTTGCCGCGGGTGTATCAAGCACAATCACGTCGAAGTAATCCCGCGCCACGTCCATCCATTGACCTGCCTCGTCTCGGCACAACAGGTCCTGGGGATTGGTTCGTCCGGGGCCTGCAGGCACAAGATATAGATTGTCCAGAGTCGTATACACGGGGTGGTCGTTGCTGGTGCCTTCAAGAAGACTGCTGAAACCTGCCGTGTTCTCCGTATTGAAAATCGTATGCTGTCGTGGCGAGCGCAGGTCAGCATCTACAAGCAGCGTTCGGCGTCCAGCCTGCGCGTATGCTACAGCGAGATTCGCGGCTATAAAACTGCGACCGTCTTTTTTCTCGGGACTCATAACTGCGACAGCGCTACCCCGACCGTTACCCTTGGAGCGGATAAGTAGTTGAGATCGCAGCGAACGTATCGCTTCGGCCGTAGAATTTGGCTTGTCTGACAGACAACAAAGTTCACGACTCACGCTGCCTTTGAATGAGCCGATACCATCACGAGATGCGCGAATACCTGAGGATCGCGACCGCGAAGGTTTCTGAATCGACAACGCCTGCTTTACGTCGGCACGGTCCGCAAGTCCCAGTTTACGGGCGATACGACCAAAGCGTTCGCTCTTTTTGCGGCTGGCCTGTGCCTTGAGAATTCCGTCGACCTGGCTCGCGGTCAAAACACCCATGCGTACCAGAATCTCACCGATTCGGCGGGGTTCGTCGCGACCGGAGACCCGCCCCGGGCCAAAGCCCGGATCAGCATCTTCAACGCCGCGTCGACGACCGGCGTCTTTGTTCTGTTTTCGACCGACGACCTCCGAAAGGCTGTCGTCGAGCATCGATACAGACGCGTCGGTGGTGTCGTAAAACTCAGTCTCGGTTGCGGTGAGATCATCAACCGACTCGGTCTCGTCTCGACGCGGTCGATCTGCGCCGTTAGGTCTTGATCGTCCGGGTCTGGACTTACGGCCGCCGACACTTACAGTCTGATCGTACATCGACTGGCGGCTGCGGCTTTGCTTTGGCTTTCGCGGTTCAGGCATCGTCAGGTTCTCCTCGATCAATATCGCGGTATCTCAGCCAGAATTGGCGGAGACCCAGCGATGGCGGGAAGAATTTCGTCGGTATGACGAACACGGTTGTCTGCGAACTCGAGCGCAAGTGCGAGTAGCAGACCAAGAAGCGACCCGAGTACAGCCGCCGCCATGAGACTGCGAAGTACGTTCGGTGAGGAAGGACCATCCGGAACCACGGCCCGGTTTAACACGACTGCATTGGTTTCATTGGTCTGGCCGAGCAGCGAAAACCGCTGGGCGTCGCGCAAAGCGTCATCGTACGCGTTCTGCGCACTCTCGACTTCACGCGTGAGGGCCGGTAGATCGTCCCGGGACTTGCGCATGTTCAACAGACGATTGCGCTGTTCTTCCAGGGACTTTTTCAGTGACTGTTCCCGGCTGAGCGCGACATCCTGCTGATTGCGCTGGGACTGAACGATCGCGTTGATTTCGTTTTTCAGGTTCTGCTCGAGCGTTTCAACCTCGGTGGCAAGGTTGAGAAACACCGGGTGTTTCTCGCCGTAGGTCGTCGACAGCTCCGAGAGCTGCGCCTGCTTTCGAGACAACGCAACTTTGAGATCCTGCACGAGTCGGTTGGTCGAAATGTCCGGCAGGGTATCGAGGGCGGCGCCGGAATTGACCGCCGCCTCAAGATTCGCGGTACGGCTCTCGGCTTTCGCGACCGAAGCCTGGGCCTCGACAAGCTGTGAACTGAGTGCATTCAGATAGGCAATCTCAACATCAACACGGCCATCCGCGGATACGATTCGTTTTTCCTGTTCGTAACTGCTCAGTCTGTTCTGGGATTCTTCGAGATTTTTACGCAGACCAGCGAGCTGGCCTTCGAGAAATTCTGCGGTGCGACGAGCCGGGTCGCGACTGAGGTTGAGTCTTGTCTGAACATAAGCGTCAGCAACGGCATTGCTCACCGCAGCGGAAAGTTGCGGATCCGTTGAGTTGTAAAGCACCTGGATCAGACGACTGTTATCAGTCAGATAAGGCGCAAGGTTGGCCCGGATGTTCAGCGTGGCTCTCTGTCGGTCATCCTGATGACGAGCGTCTGCGATGTAACCAAGCTCACGCGTCGGCGGAGTCCCGCGAAGTTCCTTTTTGATCAGCGCCTTCAGGCCACTGAAAAATCCTTCAGGCTCTTTGTCCGTGACCTCATCACCCGTCGTGTCTCCAACAAGATCTTCGACGGTGATGCCGTCTTTCTCCAGCAAATCGACAGCGACACTCGCGACGCGTTCACTCGCAACGATGCCGAGTTGTGTCTGCATGAAGTCGGGTCGATAGCGACCGGCTGCTGCCTGGTCTACACCCGGACGCAAATCACTGTATTCAATAAGGACCGTTGACTCTGCCGAGAACCAACGTTGTTTTCCCATGACAACCACGAACGCAATCGCTGTTGTCAGAAGTGTCATCAGCAAAACAATTGGCAGGCGAGACAATAAGACTCGCCACAACTGCTTTCCGCTGACCAACTGATCAGCCATCTCTCCTACCCCTTGATCAAGGTTTCGCGTCAGTGTTCGTATCCTTACGAATCTGGCGTCAAAACGACTCTTGATCTAAGCCCACGCAGCTGTCAGTTCTTTTGGTATTCGCGTCTGGCGCCGCGAATAGTCTGCTTGTGCTGCACAGTTATTTTTATTGAGTTGTGTCGACGCCGCTTGCGCGCCTCTACACACCTACCTTCCAAAAAACAGACTATCACCGGGATGCTTCGGCGAAACGTGATTGATACACGTCCGGGCGTATTCTGCACAGGAAATTGCAAAAGCTGTGGTATCACCCCGGTTAAGTCAGGCAATCTACGCACCGCCAGCCGATCCCTGCTCATCTCGCATTGACGCAAACACCTGTAACAGAGCAGCCTCCATCATTGCACATCAGGGTCGAAACCGTTTCACTGTCATCCGAATTTGGTCTGATCCGAACGATTGATAAATGACTGCAGACTCTCGACACGAGCGCAAGCCGGACCCCGCTGTTGAATCAACCCGGGATAGTTCGACCCGGGAAAATTCGACTCCGGGTGGATCGGCTCCGGGCGACTCAACTGCAGACGATTCTCTGATCGTTGCCGTCGTGTGCCGCGATGGCGATCGATTCATCACGCAAACGCTGGCTGCGGTCGAGCAGCTCGTGGCGGCTCGCGCGCCAGCGGCAACAACGGCGATTCTTGTTGATTCCGCATCCTCGGACAAAACCGGTGGTCTGATGCAGACGTTCGCGGATTCGCGTCCCTGGGCCAGCACGTACACGCTGTCAGGTAACGTCAACGCAGCTGTCGCACGAAACACGGTGCTTCGAGTAGCCCGCAATCGTGGACACAGGGGCGCGGCGCTCATGCTTGACGGTGACGTCACCGCCGATCCGAACTTTCTCGCTACCGCGATGCCGTTGCTTGAGCGCGGTGACGCGGACGTGGTTTACGGCATGTTGCCCGAGGTCTGGTATGACGCGAACGGCAACGCGTACGATGAAAGAGCTGATCGATACGGCGTCGGTAAACAGCATTACGAAAAATGGTTTAAAGGCGTTGTCCTGTTAGGCAATCCGGTACTGCAATCAGGACTGGAGTACGACGAGGGATACGAACGACTGGAAGACATCGAGTTCTCGCTTCGAGTCGCCGACAGCTACAGGATTCTTGCCATCCCGGTCGCCATGGGTACGCACCACACTGACGGCTATCATTCGCGATCAAGGCTCGGGGATTTTGTAAGGCAGCAATATCAACGACCGGTCGGGCAGCTTTTCCGTCAGTACTGGAATCGGCCATCCAAGCTGCTGACCGTTCGACGTTCGTACATCGGTTATGCCATTGGGCTGGTGATGATGGCACTGCTGACCGGCGGTGTGGTGGCGTACCTGGTGACAGGTTCAAGCGTTCTCTTTGCTCTGGCGGTCGGGATAATCGTGTATGACTTTTCGCGTTTTTTCCGTCAGGAACGAGGACACGAATTTCTGCCGCTGCGGGTTATTGGCGGGCTGCAGATTCTGACCGGGCTGGTCCTTCCGGCCCGGCGTGCCGGCCCCTACGAGGTCACGCCACCGGTGTGATTGACGCTCGAACGCCGCGATCGCGCGTAAAGAAGTTTGTCGAGCCTCGGGGCACACCCGAGGCCCTTTGACTCAAGGTTGCGACAAACCCGGACTGACAGACGCAAAGACGCCGGAAAGCCGCCGATTTTTCCGCTCGGGACATCGACCCGCAAGGTCCGGGTGATGCGCCCGGACGGCCGCTCACGGGCCCCGATCTGGCGTAGAAAAGTGGAGATCAATGGTACGATTCGGCAGACAGTCGGACCCGTCATCGATACCTTGATCTCTCGTATCCGGGGGTAGAAGTCGGTCGGCTGAAAGGGCTGCCGAGCGAGACTCGTCGCAGCCCGGGCCGCCGCGTTTGCGCGGCCCGAACGACACAGACCCGCACGCCATCTGAAACCAAAAGGCTGATCTGCGGGTGCCAGACTGAAACCAGACGACTAACCAAAGGTGAAGCAATGACGGTAAACCCGCTCATGCGTATCGCGATCAGACTGACAGCTGCCAGCATTGTGGTGGCGGCATTTTTGCAGCTGTCGACCGGTCACACCGGACAACCGGATGCACAACCCGCCAGCCTCCCCGTGATTGAAAAAGCAACGGCTCCAGACAACGACCTGCATGCTGCCGGCGAAAACGCCAGCGCCGTCAGGTCTGCGACCAGCGGGGCCTGAGAAGGGCCGTCGATCTGATGCGAGTTCTGCGACTGCGAAATGATGAAAGTGCCGGTCAGCGTACGCTGATCGTTGCGTTCGCCGTCGTCCTGAGTCTGCTCGCGAGTGTTGCGGTTGGCGTACTTGCGGGATCAGGCAGCTTCCTGCCTGCGGCGGTCATGGCTGTCGGCGGATTCGCAGTGGTTGCCGCATTCTCGCCATCGTGGGTCCTGTGGGGCATTTTCATTCTCGGCTTTGTGATCGCCGGATTCACGCGACTGTACATACCCGAAGTCCAGCAGGTTCGGTGGCTGTTGCTTCCTGCAGCAACGGTGCTCGCGTTACACGCCCTGATTGTCGCCGCGCGCTCCGGCGGTATTCGACTGCCCGCCTTCGGCTGGTTCGCCATCGGTTTCGTGGTGGTGATGCTCGCGAGCACCGTGGTCAACAAGTCGATGAATTCAACCGCGCTTCTCGGCCTGAAAGGATATTTCCAGATGTGGGGCGTCATCGTCGCTCTCGCGCTGGTGCCTTACACACTGTCGACGATGCGCTGGCTTGGATGGGCTCTGCTCGGGGTTGCGGTCGTGCAACTGCCGTTCGTGCTGCATCAGTTTTTCGTTCTGGTCCCCGCTCGCGTCGGACTCCACGACTGGATCATTCCGGTCGATGTTGTCGCTGGCACCTTCGGAGCGGAGAAAGGTGGCGGTGGCGAGAACTCAATGCTGACCGCGTTCCTGATCATTTTGATTTCAGGGTTTGCGGCGCTTTGGCGCCGGGGGGTTATTTCCGCTCCAATTTTTTTCACAGGGGTTGTGCTGTTTTTCTGGCCGATCGTTCTGACAGAGTCGAAGATATCGGTCTTCTACATGCTGACCGCCCTGTTCATTATCTCCTGGCGGGACATGTTCGAACGACCCAAACGGTTTGCGCTGACGATGGCAATCGGAGCCGTTGCCATGACGGTCCTGATCATGGGTCTGACCGCGCTCGCACCGAAGGAGAACAAGGTTCGTTCTCTCGGCGAACTGATCGCGTTTACGTGGAGCTACAACTTCGGCACCGACCGCAGCTTCTCGGGTGAACTCAGTCGCGCTGGTGCCTATCGATACTGGTTCGATCAGCACAGTGGCAAAGACATCTCCGCGGCCTTGCTTGGACATGGCGCCGGAATCGCTCGCTACGAGGACCCGGTCGCGCGAACCAACTCCGAGAACTTTGGCCTGCAGGCCGGACTCGGTATTGGTCGAACCGGTGCCACCGCCGTTCTGTGGGAAGCCGGGATCATCGGATTCCTGTTTGTTATCGCCATGTTCGCCAGCGCCATCTCGCTGGCGGGCAGGCTGGCGCGCAGCGCCACCGATCCTGTTCACGGCGCGTTTCTGCTGTCGAGCCAGGTGGCCGCGGCTGTGCTGCTCGTGAGCTTCTTCGACAAGGGATACTTCGCCTTTCAGGTGGGCTACCAGAGCATGCTGGTTTTCGCCCTGGGTTACATCGCGTGGAGCGCGAGAGAAGCCGCCGAACGCAGACCCCTCGCCGGCGCAGGCACAAGAGATTCGGCTGCTGATCCTGCTGCAGCGGGGTTGCGGTAGCTGCCATGACGAACGCGATGAAACGCCACTACGGTCCGGGGGCCATTGGCGCAAGCCTTAAACACTTTATGGTTGGCAAGGGCATGAAGGTCCTGTCGTCACTGGTGGTGCTGGTACTGCTCGCGCGACTGCTGCCGCGCGAAGAGTATGCGGTCTACATTTCGTTTCAGGCGATAGTGATGTTCGGCGGGCTGCTTGCATCAGCGGGGATCGAAACCGTTCTGCTGCGCTACATCCCTGAATTGCGATCCACCGGTCAGGATCGAATCGCGTATCGCATGTTGGCCATCGGCGTCGTGGTGCGTATCGCAGTGCTGCTGGTGCCGATCGCGGTCGTGCTGGCGCTTAAACCGGTAATCGGTGAATGGCTGAACATGCAACAGTGGACGTGGCTGCTGCCGCTGTACCTGCTCGCCGGTCTGATTCGACTCACCAGTCTGACGCTTTCCCAGGCGATGGAATCGCTGCTCTGGCAGCGCGAAGCCCAGTACAGTCTTGCCGCCGGCAACATCGCACGCATGCTGGGTCTGGTTGCCGCGTCTTTACTGGTTACCGTGGATCTGAAAACCGCCATCGTGATTGAACTCGGCGCTGAGATTCTGATCTTTGTTCTCCTTTGCACGGGCGCCTGGCTGAGATACCGAAAAGACAGCGATCGCCACAATGGCGACGACGGCTGGTGGCCGCAAAATCGCGCTCGCGTTGTGCGCTTCGGCGCCTGGAGCTGGATGGTGTCTCTTGGCGGGATGTTTTACGGCAGCGGCGCATTCAGACTCATGGCAGCACGCTTTCTGCCAGCCGGCGAGCTCGCCACCTTTGGTTTTGCTGACAGCTTTACGAATCTCGCGCGGCGGCTTATGCCGGTGAGACTGTTGCTCGGACTTATTCGCCCGATATTCATGTCGCGTTATTCGGTGCACGGTGAGTTTTCCAAGCTGACCGAGCTTTCCAATCTGGTGTTCCGGGTAAACCTTCTGCTGTTCGCGATCCCCGTTGCTCTGCTGGTCGTGATTGGCCCTGACCTGGTCAGCTGGGTTACAGCCGGTAAATACCCTGACGCAGCCTGGCTGATAGCGGGTTTCCTTGTCGTGCTGTGCGTTGAGGGTCTTCGTATCCTGATGGAGCTCCTTGCTCAGGCCGTCGAACGCAATCAGATCACACTGGTGTCGAATCTGGTGCAGTCGGCCATGCTTATCAGCGCTCTTTTTCTGTTTCCTGTTCTCGGCGTCTGGGCGCTGATCGTCGCAGCCTTCGCCGGATCAAGTGTTTCGGTCATGCTCTCAATCTTTCTGCTGCGTCGACAGGGACATCACTTCGCAATAGAGACTGCAAACAATTTGCTGGTGGTGGCGTACACCGCCATCGCCATCGCCGCCGGGCTTTTCACCTCAAGGTTCTTTGCTGATGCGTCCCTCAGCGGCGTCCTGATCCCGGGCGCATTGACGCTGACCGTGTTCGCGATTCTGATCCGGGTCCGTATTCCGTTTGATACCGGAGACAGAGCGACGATGGCAAAACTCATCGCCAATCTGAAATCAAGGAAGACTTCGACCGTCGTCGGGGAGATATCTGAAGCATGAAACGTTTCTTCGCCCTAACCCTCACGCTGGGTTTGCTGACGGCCAACGCGCCGGTGTCAGCCGCGAATACCTGGAAGGTACACAAAGCGAACAACCCGCGGGTGGTCATCGACGTCTCGAGGACGCTGCGCAGCGACTTCGACACCGCTGCAATGCTCGGCGTGAATCTGAACTACCTCGCTTTTCAGCGCCAGCTCTGGCAGAACGGGCAGGCAAAAGGCAACGTCGTGCCTTCTCTGCGCCAGTATCTCGCCGGAAGCCGCTATCGCTATCCCGGCGGCATGGCGTCCAACGGCTTCAACTGGCAGGGTTCACTCGGTCCGATTGCCCAGCGCCGCGACCACAAGGATGTCTACGGCAGCAAAGTGCAAAAGCCGCTGTTCGGGCTTCGGGAATATCTTGATTTTGTCGAACAGGTCAACGGCGCGCACTGGTACGTGCTGAATCTGGTGGGGCTTGAGTCTGCCGATCCTTCTGCGGAATCCGATGTACTTGAAGTGGCGCAAAGCAACGGTGCGCTTGCGCAGAACCTGTTAGCCGATCGCCGCTATCGTGGCAACACGCGCTACTTCCAGCTTGGCAATGAACTCGACCGAAGCCGTTATGAGTGGCCCTATGAAAAATATGTCAGTCGATCTCGCGCCAGTATCGACACCATCACCAGACACGACCCGGATGCACGGTTTGTAGCGTTTCTGCGTGCGTTCAAATACCGCTACCGCAAAGACAAAAGCCGTGGCGAGAGCCAGCCGGCCGAGTACATCGCGGCGGTACTCAAGGGGCTTCCCGAAGTCCGCGACTACTCACTCATGCAGTACTACGACGGCAAGCGCCCGGACGGCAAGATCTGGACCGTCCCCTTCTGGGTCGGCAAGATCAATCAGAGCATCGGCATCTACCGTCAGGTTCGAAATGGCGATTCGCCAAGCGTGTGGATTACTGAACACGCACGGCAGGCCAGCACCAACAAACCGGGCAGCGACAACAGCAGCCGGGTAACCAGCAATCAGTCAGCCGCCGTAAGCACCGGCGACTACCTGACGGCGATCTCCCAGATCCCGGAAGTAAAGGGAGCGTTCTGGCATGGTCTCAACGCCGGCCCCTGGCAGATGTTTGACGTCCGCGCCGAAAACGGCGATCTGGCACCAAGGCCTGTGTTCTGGGCACTCGCCACTCTGGGTGCCAGCAACTATCCGAATCTCTTTGCCACCACAACATCGAGCCCCAACAACAGTCGCTACAAGGGCGGCTACGACATTCGAGCATCCGCGTTTGGCGATGGCGCAAACGAGCTGACGATCTGGGCAATCAACCGAAGTTCAGGCGCTACCCCAACGACGTTCGACATCCAGGGTTGGGCCGGTCGCGCGGTGTCGATCACGCATCGATCAACGAGTACCCGTCCGGGCGAAGATCCGGATACGGCGAATCTCGCGATCTCGATCGATCTTGAGCCGCCTGTCCAGGCCGGCGCGATCAATAAATCCGGTCAACTTCAAATCACGCTGCCTCCGGCATCGGTTTCATCCATCACCCTTGTCGCCGGCGGGAACAAAATATGACGGGCCCTGTTTTTATTGTTGGCATGAACGGATCGGGCACCACAATGCTGCTCGACTCACTGGGACGCCATCCGGAACTCTACGGTTTTACGCGAGAGACTCGCCTGATTCCGGATCTGTTGCGACGTGACTGGGGCGACCTTGGCGATGACGACAATTTTCGCAAGCTCTGGGAGACGGTTCGCAACATCCCCGCGTTCGGCGCAATGAATCACAACCAGCCATCGCCGCTGCCGGAAAACTGGCGTGAGTTCGAGCGTACGCCCGCCGCCGTCATCTCCGAAACGATCAGCTACTTTGCTCGCAACCATGACAAAGACTGCTGGATGGAAAAAACACCTCAGCACGCCCAGCACGTGGCTCTGCTTGCGCAGGCCTGGCCTGATGCGCGCTTTATCCACATGATAAGAGACGGTCGTGACTGTGCCGCTTCGTTCAATCGACGCTGGAAGCGCACCCCTGAGCTGACGCTGTATCGGTGGAAACGCGTCGTCAGGCTGTGCCGGGGAGACGGACAGGCACTCGGACCCGGTCGTTATCTCGAAATCAAGTACGAGGATCTCACCGAAAACCCGGACTACTGGATGAAGCGCGCGTGTGAGTTTCTGAAAGTTGATTTCAACAAAGCCGTGCTGCAGTCCGAGCAGCCTCAGTCCGACCGTGAGGGTGAGATTGGCACCATCGTTGCCCGAACACCTCGCTGGCACACCGCTTTCAAGCCGTCGCAGCTTCGACGACTCGAGCGCATTGCGGGCTCGCTACTGACCGAGCTCGGCTATTCGGTGACACACGAGCAACAGGAAAATGACCCCGATCGCCTGCAGCTCAAATGGTGGACGGCCAAAGACTATCTTCGTCAGTACACGAACGAAATCATCACCAAAATCCGCGGCGACAACAGAAAGTCATGGCAGACAATTCTGCGCCTGCCAATGACGGCGATCTCCCAGGCTCGCCATCAGAGATTTTAGAGTAGCCAGACGTGAATCAGATCCAGACCAAACCAGACCACAACGCGGCTGCAGCGGCATCGAGCGCACCGTCGATTCTTTATGTGACCGGTGCTTCGAGATCGGGTACGACGCTGATGAGTCGTATTCTGGGACAGCACTCGCGGGTGCACTCGTCAAACGAGCTGCATTATTTTGGTGATCTCTTTGACGCGGGCGACGAAACCTCGCTGGACCCCGCGGCAGCAACCAGCCTCTGCGCGCGTCTTCTCGCACGCGAGCGTGCCGGCGTCTGGCGCGGGCACCCTGAAGAAGGCGATCTTGTTCTGGCTCAGGAAGTCGTCAACAGTATCGATGGTGATCTGAACGGAGCCAGCCTTTTTAACGCCACGATCGCCCGGCTTTTGAGTTCAGTTGACGCTGAGTATTTTTGCGAACACACGCCACGCAATATCTTTTACGCCGATTATCTTCTGGCCCGCAATCCAAACGCTCGAATCATTCACATGATTCGCGACCCGAGGGCGGTACTCGCATCACAGAAGTATCGCTGGAAGCGACGATGGCTGGACAAGGTCAACATACCCTTGCGCGAAACACTGCGCGTTCGACTCGGGTTTCATCCTTTCACCACCACCAAGCTCTGGCAAAAGGCAACGCACGCTGCAATAGCGCTTGAAGACAATCCGCGAGTTCTGCTGGTGCAGTACGAACACCTCGTGAACGATCCCGAAACTGTCGTCAAAAAGATTGCCGAGTTTGCAGGTATCAATCACGAACCTGAAATGACGCTGATTCAGAAAATGGGGTCGAGCCACAAGACGAGCAAACTTGACGAACAGGGCCTGACGACAGAGAGCGTCAGTCGCTGGCGCGACAGTTTGCGCATTGGCGAGATAGCAACTTGCGAGCGCGTCGCGCAACGACTGATGAAGCGTCTTGGCTACGAGGCAAGCGTCGCACCCGGAGAAGGCAAACTCGCGGGTCTCTGGCAGTCGCTGACCCTGCCACTGCACCTTGCGGGCGCAGCCGCAATCGATCCCAAAAGAGCGCTTGTCCATATCAGAGCGCTGATTCGTTCACGCACCAGCGCACGAGCTTCAGGCTCCTGATCCACCAGATCTGCCGGATCTGCCCTTTAGAGAAGCTGTACCCATGACGCGCCTTGTCTCACTTAATTCCTATCACTATCGCCGTGGCGGAAGCGACGTCGTCTACTTTGAGCATGATGCGCTGTTCGCGGATCTGGGCTGGGACACGGCAATGTTCGCGATGCATCATCCGCTCAATGTCGAGTCGCGGTGGAGCGAGTACTTTGCGCAAGAGCTGGAATTCGGCTTCAGCTATAACGCACTGGACACACTCGTCAGAGCCGGACGCGTCATCTATTCCATGGATGCGCGCCGACAGATGCAGCGACTCATCAGAGACTTCAAGCCAACGGTTGCCCACGCGCACTGCATCTACCATCACCTGTCTCCATCAGTTCTGAGCGCATTGAAAGACGCCGGCGTCCCGGTGGTTATGACAGCTCACGATCTGAAGCTTGCCTGTCCAGCCTACAAAATGCTGAACGACACGGGCATCTGTGAAAAGTGTCGCGGTGGAAATGTTCTGCACGTTGCGGCAAACCGATGCATACGGGGTTCACTCGGCGCGAGCATGCTGGTGATGCTTGAATCAGCGGTGCACAAGTCGCTGGGGATGTACAGGAAAAACCTGGATCGTGTTGTTGTCCCCAGCCGGTTTTTTCAGAACAAGCTTGTTGAATGGGGGTGGTCTGAAGAACAGATCGCATACATTCCCAACTTCGTCGACATGGAACACCTCACGCCGCGTCCCGTTACCGGCAACTCGGTACTTTACTTTGGTCGTCTGGCGCCGGAAAAAGGTGTTGATACGCTGATGCACGCCGCGGCAACGGCCGGCGTTGCGCTGAATATCGCAGGCACCGGCCCCAGCGAAGATGAACTGAAGGCGCTCGCGTCGACCATCGACGGCGATATCACTTTTCTGGGACGGCTCGAAAAAGATGCGGTTGAGGCGGCGATCACTGCCAGTCGTGTTGTCGTCCTGCCGTCACGCTGGTATGAAAATGCGCCAATGAGCGTGCTCGAGAGCTACGGTCTTGGCCGAACCGTAATCGGCGCCAGAATCGGGGGCATTCCGGAACTTGTTCAGGAAGGTGAAACCGGATTTTTATTCGACGTCGATAACATAGACCAGTTGACCGATCTCCTGCGCAAGGTCGCCAGCATGCCTGACGCTGCACTGACACAGATGGGCCACCACGCCAGCGACTGGGTCCGTGAGCAATTCAGTCTGAATCGTTATCGGTCATCGATGCTTGAGCTCTACGGAGAACTTGGAGTCAGCACGAATCTGGAGGTGCCTCATGGTCGCACAGCTTGACCCGAGCTATCGCCAGCTTGGCGCCGGTCGGGTTATCCGACGCGTCGCGAGCTGGGCACTCTTTGAGGGTCGCCCCCATACCACTCGGGGGCAGTGGGCGAATCCGGCAATCTTTGCGTTGCTGAAAACACTCAACGCCATTCCGGGACAACCCAGAGTAGACAGACCTGTTTTCGTGGTGGGACTCGGCAGATCCGGAACCACCATCCTGGGGAAGATTCTGTCGGCGCACGAGGATGTCGCGTTTCTTAACGAGCCAAAGGCCATCTGGTCACTGGTAGACCCGGCAACCGACATCTGCGGCGACTACGTAGACGCAGGCGGACGCTTCATCCTTGACGCGTCGGACGCCGACGAGTCCAAGATCAAGACGGCTCACAGACTGTTTGGTCGCTATCTGCGGCTCATTGGATCCAGCCGCCTTGTGGACAAGTATCCCGAGCTGGTCTTTCGACTCGATTTTGTACGTGCGATATTTCCCGACGCAAAATTTGTCTTTATTACCCGCAACGGCCTCGATGCGTGCCAGTCAATCTCAAACTGGTCCGTCCGCAAGGGTTCCGGAAGCGAAGACCAGCTCGAGGACTGGTGGGGACGGGACAATATCAAGTGGAACTACCTTTGCGATGAACTCGTGCGCAGCAATACCCGCTATCAGGAACTCGCGTCACTGGACCTCACCTCACTGTCGTCGGTCGATCGCGCAGCGCTCGAATGGTCCATCACAACCGAAATGGGCATGGACCAGTTCGACTGCAACCCCGGCGATATCACGCTGATCAAGTTCGAAGATCTCGTGCAGACCCCGGACAGTTCGATTCGCAAGCTGCTGGAAGACTGCGATCTCGGGATCAGCGAACAGGTGCTTGAATATGCGCGAGCCGTACTCACGCCGGCACCGGACTATCCACCCGTCGAACTGGCGCCGGCGGTACGCGTTCACTTTGAACGCGTGATGAAAAGAGCCGGCTACTGAAAACCCGGACCACGTTCGCGTAGACTCGTTCCCCACATCATTCGACCAGGGTTCGCCATGGGACGTTACTTCGACGAATTTGAAGTTGGCCAGACTTTCAAAACGCCGGCTCGAACAATCACAGATACCGACATCGTCAATTTTGCCGGTGTGACGGGTGACTTTAATCCGGTTCACACCGACGACGAGTTTGCGAGGGCTGGCCCATTTGGCGAACGAATTGCCCATGGTCCAATGCTGGTCGGAATGAGCTTTGGTCTTCTCTCGCGCATCGACCTTTTTGACGGCACGATCATCGCCCTGCGTGATATTAAATGGTCATTCAACGCGCCGGTTCGCATTGGTGACACAGTTCACGTTGTGGCTGAAGTAAAACAATGTAAGCCCGGAAAGACGCGAACCGACCGTGGCTACGCCGAGTTCGAGATCCTGATCGTCAACCAAACCGGCGAAACCGTCCAGACCGGATCCGCTGGCGTCATCCTCTCCCGCGACATGTGACGCTCGGCGTCACCCTGTTCGGCCGACCTCGGGGGCTGACCTGCAGTGCAATCCGTGATCCATGGTCTATCTTGAAGTGAACAGGGCTGGCGGACACACGCCACCCCGGGGGTGCGCAGGATGCGCAAGCGCAAGAAGTACATGGAAGAGGTATCTCAATGGCGGTCTGGCAATTCAAGTGCGAGTTCGTACCACGTCGCTGGCTCAATTCCAGCGGAGCCGATCCGGACACGGCGATGGATCATGCGGAACTGCCCGTCGCACGCTGGTGGCGCAACTGTCAGCCACAGGTTTCGGTGATTCGATTCTGTGATGAGCGTTACGAACGTACCGCATCAGCAGACGGAACCGTTCTGACATGGCACGCCGGCGAAGGCAGTGAAATCAAGGTTCGCACTGAGGGCGAATCCATTGGCCGAATCTCGGCCGAAATTGATGTTCGTCATCCGTACCACGATTTCGCCACGATGCTGCTCGAGTTGAGTGTGCTGAGCGGCGCACTGCTCTATCTCGAAGAAACGGGCCGGTTCGTGGAGCCCGAACTGGAGACCCTGACCGCAGCAATTGGCGGTTCGGAAGCGGCAAGGTTCGTTCGCAATCCGGAAACAGCGAGCGAAACCGCAGAAGCGCTCTAGCGAAAAATTCAAACTGGAAAACGGCACCGTTACGCTAAGGAACGGTGCCGTTTTTTCGTTTGCGATCTCCAGGATCTAGTTATACTGCTCGGCTAATATCCCGTTCCTGGCGAGTGCACCCATGGGTGAGAAGAAGCAGATCCCCGTTTACTGCTACCAGTGTGTAGCCGGTCCGGATCTCCTGAAGGTCGAGGTCGAGGACGGTGTTGCCACGCGCATCGCATCGAACTTTGACATTCGTCAGGAACATCCCGGCGGCGGTCGCGTCTGCGTCAAGGCGTACGGCCTGATCCAGAAAACGTATAACCCGAATCGCATCGCGTCGCCGATGAAGCGCACCAATCCTGCAAAGGGACGTAACGAAGATCCCGGATTTGTTCCAATAAGCTGGGATGAAGCGCTGGACACCATCGCGAATAAACTCAAAGAAGTATTCGATAGTGGCCTGAGCGACGAGTCAGGTTATCCGCGAATCGCAGCGAGCTTTGGCGGCGGCGGTACACCGACCCAGTACATGGGCACGTTCCCGGCACTGCTGAGCGCGTTTGGCCGGGTTGATCTTGGCTTCGGCGCCGGTCAGGGCGTCAAGTGCTACCACTCCGAGCACCTCTACGGTGAGCTGTGGCACCGTGCGTTCATTGTCGCGCCGGACTCACCGCGTACCAACTTCATTCTGTCATTCGGACACAACGGCGATGCGTCTGCCGGCGTTACCGGGATCTGGCGCCAGGCCGATGCACGAGCGCGCGGCATGAAACGCATTCAGGTCGAGCCTCATCTTTCGGTGACAGGAGCCGTCGCAGCGCAGTGGGTGCCCATCAAGCCGAAGACTGATGCGGCGTTTCTGTTCGCGATGCTGCACCGCGTGCTGCACGAACTGTCCATCGACAACGTCTGCGACACTGCGTTTTTGAAAGACATGTCCAACTCGCCCTATCTGGTTGGACCCAACGGCTATTTTCTGCGAGACGCCCAATCCCGTAAACCGCTGGTGTTCGACCAGAGATCTGGCCAGGCTTGTGAGTTCGACAAACCCGGCATCGAGCCCGCCATCCTCGGTACACACCATGGCGACGGTGTTGAAGAGGGCCCCGACAACACGAGCTGGAATCACGTCAATGTTGCCGCCAACACCTCGCTGCAGTGCCTGATTGATCACGTCAAACCGTTCACGCCGGAATGGGCCGAAAAGGAATGCGACGTTCCGGCGGCACGCATCCGGGAAGTCACGGATGAATTTCTGGCCCACGCGTGTGTGGGTGAAACTGTTGAAATCGAAGGCGTGACGCTACCGCACAGACCGGTCGCTATCCTGCTCGGCAAGACGGTCAATAACGGATGGGGCGGTTACCAGTGCTGCTGGGCCAGAACGATGCTGATTTCCCTCGTCGGTGCGCTCGAAGTCCCGGGCGGTATTGTTGGAACCAACGTCAAGCTCAACCGCCCGGCAAACAGTCGACAGGCATCTGCGATTCGCGATGCCGATGGTTTCATGCACTACCCGTTCAACGAAACCAGCAAAGACGCCTGGCAGCAGGACCCGAAGATTCGTAATGCGTACAACACCCTGGTGCCGCTGACATCAGACTCCGCATGGTCCGCCGCTCTCGGGCCAGCCCATCTGCCCTGGCTGTTCCTGAAAAAGGCGCCCACCAACTGGCCAAAGCCAACGACACCGGACATCTGGTTTCAGTACCGGACCAATCCCGCGATCTCGTCGTGGAACTCCGAAGATGTCACAACTCAGATCGCCAAGTTTCCGTTTGTTGTCTCGTTCGCGTACACGCGAGACGAAACAAACCACATGGCCGACATCCTGCTGCCGGAGTCAACCGACCTTGAGAGTCTGCAGCTGATTCAAATTGGAAATACGAAATTTATCGAAAACCTCTGGCACCACGAGGGCTGGGCAATTCGCCAGCCCGCCGCCGAACGCGTGGTAGACAGCCGCGACATGACCGAAATCGCCACCGAAATCGCGAGTCGTGCAGGTTTGCTCGAAAAATACAACGCGGCCATCAATCGCGGCGCCGCGGGTATGAAGCTGAAAGGCGATAACTTTGACTACCAGCTCGATGAGTCCATCGAACACGACGTCGAAACTATCTGGAACTGCGTCGCCAAAGCCGCCAGCCATGAACTGTCCGATGGCAAATCCGTTCGCGACATTCACTGGTTCAAGGAAAACGGCTACATGCTTCGAGAGTTCGAAGAGATAAACTGGTTTTTGTATCCCCACATGCGCGAAAACAACATTCGTTTCGAGATGCCGTACCAGGAGCGCATTAACCGTCATGGTGCTCAGCTGGCTCATCGTCTTTCGGAAATAGGCGTAACGTGGTGGGACAAACAGCTGCGCGAGTATGAACCCTTACCCGGGTATCAAAAATTCCCCGACATCTGGACTGACTATGTGACGAGTCAGGGTGGTGATCCGGACGACTACCCGTTCTGGGCACTGACGGCACGCAGCATGCAGTACTCCTGGGGCGCCAATGCAGGCATACCTCTTATCAATGAAGTCGCGAACAATATTGCGGGCCACAAAGGCGTCATCATAAATCGTGCGGCCGCCGACGCGCTCATGATCAGCGAAGGAGATCCGGTCGTCATCCGCTCCATCGCCGGCGTTACACGTGGACACGCCGTCGTGCGCGAGGGAATTCGACCGGATACCCTTCTCATGATCGGTCAGTTTGACCACTGGGCAACGCCCTTCGCGAAAGACCTGAAACTGCCCAGCCTCAATTCGGTGCAGTCTCTGGCGATCGAACTTACGGACGCGACCGGGTCGACGTCTGACATTGCCCGGGTAAGCATCGAACCCGACCCCGAAGGTGAGCGTCGTCATGACTGAACTGCTGGATCTCTCAGGCAAGGCCTCCGGCACGGACAGCCGATACGGCATGGTGGTCGACCTCAATCGCTGCGTCGGCTGTCAGACCTGCACCGCCGCGTGCAAACACGCGAATGACACCACCCCGGACGTCCAGTGGCGACGAGTACTGGATCTGGAATTCGGTCAGTACCCCGACGTGCAGCGTCTGTTTCTCGTGACCGGTTGCCAGCATTGCGCCGACCCACCCTGCGTTCCGGTGTGTCCAACCGGCGCTACTTTTGCGCGCGAAGACGGTGTTGTCGCCATGACCTACGACGACTGCATCGGGTGTGGCTACTGCGCCGTGGCCTGTCCCTATCAGGCGCGCACTATCGTTCACGAAAAGCGCAGCTACTTCGGAACCACGACGATTCAGGAGGCATCGGTAGATCAGCCGGACAGACTCGGCGTTGCACAAAAGTGCACGTTCTGTATTGAACGTCTGGACGAAGCGGCCGAAAGTGATCTGACACCGGGTGTCGATCCCCAGGTAACTCCGGCATGTTCGTCGAGCTGTATTGCTCAGGCCATTCATTTCGGTGACCTTGCCGATCCCGACAGCAACGTGTCGGAGCTTCTCGCCGAGAACCAGACTTCGAACATGCATTCGGGCCTGGGCACCGATCCGCAAATTCACTATCTGGTCGAAACACCTGCGGTGTCATCAAGATCCCACGTCGACAGTGAACCTGCCCCCGGGCCATTACAGAAGTTCTGGGATATCAGGGCCACCGCAAACTTCTTCTTTGGCGGCATGTCGTCGGGTTTCGCGATCATGGCATTTGTTGCCTACCTGGCAGGTGAAATCAGCGGCAGATCGCTGACGCTCGCCTATGTGGGTGCGGCGCTTGTCATGTCGATTGGTCTGTTTGCGGTGTTCCTCGAAATTGGTCGCAAGTCCCGGGCGCTGTTCGCGCTGAAGAAAATTACCACGTCATGGATGACACGCGAGATCTGGGCGGCAATCGCATTCTTCGCGTTGCTCGCCGCTGACTTCGTTTTTAACCATGTCGTGCTGCATCTCGCCACCGCGATCGCGGCTGCAACGTTTCTGTACTGTCAGGCGCGAATACTTCACGCCGCTCGCGGCATCGTGGCATGGCGCGTCGCTGAAATTCCGGCGATGCTGGTCGCCGGCGGACTTCTCGAGGGCACCGGGCTGCTGGCCGTTGCGAGCGGCTGGTTTCCGCAGCTTTTCACAACCAGCCACGTTTGCGCGGTAGCCGGTATCGTTCTCAGCTGCCTGTGCTTCGGCCTCTGGGCGGCCTACGCTTCGCGAGCCAGAACTCTCAAAGATGATGATTTTTATCTCGACATCCGCGAGAACCACTTTGCCAAGCCCACAAGAGATGCGATTAACGCGGTGAAGTGGCCGGTGCACATTGTTGGACACGTGCTGCCAGTGCTCGCCATCATTGCCGGATATTTCAGTAAGGCGCAGCCGCACTGGCTGTGGATCGCCGGCGGATGTTTTGCAATCGCGGGCGGTCTGATCTGGAAATCGACGGTGATTACCCGCGCATCGCACCAGCAGGGATTCAGTCTGCCATCGATTCCGGCGCGAGGTTCCGGTCGACGTGCCGCCGGTGCCCGCTTCGACGTTCCCCGCATTCAGGAGCAGGCGCGATGACGCAGTCACAGGCGTCTGGCATCGATGCTGTCCGCAAAGACCGCGCGCACGCCTGGACGCTGCCCCCCAGAGCGTTTTCCAGCAGCAGATATTTTCGGTGGGAGCAGGCCAGCCTGATCCGCGACGGCTGGCACTGTGTTGGCAGGGTTGACCATCTCCCCGCTCCGGGCGACTACCGGGCCTTTGAACTCGCCGGCACTCCTCTTGTGATGGTTCGCGATCGCAAACACGAGCTGCGTGTTTACTCCAACGTGTGCCGACACCGCGGAATGATTCTTGCCCGGGGCGAAGGCAGCTGCCGACGTCTCCAGTGTCCGTTTCATGGCTGGACGTACGATCTCGACGGGTCGCTGGTTGCGGCAGCGCTGATGGATCAGACAGAGGATTTTGACAAGAACGATTTTGGTCTGCCTGAGATCGACACGGCGGAGACTCTGGGATTTGTCTTTATCAATCTGAGCGGGAACGCAGCACCACTTGAAGCTGAGCTTGGGGATTTTGAGTCAGTCCATGCCCCCTGGTCACTGCAGGACATGGTAACCACGCGACGCAAGCGATTTGACGTCAAATGCAACTGGAAACTGTTTCTTCAGGTATTCATGGAGTACTACCACCTGCCCGTCGTGCATGCAGGAACACTGGCAGATATTCGCTATCAGCCCGCCAGTGCCGAGGTTCACGATCGAGGTTGCTACAGCAGCCTGTTCGGCCTGCATGAAGGCACCGGCGCTGTTCTCGAAACAGACGGCTCCAGCACCTTCGACACGATCGCCACTCTGGGCGCTGTCGACAGCAACGGATCCAGGTATACCCACGTCTTTCCATCGATGGCGTTTTGCAGCACCCGAGACTGCATGTGGTTCTATGAGTGCTATCCGGTCTCGGCAAACGAGTCTGTTTTTTACATGAACTCGTGCTTTCCAAAGGCCACGACCGAGCGCGACGATTTCGAAACGGTTGCCCATGCGTATTACGATCGTTGGGACATCGCCCTCGCAGAAGACATCGACGTTCTTGAACTGCAACAGACCGGACTCGAGTCTCCCCTTGCGAAGCCAGGCCGTTACTCGTGGATGGAGTCGGGCGTAGCGTACTTTGAGAGATGGATCGCCGAGCGCGTCAAAGACGATTCGAACGCGCTAGAGGCGCTGGGCGTCTCACCATAGAACTGGTGGTGCCTTGCTGGCGCTGGCATTCAGCGAAGATCACGCAACCTGACGGCCTTGCCCATGGATCGCTCGATTCCGTCGGGCACCGTAACTTCCACCTCGGATGAAATACCGATCACCGACTTGATGCGCTCGCTCAACGCTGCTGCTGCCGCGGCTCTTGTCGCGTCCGCGGCCGCGTCGCCGCGAGCCTCGACGATGACTTTAAGCGCGTCGAGCTGACCCGCACGAGTCAGCTCGAGCATGTAGTGAGGCGACAGCCCGTCGACTTTGAGGATCTGCTCTTCGATCTGGGACGGAAATACGTTCACGCCTCGAATTATCATCATGTCGTCGGTGCGTCCGGCGATTCGATCAATACGCCTCATGCTTCGCGCCGTCGGCGGGAGTAGCGTAGTCAGGTCGCGCGTCCTGTAACGAATCAGCGGCATGCCCGTCTTCGTGATCGTCGTAAACAGCAGCTCACCCTGGATGCCGTCGGGTACGGGCTGCATCGAGTCAGGGTCTACGATCTCTGGATAAAAATGATCTTCCCAAACCGTCAGACCATCTTTGGTCTCAACGCACTCGGCCGCAACACCCGGGCCGATGATCTCGGACAATCCATAGATGTTGACCGCGTGAATATCAAAGCGCTCTTCGATTTCCTGGCGCATCCCCTCCGTCCACGGCTCGGCGCCAAACAGACCTACCTCAAGCCGTGTACCTTTCGGATCCACGCCCTGACGATCAAACTCGTCCGCAATCGCAAGCATGTACGAAGGCGTTGCGCTTATCAGCTGCGCTCCGAAGTCCTGAATCAGAGTCACCTGTCTTTCTGTCATTCCGCCCGACACCGGCACCACTGTGCAACCCATGCGCTGCGCACCGTCATGCAGACCCAGCCCCCCGGTAAACAACCCATAGCCATAGGCGTTATGAATCAGATCGGTCGGACGCCCGCCCGCCGCGCGAATGCTGCGCTGCATGACCGCGGACCAGACATCGAGATCATTTGTCGTATAGCCGACGACGGTCGGCTTGCCGGTAGTTCCACTTGAGGCGTGAACGCGCACCAGTTCTTCGCGAGGGACCGCCAGCATCCCGAAGGGATACGCGTCGCGCAGATGTTGTTTGGTGGTCGACGGAAAATTGGCGAGATCGGTCAGTTCGGAAAAATCTTCCGGACGAACATGATGTTGATCAAAGCGCGCCTTGTAAAAAGGGACGTTTTCGTAGACGTACTGGAGGGTTTTCCCCAGACGCCGCGTCTGAATCGCAACCAGCTCGTCACGACTTGCCGTTTCAACGGATTCCAGAGTTGCCTTGTCGGCTGCTCGCTCAGCTCGGGGCATTTTAGCTTCTCGTGTTAGACAGGGCTTGTGGAGATCAGGATCGCCACAGGCCCTATGCTAACGCGAGGTCTCGTTCAGGGACAGGTTCCAAACGTTACCGGATTTATCGACTCGGTGACTACCGAACGCGAAGTACCTACGTAAACGCTGGCGTTTGCGGGCTGGTTGGTTACCTCGAGACATAGCGTCGACGAGGTCGGTACTTCGACTTCAACCCCGTCAACTCCGGCACCCGCCGTCCTGAACAGAAACTTGACCTTGTTCGACCGAATCGTCAGTTCATCACTTGCCTCGATCGAAAAAGAACGTGCACTGGTCAGCGGCTCGGTGCTCTTGAGCTGCCCGGCAAAAGCCGCCGCATTGCCGACACCGGCTGACGCGACGATGTGCCATCGATTGTCACAGTCACGCCACACGAACAACCCTCGATCTGCCGCTGGATTGGTTTGTGGAGCACAGGTTGTGTTGCCAGCATCATCATCGTTGATCGAAACGGTTGCTGTGGCATCTGAAATCGGTGCCGCGACCGCGTTGACGATTCGCACATCGAACGTCTCGGTACCCTCGGCAGTACCATCACCGATCAGCAGAACTTTGAAGTACTTTCTGGTTTCACCCTGACTGAAACTGAGATTCGTTGACTGGCCAAAGAAGTCACTCCCGGGCGTTGCGCTTCCGGCAACGGTGGCGACCGTGACATTCACGGGCGCTACGGCTGGCGCTGACAGCTCCACCGCAACCATCGCGACGCCGGCGCTTTCAGAAGTAACCGTGTCGACCACCCGCACGCTTGGGCTGGATTCAACGGTGCATGGCTCAAACGTTTCGGTGTCAAACGACGCCGGCCCTGGAAAGTGACGCTTACCAAAGAACACGGGAACACCAGCTCCAGGATTCAACACAACGCATGACCGTGCGTTGGGTTTTTCGAGAAAGCTCACTTGGTCAAGTCCACGCGAGAACGTCGTCATCTGCAGCTCAAGACGATTAAACGATTTCACGGCAGAGTCAGATCCTTCGAAAGACACGCGCTGGATGCTTTTCAGTTTCTTGCTCGACGAGACAATGCCCGAGACGGTGCTGAGCCTGTCGCCCGCACCACCGGAGAGACTGATTGTCCAGCGGTTGGTGGAACAGTCTTTGGAAACAAAAACACCACGATCAAGTTTAGGATCAAACTTTGGCGTGCCGCAGGCATTGGCGACCTTCGTCGCCTGTCTCACGTCCCGCGCAGGCCCGAGAACGACCGGCGCAATCCCCTGCCCTTCGGTGACGGTATAAATCTGATTCGCGCCGACGTTGTTGAAGTTTTCAACAAGCCCGCTTGGCCACGTCACCGTGATGTTGGCGCTCGAATTTCCGCCAAGTCCAAAGTGAATGCGGTCATGGTTCTGGCTCCAGCGATGAAATCCGCCGTTTTGCTCACGCAGCTGGCTTATGCCACCGGCACTGGCGACGACACGCGCGCCGATCGCGTCCGGGTTGGAATCGGTGCCACGCAGCTCCAGGGCAACCCAGCGATTGAATCCGCCGTTGTTCCTGAACAGCTGCCTCGGTCCACCCTTGCCTCGAACGGGCTGGCTGTTAATGCCGTTGACTACCATCAGATCGAGGTAGCCGTCGTTGTTGTAATCAAAGACTCCGACATTCTCACCGGTACCGGCACCCGAATCGATACCACGGCCGATTGCTCCACCAGCGCCACCGGCGGCGAACACTTCGCTGAAGGTACCGTTGCCGTTGTTGGAGAAAAGACGATTCGAAATGTTCTCAACGCCCCGTGTACAGACCATATAGATGTCCTGGTCCATGTCGTTGTCAAAATCCGCAACCGAAACCGCGCGACATTCCTGGGGTGTAGACAAACCTGCCTGCGAAGTTCGATCAACAAACTCGCCGCCTTCGCGCATCAATACCGCCGGCGATATCGCCCGATCGACATCACGAATGCCTTCGGTCGTAACGTCTGTGATTGTCGAACTGCCCTCGACAACAAGATAAAGATTCCACCAGTCTTTGTTGCCGGTCTGAATGATCGACCATTCCTGGGTCGCGGCGTCGTAACCCACCATCAACGCGTCGCCAGAATTCACGTTCTCCGTAAGACCCTGAAAACGCCCTCTGGCGGGATCAAGCGTGACGGTACCCTTGTAGCTGATCTTCTGAATACTTGCCGCGGCACCACGCACGACGCGAAGGTTGTCGAAGCGGGTGTAGATCTGGAGTTCCAGCGTTCCCGTACTTTTGAAATTGATCCGTGTTCTACCCTGAAATTTGGACGAGTCGATAGCCATCTCAACTCGATTCGAGGACACCTGCAGAACCTGGTTGGCGAGAATAACGCCGCGCACGAAAACCAGATCTGTTTTCAGATCGTTGTTCAGGTCAGCGGCGACCGAATCAACCACTGAAGACACCGACGGCGCAACGTCGGTGATATCCACAGGCTTACCTGAAGCACTGTCATATACGGCGTTCGGAAACGTTCCGTCAGCAACGCATGCGTAATCAACAACGTCATCATCGTTGAAGTCCGTGATCATAGCCCACTGAGATTCCTTGCACGCTTCAAGAGCCTTCGGGGGTTTCACCGTACTGTCGTTTTTAAGTCGGTAGTATTCGGTACCCGAATTGATCATGTCCTGGCGACCGTCATTGTTCAGATCAAACACCGAAGCAGACAGACCTCCCAGCGATGGAATCCCGTACTTCTTCGCCTTGTCTTTAAGACCCTTGGATCCCGAGATAAGCAGACCCGGTGCACAGCAGTTGTTGGTGACCGACCACAGGTCGTCATCACCGTCGCCATCGTAGTCGGTCCAGGCCGCGCCATGGTCATCGATAAAAGCTGATTGCAGCCAGCGCTTGGAATGGTCCAGCTGCAGAATTCGATCGGACAGCGTGCCGTCGCCGTTGTTCACAAAGATCGACGCCCGGCTGCGATGGTTGCCGACAAATACATCGGGCCAGTGATCGCCGTTAAGATCGCCTATCGACAGTCCCCAGGACTCGGTCGTTCGAGGACCGATTGCGCTGTCGGTGACTTCACTGAAACTGATCTGTGCACTCGCGCCTGTGCTGAACGTCAGCGCCATAAAGATCATGCCGCCCTTTACCGCACGGGAAAGGGTGCCCTGGAAAATTGTCGTATTCATCCTGCTTCCTCAGAACCCGTGACCCGGCTCGTTATCGAGCTTCTGATATGCCGCGGGGTTGTGCGCACACTATATAAAAGCATTGACCAGTGTTATATGCATGACGCACATATTCGGCCAGCGAGATAGAACAGGAACGGGTGAAGAAGTGGTGAATCTGGATGGCCGGGAATTGGTCCTAGTAAAATCGTCCTCTCAATCCAGTCGAATCGACTCAATCACGTTACGCATCGATCAACGCGTCAGGGTTTTGATTTCAACTGACGCATGAAGCGGGCAACGGTGTAACTGCATCGCGACAGCCACGGGCTACACGTCGTTACAAAATTTCCAGGAATCAGAACCCGCCCGGGAATCAAATGTGTGGCATCCGCAGTGCGTCCAGACCCCACGGCCCAATCTGGTCTGCGAAAGTGGTGACACCGTTACGAGGCCTGCACTTGAGGAAAGCGTCACGCGCGGGGATCATTTGCGCGTGGCGCGATTCGAAACAATGTCGAGCAAAGTCGAATCAGTGTCGAATCAGAAAAGCAATCTTGAGTAGCTGACGGGCCACCAGTCACTGTGACCCGTCAGCCGTGGGAATCCAGTTCCCTTAAAATCCTTCCATGACTGGCGTCGAGCAGCTTCCTGCCGCTTTGAACCAGTATCCAGTCTAACTGTCGCGCAGTCTAATTCCCTAGAAAATTTTTTGCACATCCAATTTTGCAAACTCATAACATCGTTTGACATCCACTCAACGCAGGCGACAGCGAGTTGCCACCGAATACCCCTAGTGTCCCAATGCAATTTCACGCGCTGTGGAAAAATCTGTTTTACCGCTGCCAAGTTTCGGGACCTGTTCAACGGCCTTCACCTCTGCCGGAATCATGAGCGGATTCATGTCACTTTGTATCAGCTCCTTTTTCATCGCGGACGCATCAGCCGTTTCAACCAGCAACACAACCTTTTCACCTTTCTTTGGATCCGGAAGATTGACAGCGACCAGTTCCAGCTCCGGCTGCTTCAGAACCTCGCGAACGGCGTCTTCCACGGCCGTGAGGCTGACCATCTCGCCACCCAGTTTCGCAAACCGGGAGTAGCGATCAACAATGGTCAGAAACCCGTCCGCATCGACGTTGCCTTTGTCACCGGTGCGATACCACCGCACGGCGTCCTGCTCAAAAATCGCCTCGTCTGATTTTTCGGGATCGCCGAGGTATCCCTTCATCACCTGCGGACCGCTGATCAGAATCAATCCATCCTCGCCAACCGCAAGTTCCTCCATGGAATCCGGATCGACCACTCTGAAACTGGTACCCGGTATCGGCAGCCCGACACTGCCAGGGCGACTCCCCTGAATTTTGCGCATTGATCGGGTATCGAGGCGATCGGGAATATTGACGGCAGCAACCGGCGAAGTTTCCGTAGCGCCGTAGCCTTCAAAAATGTCCTTGCCGAACTTCTCCTTAAAACCGGAACGTACGTCCGGGGACAATTTTTCGGCGCCCGCAACGACAATGCGCAAACTCTCGAGCATCAACGGATCAACGCGCCGGTTTTTGATGTACAGGCGGAAAAATGTGCTCGTCCCCATCAAGACCGTTGCCTTGTGTCTGGCGATCGCTTTGGCAACATTGACCACGTCAGTCGGATCCGGGTGATACACCACCCGTATCCCTTCGATTACCGGCATGAGCGTAGTCGCCATCAGACCGAAAGCATGAAACGTAGGAAGTGTTCCAACGAGCGCATCATCTTCGCGAACGTCGAGTACCTGTGCGGTCTGCTCTACGTTTGAGAGCAGGTTGGCGTGACTGAGTTCAACGCCTTTGGGCTGCCCTTCACTGCCGCTTGAAAACAGGATCGCCGCCGTGTCGGTTGGCGCCACTCGCGCGCACCAGAAGCGCCGCAGATACCAGTCAGGTAACACAACAGCGGCTATCAGAGTCGCGATTCGACTCAGGCTTCCGATTTCCTCTTTCAGTTCCTCGAGTATGTGGACTTCGACACCTGCGAGAACCTCGTCCAGTTCGATGCCGCGATCGCTCAGCTTCTTTAAAAATCTGCTGGACGTGTAGACATGACCGATTTCAGCTTTTTCCACAGCTGCGACCAGGGCCGACTGACTGGCCGTATAGTTCAGGTTGACGACGGATTTACCGGACATCATGGCTGCAAGATTAACGATCGTGCCGGCGGTACTCGCGGGCATCAAAATTCCTACCGACCGTTGCGGACTCTGGCGAGTGATGAGCCGCGAGAACAGTCGTGCGCCAGTCAGAGCACGATAGCCGGACAGAGGCTTGCCGATACTGTCCACCATTGATGTGGCCCGACCCGTGCGTCGCGCGGCTACCACCCACTCCTGTGCGATCGTCCCCCAGTTTCTGGCGCGAGTTTCCCACGCCTGGGTTCCGAGATCGAAAACCCGCTTTTTAAGATCTTCAGCTACCGTATCAATCGGCAATGAAGGTCCAAACTTCACGACAATATTTCGCTTGATGCCGCCCGCGGTTTTTTCCTTGAGCTTCGCGCCGGCGTGGGAGAATCGACTACCCCAGAGTCCGTTGAGATAAAACGGCACAATGCGTGCGTCGGCGTCGAGAGCAGCTTTCTCGAATCCTCGTTTGAATTCGCCAAGCTGTCCGTTGCGACTGAGGGCGCCCTCGGGGAACAGACAGACAACTTCGCCCTTGTTCAACAACTCTCGCACGCTGTCGAGTGCTTCGCGACTGGCACCGCCACCAATAGGTATTGCGCCACCAAGGTCGAACAGCCACTTCAGATACCATTTGGAATAGATCCCGCGATCCATCACAAAACGCAGCGGTCTTGGACACGCGACGGCGAGAATGGCCCAGTCAAGATAGGTGATGTGGTTACCGAGCAACAGCAGACCGCCGCTTTCGGGAATGTTCTTGAAACCTTCGACGGTAAAGCGATAGCGAAATCCAAGCGACCTGGCGAGAAAGAATCGCGCCAGCGACTGCGGCAGTCGGCGGATGGTGTAGACCGCACCACCGATAGCGACAACACCAAGAATCAGGAACAGGGCTTTCGCGTTCAGCCCGAATATTGCGAACAGACTGGTCATCGCCAGCGCGCTCAGCATGATCACGTTCTGAACCAGGTTGTTACCGGCAAGCACCCGGGCGAGTTTCTCGTCTCCGGCGTGATACTGAATCAGAGCGTTCAGCGGCACGATAAAAAACCCGCCCATCGCGCCGAGAAACACAAACGTCAAAGCCATGGCCGGTGCGCTGGTCAGAAACGGCATCAGACAGACGCCGATCGCGACACCGACCGCACCCACGGGTATGAGACCGGTTTCGATGTAATTGCGCGACACGCGACCGGCAATGATCGAGCCGGTAACGATGCCGATACCCGCGCAAGCCATCATGCCCTGAATCACCCGCGTATCACTCTCGGCGAGAACGCCTTTTGCGAACGCCGGAAACACCGCCAGGATCCCCTGACAGATAGCCCAGAAGATCGACAGGCCGATGATGCAAAGCCAGATGATCCTGTGATTCCAGACCGCTCCGAAGTTCTTTTTGAGCATTCTTCCAGAACGATATTCAGCCATATCAAACTTCATGTCTGGCGTGGCGCCCGGCTTCTTTGGCAGTCGATAGGCCATCACGAGTTCAATCACGCTGCCGGCGATAAGAATCCAGCCGATCGGCGCAATAGTGCGAAGAATGGAAGCTTTGTCTGTCGCGTCGGCGCCACCAAGCAGTCCCTCAAACAAAATCGAAAACAGGAACGTGCTGAGGAGAATCGAAACCGTGGTTACGGCCTGCACGACGGCATTGCCCTGTGACAGCAGATTGGCCCCGACCAGCTCCTTGATATATCCGTATTTCGCGGGTGAGTACAAAGCGCTTTGAACCGCAAGCGCAAACGTCATCGCGAAGGCCGCCCAGAAATTGCCGAGGTAGTAACAAACCGTAATCAGACAGGTGATCGCTACCGCAAACCAGGCCGCAACCCGCATGACTCGATCTTTGGGGTAGCGATCGGAAAAGTACCCTGACGGCGAGAACATCAGCACGAATGGCAGCAGGATCAGCGCATTGACGATCGCCGTCAGAACAATCTGCGTCTGGCCGTCGTAGACCTTGAACACGGTGTTCTGAACTGTGATTTTGTGGCCGAGATCGACGAACGCGTTTAAAAAGACAACGCCAACGTAGACGAATAATCCTGGGATCTGACGCAGTGTGCTCATGACGGGCAACTCCGGACTGTGAGAAGTGAAGATAGCTCTCAATCTAGGAGTATGGTGAGAAATTCGCTACTTTGAGGAAAAAAGATGCGCGTGGCGCCACCTTGAGTCGCGAAAAACTGCACCGGACGGTCGCAGCGGGCACGACCACCGGCCGGTTATGGGATATCGGGGGAGAAAGAGAGAGGGGGG
>CALHMG010000380.1 GCA_938034705.1 uncultured Gammaproteobacteria bacterium
GGCTCAGGATATCTCGACCAAACTGGTCGGTACCGAGCCAGTGAGCAGCGTTTGGACCCTGCTCCATTGCCTCGTAATCGTTGCTCTCCGGGTCATACGGCGCGACAACATCGGCGAACACAGCCATGATAATCATCGCAACAATAATTCCGGCACCCACTGCGCCGAGCGGCTGCTTTTTTGCCAGCGTCCACCAGCGCGTGTGCCAGGGATCACGTTCGACCAGGTCATCTGCCAAAACTGCTTCAGGTGTAGCCATCTTCTTAATTCTCCTCAAGCGTTCCGGTTAGCTGTATCTGATCCGTGGATCAAGCCACGCATACAGAACATCGACAACAAGGTTAGTCAGGACAAACAGCAGCACAACGAGCATTACGAGCTGCTGCGTCATGTTGTAGTCAGCGTTAAGTACCGATTCTGCGAATAGCTTGCCAAGACCGTTCAGATTAAAAACCTGCTCGGTAACAACGAGTCCACCAATCAGGAATGCAAATTCAATACCGAGCACGGTGATAACCGGCAGCATCGCGTTACGCAGCGCATGTCGGTTGATCACGAGCTTGTTGAGCAGACCCTTGGCTCGAGCGGTTCGCACATAGTCCTCGCGCAACACTTCAAGCATTGCCGAACGCGTCATTCGCGCAACCACGGCTGAATAGCGCCAGCCGGTGGCAAGCGCAGGCCAGATCAGCTGGGCGAAGTTGCCGAACGGATCCTTGAACGGGGATACATATTCAATCGGCGGCATCCATCCGCCGTCGGGAAACCACCTGCCTTCAGTAACCGAGGATAGCCATTCGGTGGACAGCAGCAGACCGAGGATAACCATCAGGCCGAGCCAGAACGACGGCATTGCGATACCGGAAATACTGAACACCCGGACGGCATAGTCTATCCACGTATTTTGCTTGATTGCCGATATCACCCCGAGCGGAATGGCGATTAACGCCGCCACCAGTGTCGTCATGATCGCGAGCTGTAGCGATAACTTGAATCGCAACGAAATCTCTTCAGTGACCGCTCGACCGGTCCACATGGACTCGCCGAGATCGAAGGTCAGGTAACCGCCGATAAACGAACCAAACTGCTTTACCAACGAGTCGTTCAGTCCGAGCTTATCGCGGCAGAGCTGAATCTGCTCTTCATCAACATAGGCGCCTTCACCACCCATGCGGACCTCGCAGATATCGCCGGGTACAGCGCGCAGCAGAAGGAAAACAAATAGCGCAGCGCCGATAAGCGTCGGGATCGCGAGTAATAATCTTTTGAGTATGTACTTTGACATTGTGTGGGGTGCCAATCGTCATCGACTGCCTTCCACCTTTGGATCGTCCGAAAAGCAAAAACTGAGGCTTACCGGGTCAAGGCGACGGTCAAATCGAACACGGATGTAACTAGGGTTTAAAAGGTGCACCGCTCTGCATATTGAAGTGCAGAGCGGTGCGTATACCGCACTTGAGAAAGTGCCCGGAACCAGTACTCAGGCTCCAGGCGCTTCTCTGGTCAATCAGTCAAGCCAGACGTTGTCCAGCTGCTGATTGAGGTAGTGACTAGGCGCAATCTTCCAACCCTTCACGTATGAACGGTGTGGGTTGATTTTGTACCACCACAGAGTAATGGCGATGTGTGCCTGGTCGCTGATCGCACGAGTCTCGTACTCGCGCATCAGTGTGCGCTGCTCAGCTTCGTCACCGGAGCGCAGCAGCTTGTTGTAGATGTCTTCCAGCGGCTGGTCGTCGTACTGGCCGTAGTTGTTGCCGGCGCTGCCAAGGAACTTAGTGACGTCGGAGATCGGGTTGATCACAGACTGACAGTTAAAGTCGATGGAAACATCGAAGTCCTTCTTCTTACGCAGCGTGGCGTAGAAAGGCGTCGTTGGCTGTACACGCTGGTCAACGTCCATACCGACCTTTCGGTACTGGTCAACAAGCCACGTGCCCACAACCTTATAAGGCTGGTCAACACCGCGGTTGTGCAGAGTGAACTTCAGGTTTTCGTGACCTGCTTCCTTGAGGAGCTTTTTAGCCATCTCGCGGTTAGCGGCCATGTCTTCGCCGTAGCCCATGAGCTTGGTCATCTCTTCCTTAGTCGCCGCAAGTGGGTGACTTGGGAAAACAACACCACCAACTGATTTCACGATAGCGATGTTAGAGAGGTACTTTGAACCGCCCCAGCGATCGACCGCGAGTGTCAGCGCCTGACGAACTTTTGGATCGTCGTATGGCTTGACCTTCTGGTTTGGTGTGGAGAGCAGTACGCAGTTCCAGTCAGATTCCTGAACGGTGATCTTGTCGCCCAGGGCTTTTACAAGGTCGTCGCGTGCCTTTGGCGGAAATCCGCGGAATTCAATAGCTGCACGGTTTGAACGAATCGCCTGTGTACGAAGCGCCATCTTGGGAGCAGCCACGGCCTTGAAACCGTCAAGGTAGGGCTGGCCTTTGTGATGGTAGTCAGGGTTCTTCTTGCCTTCGACGTATGAGCCTGGCTCGTGTGTTACGAAGATGAACGGGCCTGAGCCCATGACGTTCTTCGCGTACCAGTCAGTGCCATCCTTATCGAGAATCGCTTTTTTGTAGATCCAGTTCTGCGGACCTGCAACAGCAGGAATAAACGCGCCTGACGGGAACTCAAGATCGAAAACAACCGTGCTGTCGTCCGGTGCCGTCACCGACTTGACCATGCGAAAGAACGCCTTTCGAGCACTTGGCACACCTTCTTTAGGGAAGATGACGTTGTTAAACGAAGCCGCGACGTCGTGAGCCGTTACCGGATCACCGTCATGCCACTTGGCATTGTCACGAATCTTGAACGTATAGGTCTTGCCATCGTTGGTGGGCTTTGGAACGCCACCTACACAGAGATCACAGACGAAGTCAGTTGCCGACTGCGGATTCTCCGGGTTGACGCGAATCAAGACGCTGTAAAACGGTGCGAGTGGATGCACCATACCGAAGGTGGTTTCCCGGTGAGCGTCGTAGGAAGGAATCTTACTTCCGACAACGAAGTTCAGGATGCCGCCTGTTTTCTGGGCTGACGCCGTTGATACTGCTCCCAGGCCAAGCGCAATGCTGCCTGCAACCAGTAACGCCTTAGCGAATGTTGGATGCCTCATGTAATTAACCTCCTCGAAGGTACTCCTTTGGGCAAGAGTATTAGCGGTTACCGTTGTTCGTTGTCCTTGGCGTCGTCTTTCGAACCTGCTCCGGCAAAGGGCAGCGAGGGCTGCTCAGATGAAGTAGTTTGAAAGATGTACGTCGGTCACCGAGTCATCAGATTCCGCCAGTAAATTCGATCTCGCGAGGTTCGGGTATCTTGAGCCCCGGTTTGATCAAAATATTTCTAGTTGTCAGTCTTTATTTGACCTCTCGGCCATTATTCCATGTGATTTCAACAACTTCACAGTCGTAACGATTCCAGTTTGCGCCTTGGACCGGATTTCGCGCATTTTGTGCACTTTTGGTGCCCCTGCGGCGGTTTTGGCGACCTGGCTTCCCAATTGGACCGGATTTCCGGGTGCGGGGTCGGACCAGCTCGGTCAATTACGCAATTCACTTGTTAATCAAATTCTCAGCTCACAACCGGGCAAGCGACCCAGTGACCGGGCTTTACCTCAATAAATTCCGGCACCTCGTTCGAGCAGTTGTCGATCGCCACGTCACAGCGCGGATGAAACACGCAGCCGCTCGGCGGGTTCATCGGGCTCGGGATTTCTCCCTTCACGATGCGGTGCTCACGGTTGGCTTCTACCACCGGATCCGGGATCGGAATCGCATCGAGCAACGCCTTGGTGTACGGATGCATCGGGTTATTAAAAATTTCATCACTGTCTGCGAGCTCGACCATGTTGCCGAGATACATCACGGCAACGCGGTTACTCAGGTGTCGAACAACCGACAGGTCGTGCGCAATAAACAGATAGGTGAGGCCAAACTCTTCGCGCAGGTCTTCGAGCAGGTTGATCACCTGAGCCTGAATCGACACGTCCAGCGCAGACACCGCCTCGTCGCAGATAATGAAGTCCGGGTTCATGCAAAGCGCCCGGGCGATACCCACACGCTGGCGCTGTCCGCCACTCATTTCGTGCGGGTAGCGATCGATGAAGCGCGGGTTCAAACCACACACCGCCAGCAGCTCACGAATTCGCTCAACACGCTTGTTCGGGTCGGCGATGATGTTGTGCACCCGCATGGGCTCACCCAGGATGTCGCCGATTTTCATTCGCGGATTCAGCGAGCTGTATGGATCCTGAAAGATGACCTGAATTTTCTGCCGATACGGAACCAGCTCTTTCTGATCGAGCGTGTTCAGGTCCACACCGTCATAAAAAATTTCCCCGGCAGTCGATTTCTCCAGCTGCAAAATGCATCGGCCAATAGTCGTCTTGCCGCAGCCTGACTCGCCAACGAGCCCGAGAGTCTCGCCTTTTTTGATATTAAAGCTGACACCGTTAACGGCTTTGACATTGGCGACCACCCGCGGAATGAACACGCCCTCGGTGACCGGGAAATACTTCTTCAGGTTGCGAACTTCTACAAGGTTTTCGGCTGAATCAAGGTCGTGACTGACAGCTGCGGATGTTGCACTCATAACGTGTGGGTTCTTATCGGTTATCTTTTTTTCGTTTAATGCCGGGCGATTGTCGTGAAGGTGTCCTCAGGACACTTCCCGCAAGTCCTGGATCTCGTTACTGCGAAAACAGCGCGCTTCGTGTCCGGGCTCGATATTCGTCAGCTCAGGGAAACTCTGGGCACAGCGGTCCTGGGCGAACCGGCAGCGTGGACGAAATGAACAGCCGTCGTCGAGCCGCGAAAGGTCCGGTGGCTGACCCTCGATCGGAATCAGTTTGGTGCCACGCTCCTGATCGAGCCTGGGTACCGATGCGAGCAACCCGAGTGTGTAGGGATGCCGCGGGTTGTGATAGATCTGCTCGGCCGTACCGGTTTCGATAATCTTGCCGGCATACATGACGTTGACCCGGTCCGCGTAGCGCGCCACAACACCGAGGTTGTGGGTGATTACGATCAGCGCGACGCCCATCTCTTTGGTCAGACTCTTCATCAACTCAAGAATCTGCGCCTGAATGGTGACGTCGAGCGCAGTGGTTGGCTCGTCGGCAACGATCAGCTTGGGGTTACAGGACAGGGACAGCGCAATCATGACGCGCTGACGCATGCCGCCAGACAGGTGATGCGGGTACTGATCCAGACGACGCTCGGGTTCCGAGATACCACATTTCTGCAGTAACTCGGCTGCGCGCTTGCGGGCGTCTTCGTCACTGATGTCCATGTGCTGCTGCATTGTTTCCATCAGCTGCAGACCGATACTCAAAACCGGGTTCAGCGACGTCATCGGCTCCTGAAAGACCATCGCGATGTCACGACCGCGCACGTTGCGCATGTCGTCCTCGGACAGCTCCAGAAGGTTCTGACCATCAAAGCGGATCTCGCCGCCGATGATCTTTCCCGGAGGCCACGGGATCAGCTGCATGATGGACAGCGCAGTTACGGACTTGCCGCAACCGGACTCGCCAACAACAGCAACAGTCTCGCCGCCTTCAACGTCATAAGTTACGCCGTCGACAGCCTTGACGGTGCCGGCGCTGGTATAAAACTGCGTCTGCAGATTCTCGATCTCGAGTAGCTTGCTCACGAATCGCTATCTTCTTGTAGTTGATGTCATCTTTTATGTGGGCTTATGGATGCGACCACGGTCGAATCGACGTCAGATACAGGTGTTCTGACACCGGCCAAAACGACCCTGGACCGTTTCGCGCCGCCTAAAGCTACGGTGCCACCCGCACGTTGTCAACGCGCGACACTTTCAGGATTCGAAAGGTTTTTTGTGGAACTTGCGGGCCCGCTGTGATGTCGCGTGACCGACTCGACTGGCGGGTCAGTTTTTCGGGTTTTGACGCATCAGACTGCAGGCACGGCGGATTGACGCGACTATTCCGGGGCTCTTTCCCGGGTCGGCCGCTCGTTATGCAAAATTCGTGTTTCGAGTGCTGAAAAATTGCACCACTAGTCGAGCCGTTATTCGGCTTCCTGCCAGGTCCGTTCAAACTCCCAGATCTCTTCAAATCCCATCAGCCGGCTGAACTCCATGAAATCGTAGACCGGGGTTTTCAGACCCGCACTGGAACCGGTGGATTCGATGTGGCCGTAGGCATCTCGCAGTGCCGCGCCCATCGCCATGAACCCGGTTCCCGGATAGATCGCCATCGCGTACCCGAGCGCCTGCAGTTGATCGGCGGTCAGCACCGGCGTGCTGCCCCCGTCAACAACGTTACAGAGCTTGGGTTTCGCAATCGACTTGCAGATCGTTTCCATCTCATCGACCGACTCGGGCGACTCAACGAAGATGATGTCCGCGCCAGCGTCCTCGAAAGCCTGACCACGGCTGATTGCTTCATCGAGTCCGTACACTGTTCGGGCGTCGGTTCGCGCGACGATCAGAAAATCGTCGGACTCACGCGCGCTCGCGGCGACTTTGATTTTCTGCACCATGTCTTCAACCGGTATGACCTTTCGACCCGGTGTATGACCACACTTTTTGGGGAACTCCTGATCTTCGATCTGAATGGCGGCGGCGCCAGCACGCTCATAGCCCTCAACCGTATGTTTAACGTTAAGCAGCCCGCCATACCCGGTGTCGCCATCGCAGATGATCGGCTTGTCCGTTGCCCCGCACATGTGGCCAACCCGCTCCACCATCTGTGAATACGTTGCCAGCCCCGCATCCGGCAGTCCCAGATAGGACGCGACGGTGCCGTAACCTGTCATATATAAGGCATCGAACTTCATCTGGCTTGCGATCTTGACCGATATCAATTCGAACACGCCCGGCGCGGCGATAAAACGACCGGATCTCAAGGCGTTGGCAAGTTGCTGGCGGGGTGTACTCATATTTAACTTTCCTCGGTTCTGATTTGCGTGGGCCTCGGCGGAAGATCTGCGTGAACGCTTAAACCCCCGTCACCCGGTATTGCCGGCGTTCATGATCTCCTCGGCACGACTGCGCAGGCTCTCGGGCATCTCCTTGGGACGGCGCGCATCGAGATCGAGATGCACACCCATGATACTCAAACTCGCAATCGGTCTTGACGTTGTGCGACTTCCCATTCTATGCACCAGCCTCAGCGAAGTTCTGCCGACGTGCGCTACGGTACTGCGGGTTTCGATAACCTCGCCTGCCTCCGGCGGCACGCTGTGAAAGTCCATCAAAAATTCAAACGTCGAAAATCCGATGCGGTTGCTTCGCTGGTAAGAGCTTGTCATACCGAACATGTTTTGCAGATGCTGATTCGCAGAGGAGAATCGATGGATGAAACCCGAAAGATCGAGCTGGCCTGAAAATCCCATATCGGCTGGACGTAACACGTCCGTACCCGTCATCAACCAGTGCGAGTTCTCGGCGGGCGGCGGCCGGTGATCGCGATCGGGTCCCTCCCAGCTGATGAGATAGTCCTTCATGTCACGACGAGGCGAGCCTTTCAGCGTGTGTTCCATGGTGGTGCATAAATCGCCGGTTTCAGAGTTGAAGACTCGATGCCCGAGCACCCAGGTCCCGGCGTCGGGATCTACTGATATCACCCCGCTGTCGATGTGAAACTGATCCCCTGCCCGAAGCTCTTTCTGGTAGCGAACAAAACAGTTCTGCGTGGTTGGCAGCTCCGCATCCTCGGGCGTAAAACCCGCTTCGATCAGCATTCGCATGGCCGCTCGCGAGAATCGCTCAAAGTAATACGCGACCGTAAAATGCTCGACAGTGTCTACTTCCCAGGCGGGCACGCCGCTTCTGACTGTCTCAAGATAACTTCCCATCGCGTCCACTGTTCTCCGAACTGATATCCGAGTCTGTTACTGGAATCCGGTAATCGAACCCGTACACAAACCCATGCATAAACCCATGCACATACCGATGCATAAACCGCTACACAAACCAATCTGCAAACGGCTCTCGCAACCCACCGCAAAATTGACCGGAGCCGGCGCAGCCGGGCAGGAACCGCGCAAAGACGACGTACAAACGATCGCGCTCCGGGGTGGATTGAAATTTTCCGGGCGCAATCATACAACGCCAGACGCGCGCCAGTGCTACCATCTTTCGCCGTGGCATTGCGCCAGACCACCCGTTTCAAATTCGTCCAAAAAGCCGGAAGTATCGTGTCTGCATCAGTCAATTCGACCCCAGTAACGCTGCATGGAGCCGGCGACAGCAGGCTGGCACGTGAGCTTTCCTCCGCGCTGAAAGGCGAGGTTCGCTTCGATGTGTTCAGCCGGGGCCGATACGCCACGGACGCATCGATCTATCAGATGATGCCCCTGGGCGTTGTAATCCCGCGCGATGACGATGACATTCGTGCCGCTCTGTCGATTGCCCGCCAGCATGGCGTCCCCGTTACACCGCGTGGCGGCGGCACCTCCCAGTGCGGACAGACGATCAACGAATCGTTGATCATTGACACCTCAAAGCACATTAACGGTGTTGTCGAACTGGATACAGAACGGCGCATCGCACGCGTGCAGCCAGGCATCGTGCTCGATCAGCTCAACGCACAGCTCAAGCAACACGGACTGTTTTTTCCCGTAGATGTATCAACCGCGAGTCGAGCGACGATCGGCGGCATGACGGGCAACAACTCCTGTGGTGCTCGCTCCATTCGTTACGGCAATACCGTCCACAACGTGAACGCCATCGACGCCATCATGGCTAACGGAGACGAATGGCGCTTTGAAAATACGTCGAGTTCACTTTCTGAACTCGACAGCATGCCTGGACTTAAAGATCTTGCGATAAGTCTACGCGGTCTCGAGGCGAGCGTTCGCGATGAAATCGAATCTCGCTGGCCAAAGGTCATGCGCAACGTTGCTGGCTACAATCTGAATACCATCAACCCTGAAGGCCATAATCTTGCGTCGATGCTGGTTGGCTCAGAGGGCACCCTGAACTACTTCAGGGAGATAGAACTCGCTCTTGCACCTCTACCCAAGCACAAGTCGCTGGGCGTCTGTCGTTTTTCAGCTTTCGCGGATGCGATGCGGGTGACGCAGCACATCGTCAAACTCGATCCCGCCGCCGTTGAACTGGTGGACAGAAACATGATCGAACTTGGCAGCGAAATCGAGGCGTTCAAACCGGTCCTCGGGGCCATTGCCAACCCTGATACCGATGCGATTCTGCTGGTTGAGTTTGCCGGTGATGAAGCGGGTCCGCAGATCGAAGCGCTGAATCAGCTCGATACCCTGCTTGCCGACCACGGCTATCCCGATGCGGTACTGAAGGTGCCAGACCCCGCTTTCGCTCAGGAAATATGGGAGGTTCGAAAACAAGGCCTGAACATCATGATGTCGATGAAAGGAGACGCCAAGCCCGTTTCCTTTGTCGAGGACTGCGCGGTGCCTCTGGAGCATCTTGACGACTACACGCGCGAACTGACGGAAGTGTTTGAGCAGCACGGCACGCGAGGCACGTGGTACGCACACGCCTCTGTCGGCACGCTGCATGTACGCCCTGTCCTCAATATGAAAGAAGCGCGTGGCGCCAGCACGATGCGCGCAATCGCAACCGAAGCGATGCGGCTAGTCAAAAAATATGACGGCGCGTACTCGGGTGAACACGGGGACGGAATCGTCCGTTCTGAATGGATCGAACCACTTTACGGCCGCCCCATCACCGCTGCGATGGAAGAAGTCAAAACTCTCTTCGACCCGAACGGTCTGTTTAACCCCGGCAAAATCGTCCATCCACCCAAAGCTGATGATCGAACGCTGCTGCGATTCAAGCCGGGTTACGCCACCCAGGATTTTGAAACTGCACTCGACTGGTCAGCGTGGGGCGGGCTGCCCCAGGCGGCCGAAATGTGTAACAACAATGGCGCGTGCCGTAAGGGTAGCGGCGGCGTGATGTGTCCGTCATTTCGCGCCACCGGTAACGAGCGTGATGTCACCCGCGGGCGGGCAAATACTTTACGCCTCGCACTGTCCGGTCAGCTTGGACCAGACGCTCTCGTGAGCGATGAAATGGACGCCACGATGAGTCTTTGCGTGTCGTGCAAAGGATGCAAACGTGAATGCCCCACCGGCGTCGACATGGCTCGAATGAAGATTGAATATCTCGCCAAAAAACGACAGCACACCGGTCTGACACTGCGCGACAAACTCGTTGCATACCTGCCACGCTACGCCGGCAGGCTGAAGAAATTTGCGCCGTTACTGAATCTGCGCGATCTGGTCCCGGGCGCTGGCAAACTGTCGGAGACGGTCACCGCCATGAGCGCCAGACGCAGCATGCCCAAGTGGCACCGGCGCAGTTTTCTCGATGGAGCGAGCGCAACTGATCCAAACCAGGCCGATGTCGCGCTGTTTGTTGACACGTTCAACAATCACTTCGAATCAGCGAACGCACGTGCGGCGCTGAAAGTTCTTGCCGCAGCCGGCAAACGCGTTGCCCTGATCGTCCCACCGGCAAACGAGAACCCCTACTGCTGCGGTCGAACCTTCCTCTCTGCGGGGCTCGTTGACGAAGCGCGTGCGGAAGCGTCTCGCCTGACCGCCGCGCTGCGCGTCTTCACCGACGCCGGCGTGCCCATCGTCGGTCTTGAGCCGTCCTGCACGCTGGGTCTGCGCGACGAAGTCGCTGGACTCGTACCGGGCAGCGAGGACCTTGGTGAGCATGTGATGCTGATCGAAGAATATCTGGAGCGCGAGCTCGAAAGCGGCAGCCTTAACCTCAATCTCAAGCCGTTGTCAGAGCGACGAGCGTTGCTTCACGGACACTGTCACCAAAAAGCATTTGACGTCGTTGGACCGGTGCAGCGGATTCTCGAAATGGTTCCCGACCTTGAGGTGGAGCTGATCGACTCGAGCTGCTGTGGAATGGCCGGCGCTTTCGGTTTCGAGAAAGAACACTTCGACATTTCGATGAAAATGGCCGAGATGTCGCTGTTGCCGGCGGTACGATCCGCCGACAGCAACACCGTGATCGTCGCCGACGGTACCAGCTGTCGACATCAGATTCTTGACGGCGCAGAACGTGAAGCGGTCCACGTTGTCAGGGTTCTTGAACAGGCCCTGGCCTGAAAATCAGTACAGCCGCAGCTTTAGCGGCAGACACCGCCTGCCCTGGCCGGCTGTTCGACGCGCGGTGACTTTCGGCGTTCGGCGAATCGAGACGTGCTGCGACGCCATGAACTTATACGGGCAGTTGCGAGCCCTGAGAAAAAATACGTTCATCGGTTTCTTAAGTGGACTTAACAGAAGGTCGATCGATGAGGCCTCGATACTGAAGCCCGTGGATTTCGTCGAAACGTCGGCCGCGTGTTTTACGGCGGGGCACCCTGCCGTCGCCAAGGCGGCTGTACGTACGTCGTTCATTGCCTTGACGTTGCTCGGCGATACGGCGTTCGGCGCCAATGTAATCGGGCGTTGAAACCCAGCCCTCGGGAATCTGCGCGCCAAACCTTGTGGGCCGGTTAAAGCGTCGCTCGGAGAGCGGATCTTCGCTCTTGCGCACCTCGTTGCCAAAGGCATCCAGTTCAAACATCGATCATCCCCCTGTGTGACGGGTGAGTGTCACCCGCGCATCGATTGTCACCGCACCCGGCGTGGGTGCGTCATCTCGTCATCGCGGCAAAGTGTCCCGCGTCCCGGGACGACGGTAAAGGAAATCCGGACGGCTCCTGAAAGAACAGGCAGAGTCCACAGAAATCCCGGGGCACCCTCCCGGCTTCGCCGCCGCGATTGACGTCGCGCCGACAATCAATCAGCGACATGCGCGGCGAGACGCGAAGAACAACAGATGCGCCAGCGTGAGATCGCCCGTGGCCTACAGCGAAGGATCAAGAATCTGGCGTATCGCCGTGCCGCTGTCGAGCGCGTCGAAACCGGCGTTGAGCTGATCAAAGTTCAGCGTAGCGGTGCGCAGCCGGTCTACGGGCATGCGACCTGACTTGAAAAGCTCCACAAATCTCGGAATGTCCCGACGCGGTGCACAGCTGCCCATATAGCTGCCGCGTACAGATTTTTCGTCACTTACCATCGCTGCATGCGGTATGGAAAACCGATGCTCAAAATGCGACAGCCCGGCACTGACAACGCTGCCACCGCGACCGAGCAGGTCGTAACCGAGCTCCATCGCTTTGACAGATCCCGCCATTTCGAACGCCCAGTCGACACCGCCGCCCGTGATATCGCGAACCTGTTCCGACAGCTGTGGATCATCCGCCGCAAAGGCATGGGTGGCCCCGAGTGACCTCGCGATCTCGAGCTTGGCTGGATTGAGGTCTATCGCGATGACATGAGATGCACCTGAAACAACTGCACCCAGCAAAGCCGAAAGCCCAACTCCGCCCAGCCCCAGCACGGCGCACGACTCGCCCGGCTGTACTCGAGCGGTGTTGGTAACAGCGCCGACGCCCGTCATCACGCCACATCCGAACAAGGCGGCATCAGGAAACGACACCTCTTTGTCGATGGGCACGACCGAGTAACGCGAAACAACCGCGTACTCGGCAAATGCAGAAACGCCGCTGTGATGGTTAAGCGGCTTGCCGTCAAGTTTCAGTTTGCGTGTACCGCTGACGAGCCCCCCGGAATTGCGAGCCTCCCAGTGGCTATCACACAGGTTAGGTTTACCTTTGCTGCAGGCCGGACAGGTTCCGCAAGTCGCGACAAACGACATCACCACATGATCACCAACCCTGGCCTCGGTCACGTTGGCGCCGACTTCGGCTACCTCACCCGCGCACTCGTGACCGACCACAATCGGCAAGGCCCGGGGCCTGACACCCTCCATCAGGGACAGGTCTGAATGACACAGACCCGATGCACGCACCTTCACCAGAACCTCGTCGGGCCCGGGGGGATCGAGGGTAACGGTCTCGACACACAACGGCTTGCTCGTTGCGTACGGCTTGGGTTTGCCTTGCTCAAACAAAACGGCGGCGCGCATCGTTAACACGGGTATATCTCTCCGTATGATGTGGCTGGTAAAACTCTGGATTCAGATGACGCCATCGGCCTTCAGTGCAGCAAGCTCTTCATCCTCAATGCCCAGCCACTCGCGCATGACTTCCTGCGTGTGCTGCCCCATTGCCGCACCCAGATGTCGTATTTCGCCCGGCGTTTCTGAAAGTTTGGGGACTACGCCCTGGGTTCTCACCTCTCCGATGCGTGGATCTTTAACGGTAGTCAGCGTGTCGCGAACGTGAAACTGCTCTTCTTCAAAAATGTCCGCAATGCTCGTGACGGGGCCACACGGCACCGATCCTTCTGAACACATGCGAATCACCTCGTCACGTTCAAACTGGCCGGTCCAGCCTCCGACAACAGCGTTTACCTGATCGCGATCGCGCAGACGATTGGCTTTGGGACCCCATTTGTCCGGTGCACACAATTCCTGTTTGCCCATGACCTCACACAGGCGCTCAAACATCTTGTCGTTCGTACACGCGATTGCGACCCAGCGACCGCAGCCGGTCGGGTAGTGGCTGTGCGGGCACGAGCTCCCGGTTTCGGTACCTTTGCGTTCGCGGACGAATCCTGTCTTGTCATAGACCGCCGCGATTTCATCAAGAAAGCGGAAGATCCCGTCATGAAGGGCAACGTCAATGTACTGGCCTCGACCGCTCTGATCCCGGGAGCGCAGCGCGAGCAGAATCCCGTAGGTGCCGTACAGGCCGGTAAGATAGTCCGCGAGCGTCGTTGAGCCCGCAATCAACGGAGCGGTTTCAGGAGTTCCACAAAGATAGGTCAGGCCGGCGTAGGCTTGAGCAATGCGAGCGAAACCCGGCAAATCCTTTTTCGGGCCTTCCTGTCCGTATGCGGAAACGCGCAACATGATGAGTCCAGGGTTGAGTTCGCGTAACTCTTCAAAGCCGAGCCCCCATTTCTCAAGAGTCCCTGGACGAAAGTTCTCGATGACAACGTCCGCCTGAGCCACCATGTCGCGAAAAATATTCGCACCCTTTTCGGTTTTAAGATCGAGCGTTATGCAACGCTTGTTGCGCGCCTCGTTAACCCAGAACCACGTGTCCCCGACGCCAGTCTCGGTGCCGAGCACCCGCAGCGAATCACCCATTCCCGGTTTTTCAATCTTGATCACGTCCGCGCCAAACTCAGCCATGTTCGCGCCGGCAAACGGTGCGGCTACGTAGGTCGCTATATCAAGTACCTTTATGCCCTCGAGGGGTTTCGGCAAATCACTCATCTAGCTGCTCCCGCTTTGTTTGATGCGTTCCATGAGCTCGAGCGTGCGGCGGGCCTTTTCGACAATGGGGTAGTCAACAAAGTAACCGTCGATCTGGATAGACGCTGATCCGGCTTTTTCCGCTTCGTTGAACGCCTTGACAATAATTTCCGCGCGCTCGATGTCCGCTGCAGAAGGCGTGAACACGGCGTTCGCGGTTGGAACCTGTGTTGGATAGATACAGAGTTTGCCCTGAAACCCAAGCCGAAATGCAAGCTCGCAGGATGTCTTGAAACCCTCATCATCCTTGATCTCAATCCACACGGTATCGAGTGGCGCCTCAAGGCCGGCGGCCCTGCAGACATTGATCATGCGACCGCGTGCATAGGCGAGCTCGTGCTCATCACGCGACCACGCGCTGTTGACGTCAAGCGTGTAGTCACCGGCGCCGAAACAAAGGCGCTCGACTCTCGTACCCGCTGAAGCGATGTCCTCAAGTGCCGTTATACCCAGACCGGTTTCAATAATCGGCAAGATGTCGATACCGCCGACAGGCAGTCCGCGTTCTTTTTCCAGATTGGCGACAACCCATTCGACTGTGAGCAGCATGTCGCTGGACTCGACCTTTGGCAGGATAATTCCGTCGACGCCCGGTCGCACGACGGCGTGAAGATCGCCAAAGCAAAACGAAGTGTCGAACGCGTTAACTCGAATGTAGCCAAGCGACTTGCGTGGCGCCTGCAATGCCTCGACAACGACTTCGCGCGTTGCAATTTTTTCGTCAACTGCAACTGCATCCTCGAGATCAAGAATGACGGCGTCCGCTCCTAGAGTAAAAACTTTTTCGACCTTGCGCGGGTGATTTCCCGGAGCAAACATCATGGTTCTGAATGCACTCAAAATAACTGTCCTCGAGGTTTTGTTGCAGACGCACCTTATCGCGTCACTACGGACTACTCCAGATCGCCACAGGCCGGTGTCATGACATCAGCGATCGTGACCACGGTCTGGAACAATCGGATTCTCTGTGTGGAGAGACATCAGGGTAACATCGCCCAACGACAACACTTCACCAGAGCATCCGCCATGAACAGTCCCAACTCACTATCGATACTTCAGGCCGCAAAAGCGATGCGCGACGGACAGCTCTCGACCGTCGAACTGATGAACGCATGCCTTGCACGCATCGACAAACGCGAGCCGACCGTTCAGGCATGGGTTCATCTTGACCGTGAGGGTGCGCTTGCACAGGCATACGAGTGCGACCAAGAAGCCGCAAACGGCAACTGGCGAGGCCCCCTGCACGGCATACCCATCGGTGTGAAGGACATCTACGACGTTGAACATATGCCGACGCGCGGCGGTACCGACGCGTATGTGATGCGCGAAGCCGAACACGATGCGGCCTCGGTGGCTCGACTGCGACATGCCGGCGCGATCGTCCTTGGGAAAACGGTAACTACCGCGTTCGCAACCGGCGACGCGGGCCCAACCACCAACCCGTGGAACTCTGCGCGGACGCCCGGCGGCTCCAGCTCGGGTTCCGGAGCCGCGGTTGGAGATCGCATGTGTCTCGCCGCGCTTGGAACACAGACAGCAGGCTCGGTAATCAGGCCCTGCTCATACAACGGGACCGCCGGGATGAAACCCGGCCATTCACGCATCAGCGTCGATGGAATTATTGCGCTGTCGTGGCGGCTCGATCACGTTGGCATGCTGACGCGCGATATCGACGACGCCAGCCTGCTCTGGCAGGTGATGCGAGATGATCACGACTGGCGTGACGATGCGGGCGAAACCAGCTTGCTTCCCGACGTCGAACCGGCAAGACCCATTCGGCTGTGGCGCCTGCGTGGCCTTTTTGATGAACACGCCAGTCCGTCGATGTCCGCTCTGATGGACGAACAGTGCAAACTTCTTCAATCGCGAGGCGTGGAGATTGTTGAAAGAGCACTCCCGGCAGGCTTTGAAGACGTGCTCGATCACCACAAAGTGATCATGTCGGCGGAAGCAGCCGCCTCCCACGCCGACAACTTTGCCACCCGCGGCGATCTGTACCCTCCCGTAATCACCGACCACATTCGCCACGGGCAGTCTGTTTCGGCCACGGATTATCTGGCGGCGCGACAGCATCGTCGCGAGATGATCAAACTCATGAACCGCGAACTGATCGACGTCGACGGTGCGATTTCTCCGGCGGCAGCCGATGCCGCGCCGACGGGTCTCGCGCACACAGGGGATCGAACCTTCAACGCACCTTCAAGCTACCTTGGCATGCCGGTAGTTACCTGGCCCGCAGGGCTCGACAGGGACAACATGCCGCTCGGGCTGCAAATCATGGGCGGCGTTGGCAGCGAGGACGAACTTCTGAAGGTTGGCAGCTGGTGCGAGGCGCTGTCGGGTTTTGACAGCGCGCCTGCGTAGATCCTGAACTCAGGTGTCTGGCATCAACGCGTTGTCGAGGTCGTTCGCTCGATGCCAGGCTTCACGATCACTGATACGTTTCCAGTAGCTTTCAAACGCCGGTCGTTTGTCCATGGTTCCGAACTGAAGTCCCCAGCCGATCTGGGAACCGAAATAAACGTCCGCGGCCGAGAACACATCCCCGGCCACGAAGCTCTTCTCCGAGACAGCGCGCTCCAGTGTATCCATGACCTGATCGAAATTGCCGTACCCCAGCATCGCCTGCTTGTCGGCCGGCGATTCAAAGCCCATCGACTTGTTCGTCACCGCAGCCTCGACCGGGCCGGCGGCAAAAAACATCCAGCGATAGTAGCTGCCGCGCTCGGCAAGCGGAGGCGCGAGACCTGCCTCGGGAAACACATCGGCAAGATACGT